>NZ_JAUZVL010000005.1:0-242012 GCF_031844545.1 Arthrobacter sp. AB6
AACGTGTTCTTTGAGATAGGCGGCGACGGCGAGCTCACGCCCGTTCAGCGTCGCATCACCAATACCGGTCACACCATCCTCCGTAGTAATCCGAAGCGTCACAAAATTACGGGAGGGACTGGTCACAAACACATCAGCAGCAATGATTTTCACAAAAGATCCAGGCTTTCTTAATCGATAAAGCGGCGGGTTAAGCGGGCAGGGGTGGACCGCGAAGGGGTCAACGTTGCGTGGCTCCGCTGGGAGTGGTTCCCAGCAGGGCGAGCTCCGCACGGCCGGGAAGGCCTTCCCAGTCGCCCGCAGTGCTGACGGCGAAGGCTCCGGTGAGCACGCCGCGCTGCAGGCGGCCGGCCACGTCGGCGCCGTCAAGCAGGGCGGACAGGTAGCCGGCGGTGAAGGCGTCGCCGGCTCCCACCGTGTCGATGCTGGTCACCGGGACGGCCGGGGCGTCCCACCGGCCCTCCGGGGTGTGGACGCTGGCGCCGGCCGCGCCCCGCTTGACCACAACTTCGCGGACTCCTAGCCCAAGGATTTCGGCAACCATCGCCGATTCACTGGTGTCCGTCCCTGGTGCACTGTCCGGTGCGGCGGCAACCAGGCCAAGTTCGTCGTCGGAAGCGATCAGGATGCCGGCGTGCCGCACCAGCGGTGCCAGCACTTTCCGCGCCTCTTCCCGGGACCAAAGCTTGCTGCGGTAGTTGACGTCGAAGGACACCACTGCCCCGGCGCCGGCGGCTTGTTCGGCAGCATATTCCACTGCCTTCCGTGACTCCGGGCTGAGGGCGGCCGTGATGCCGGTCAGGTGGAGGATGCGGGCGCCCGCGCTGAGGGCCTGTTCCAGGTCCTCCGGGCACAGCGTTGATCCTGCCGAGCCGGAGCGGTAGTAGAAGGCGCGGGTCACGTCGGCGGTGCGTTGTTCAAGGAACATCACCCCGGTCCGTCGGGCAGCGACCTCGCGGTGCTCCAGCCGGACCCCCTCGGCACGGAGCTGGCGGAGGATGAACTCGCCGTGCGGATCGGCACCCACCACGCCGGCCCAGGTGACGCTGTGCCCGAGCCGTGCAAGGCCGACGGCCACGTTCGACTCGGCGCCGGCAACGTGCATGGTCAGGGCGCCGCCGGCGGACAGCGGCCCGGCGGAGCGCAGGGAGACCATGGACTCGCCGAAGGTCAGGAGGTCCACGGAAGGCCGTTCGACGGCGGCAGTCACCGCAGGCCCTCGGCGGCCCGGTCGTTGTACTCCGCGGCAAGGGCAACAAAGCGGCGCGCGCGTCCGCGCATCGGCGCAAGGTCGCCCCCGGATCCGGCATCGCCGAACAGCGGCCCTCCCAGCCCGACCGCGATGGCCCCGGCTCCCCAGTATCCGGCGGCTTCCCCGAGCCCGACGCCGCCCACTGCGATGAACGGGATGTCCGGGAACGGATCGCGCAGCGCCTTGAGGTAACCGGGCCCGCCGATGGAGGCGGGAAAAAGCTTGACTGCCGTGGCGCCGCGGTTCATCGCCTCGAATGCCTCGCTCGGAGTGAGGGCCCCGGCCAGGACGGCGATCCCCCGCCCGGCCGCCGCCTCAATGGAGGGGGCGAGTGACGGGGTGACCACAAACTGGCCGCCCGCCGACTCGACGTTTTCCGCGTCCTGCTTTGTCAGCACGGTCCCGGCGCCCACGAAGCACCCGGCGGGTGCAGCGGCGCGAACCTGGCTGATCGCGGTGAGCGCTCCCGGCGTCGTCAGGGCGATTTCAACGTACTTGAAGCCTTCCTCCATCGCAGCGAGGGCCGCCCTCCCCGTGGCCGCGCCGTCCGTGCCGCGCACGATCGCCACCAGCCTGGCCTGGCGCACCCCGGCCAGCAGGGCCTCGGGGGTCAGGGTGTTTTCCATGCCGGGATTCTCCTTTTGAGGGGTGTCCGTGTCCGTGCCCGCAGTCCGGGCCGTCACCATTCTGCGAACGCGCCGTCCGGCTGCCGCCAGACCGGGCCCCGCCAGGCGTGTCCGCGCTTGTCCGCGGCCCGGACCACGGCTTCGTCGATCTCAATGCCCAGGCCGGGTCCGGTGAGCCGCTCGATGTGGCCGTCCACAAACTTCAGTGGCGTTTTGTCCACCACGTAGTCCAGGACCTCGGCACCCTTGTTGTAGTGGATGCCGATGCTCTGTTCCTGGATCAGGAAGTTGGGTGTCGCGAAGCCCACCTGGAGGCATGCGGCGAGTGCCAGCGGGCCCAACGGGCAGTGCGGCGCCAGCTGGACTTCATAGACCTCGGCAAGCGAGGCGATCTTGCGGACCTCCGTGATGCCGCCCGCGTGGGAGAGGTCCGGCTGGGCCACGGCGATGCCGGCCTGCAGCGCCGGCAGGAATTCCTGCCGGCTGTAGAGCCGCTCGCCCGAGGAGACCGGCGTGGTAGTGGACGACGTGAACTCGCGCAGCAGGTGCGTGTTCTCGGGGACCACGGGCTCTTCGAGGAAGAAAGGCCGGTACGGTTCCAGCAGCGGCGCCACGCGGCGGGCGTTGGCGAGGCTGAAGCGGCCGTGGAAGTCCACTGCAACGTCCCGGTGCTCACCCAGGACTTCGCGGGCGGCGGCCACCCGGCGGACAACGCCGTCGAGCTCGGCCACCGAGGCGATCGGGCTCATCCGGCCGCTGGCATTCATCTTCACCGCGGTGAGGCCCACCTCCAGCTGGGCACTGATCTGGTCGGCCACCTCGTTGGGTTCGTCGCCGCCCACCCACCCGTACATCCGGATGCGGTCCCGGACGTGGCCGCCCAGCAGCTGGTGCACGGGGGTGTTGAAGTGCTTGCCGGCGATATCCCAGAGCGCCTGGTCCAGGCCCGAGACGGCGCTGGCGAGGATGGGGCCGCCGCGGTAGAAGGACCCTTTGGTCATCACCTGCCAGTGGTCCTCGATCCGCAGTGCGTCGTTGCCGATCAGGAGTTCGGCGAGCTGCTCGACGGCGGTGCGCACCGTCTCGCTGCGGCCTTCGCATGTTGCCTCTCCCCAGCCGACAATTCCGCTGTCCGTCTCGATCCGGACGAAGAGCCAGCGCGGCGCGACGAGGAAGGTTTCAATCCTGCTGATGAACGTCATCTGTTCCCTAGCCCTTGGTCGCGCCGGCGGTGAGGCCGGAAACGATGTACTTCTGCGTGAAGAGCGCAATGATCATGATCGGGATGGTGACCACGGTGGCAGCCGCCATCAGCCCGCCCCAGTCGATGCTGGCGTAGGACACAAAGTCGAAGATGGCCACGGGCAGCGTCTTGGTGCTGGAGCCGGAGAGCACCAGTGCGAACATGAAGTTGTTCCAGGAAAAGATGAACGAGAGGATCCCGGCCGTGGCGATCCCCGCGACGGACAGCGGCAGCGTGATGAGGCGGAACGCGCCGATCGGGGTGAGGCCGTCCACCTGGGCGGACTCCTCCAGCTCCAACGGCAGTGAATCGAAGTAGCTCATCATGATGTAGACGATCAGCGGCAGGGCAACGAACATGTGGCTGAGGATAAGCACCTCGAAACGGCCCACCATCCGCAGGTTGGAGAACACGTAGTACCAGGGCACCAGCAGTGACACGCCGGGAATCACGCGGGCCATCAGGACCACGAGGGCGGAGCGGTGCATCGTGAAGCGGCTCATCGCGTATGCGGCAGGCACTCCGAGCACAATGGACAGTGCGGTGGAAACGAAGGCCACCCAGAAGCTGTTGAAAATGAAGACGAAGTAGTTGTTCCGCTGCAGGACGTTGGCGTAGTTCTCGCCGGTGGGCGTGAAGAACAGGGCCTTGCCGGTGTCATAGATGTCCACGTTGGTCTTGAGGGAGGCAAGGAACATCCAGAACAGCGGGGCGAGGAGGAACACCACCACGGCAATGAGGGCTGCAACCCGGAAGACCTTGTAGAGCCTGACGGACAGGGGCTTCCGGCGGCGGTGAAGCACCTGGGGCTTTCCGGCTGTTTGGGTTGGGGTCAGGACGGTCATTTGCTTACCGCTTTCTTGCGCATGGTCAGCAGCCACATGGAGCCGATGATGATCATGAAGAACAGGATCAAGACGGCGGAGGACAGCCCGTACTGGTTGTAGTCGAAGCTCAGCCCGTAGGCATAGACGTTCAGGGTTTCCACTTCGTTGAAGGAGCCGCCGCCTTTGCCCTTGGTGGCGTACAGGATGTCGAAGGTCTTCAGGGCGTCGATGCCGCGGAGCAGGATGGCAACGATCACGGTGGGCATCATGAGGGGCAGCGTGATGTAGAAGAAGCGCTGGAAGGCGTTCGCGCCATCCACCCGGGCAGCCTCGTCAGGTTCATCGGAGAGGGACGTCAGCCCGGCCAGGAGGATCAGCACCACCATGGGGGTCCACTGCCAGACGTCCATGAAGATGGTTGTGCCCAGGGCCGTGTCCTGGCCGGAAAGCCAGGGCTGCGGCGGAATGCCGATCATTCCCAGCAGCTGGTTGGCGAAGCCGATGTTGGGATCGAAGATCAGCCGCCACATCATGCCGACGGCAACCGGGGTGGCCACCAGCGGAAGCAGGATGGCCACGCGGACCCACTTTTCACCGCGGAAGGGACGCCATAGGAGCAGAGCGATGCCCATGCCGAGCACAACCTCGCAGACCAGCGCGACACCCGTGAAGGTCAGCGTGCGGCCCACTGCAGGCCAGAAGCGTTCGGTGTCAGTGAGGACAGTGAGGTAGTTCTGAAGGCCGATGAACTCCGTGGCGGCGCGCACCGAGCCCTGCGAATCGGTGAGGCTCAGGTACAGGGTCCACACCAGCGGGAAGACAATCAGAACGCCGACGAAGATCATCGCAGGGGCCGCAAAGAGCCATTTGCGGTGCCGGTTGGACCAGGCGGAGACGTTCCCCCCAAGGCTGGGAGGGCGGCCGGCGCTGCGGGCGGGAGCGCTGCGGGGAGCGTTCGTTACGGACATGGTTCACCTAAGGAGTTGGGGGGAGCGGTCCGCGGCGGGACGGCGACAGGGTCTGCCGTCCCGCCGGGCTGTGGTGCTGGCTGCGATGGACGCAGCGCAGGCGCCTGCTGCGTTACTTCTTTTCGCCGTCCAGGAACTTCTGGAAGGCTTCGTGGGCTGAGTCAGCCGCGGCGGCGGGGTCGGCGCCGGTGATGCTGGCTACGATGGGCTCGCCCACGATTTCCCTGGCCTTGCCCACGGTGACAACCTGGGGACGGTCGTGGCCAACACCGTTTTTCGCGCTGACAGCGATGGCTTCGGCGAGGTCCTTGGGGTAGGTGGAGGTTCCCTCGGCGTTGGACCAGACGGAAGTCCTGGGTCCGGGGACACCGGCCTTCTGCGCGGCCAGGGTGCGTTCCTTGCCCGTGGCCCACTGGATGAATTTCCACGCGTTGTCCTGGTTGCTGGACGCCTCGTTGACGGCAAGGCCCCAGGACGGGATGTTGTAGGGCTTGGACCCTGCAGGACCTGCGGGCAGTGGCGCGAACCCGACCTTGTCCGCAACCTTGGACTTGGCCGGGTCAGTGGCGTTCTTGTAGAGCGAGTCCGCCTCAGTGTAGAAGGCGGCCTTGCCCTGGGTGAAGATTGCCATCGCCTCGGGCCAGCTCATGTCGGTGCTGACATTGGCGGGGCCGTAGTTCCTGATCAGGCCGCCGTAGTACCCGTAGGCCTTCTTCGCTGCATCCGAGTTGACTGCAGACTTTCCGCTGGCGTCCGTAAAGTCGCCACCGAAGCTGTAAAGGAAGCTGGAGAACTGGGTGACGGCCGCGGACTTGCCGGTGCGGGCCACGAAGCCGGCAATGTCGGGGTTGGACGCCTTGATGGCCTTGGCTGCCGCTTCGAGCTCCTCCATCGTCTTGGGAACCTGGAGGCCGGCGGCCTGCAGCAGGTCCTTGCGGTAGTAGAGGACCTCGCGCTCGGTGATGATCGGAACGCCGACGACCTTGCCGTCGGCGGTGGTGGCCTTGACCGGGCCTTCCTGGTAGTCCTTCCAGTCCCAACCGGAATCGGAGGACACCTTTTCGGTCAGGTCGGCAAGGTAGCCGTTCTTGGCGAACGCCTTGCCTTCCTGGAGCGGGCGGTACATCATCACGTCGATCTCATCGCTGCCCGCGTTGAGCTTGACGTTGTACTGGTCCGAGAGCTGGTCTTCGCCGAGCTGAGTAAGTTCCACCTTGAGCCCGCTGGACTTCTCGAAGTCGGGAATGGCTGCCTTGATGCCTTCGGTCCAGACGTGGTTGGCCAGCGTCACCCGCACCGTGCCTGATTCCTTGGCGTCCGTGCTGCCGCCGCCCCCGCTGCAGGCGGTCAGCCCCAGCGAAAGTGCTGCGGCGACTGCCGCGTACTTCACGATTGAACGTCGCTTCATTACGACTCCCTTTGCTTTCTGAGGACTGACATCACTGTCCAGCCGCCCTACAAATGCATCTTTACATCTGCCTTGGAAGCGATCATATGGAAATAAGGCAGACTTAGACAACCCCTTGCCAGTGAGCCGTATGATTTATTTATGAAAACCCCAAAGGCGGAGTCTCCTACCGACCTGCATGCCGCGCTGGTCGAAAGCCTGGGGCTCGGCATTGCCGATGGGCGCTGGGCCCCACATTCCGTCCTGCGGCTTGATGAGCTGGAGGGGCAGCACAACGTGTCCCGGTCCGTGGTCCGTGAAGCGGCCCGGGTGCTGTCATCAAAGGGCATGCTGGAATCCCGGCGGCGGTTTGGGACAGTTGTGCAGCCTGAGGAGTGCTGGAATCTCTACGATCCGCAAGTGATCCGCTGGCGCCTTGCTTCCGCCCGCCGGCTGGAGCAGTTGCAGTCCCTTAATGAACTTCGCGGAGCCATCGAACCGCAGGCTGCACGCCTCGCCGCCGAACGGGCCTCCTGGGATGCCGGCAGCGAACTCGTCTCCCTTGCGGCCAGGCTGTGGGCCGCCGGCCAGCGCGGAGACCAGGAGGAATTCCTCCGGCTGGACGTGGAGTTCCATGCCGCAATACTCAAAGCTTCCGGCAATGCAATGTTTTCCCAGCTGCAAAACCTTGTGGCAGAGGTCCTCACGGGCCGGACAGAGCATGGCCTGATGCCCCACCTGCCGCACCACGAGGCCCTGCAGCTGCATGTGGATCTGGCCAGCGCGATCCAGCGCGGCGAGGCGGGCGCAGCGCACGCAGCGATGAGCAGGATTGTGGAGCAGTCCACCGAAGAAATGGGCCAGATCTGGTCAAGCAGCCAGGGCGGGGCGGGCAACGCTCCGCTGGCCCCTCCGGCGGACATCGCCCACACCTAGGGGAGCCCCGCAAGGCAAGCGCGCTTCGGGCGCTTTACGCCGAGGCTCACCGCCCCTTGGCCGAAGCCAGCCCATTTCACAAGGAATTCCAGCGCAGGCAATGCTTCGGGCATGCCCGCGGCGAGGTTCATGTGCCCGTGGACCGGATCCGTCCTCGTCCACGACCTCCACGCCGGCTTCGCGCGCTTCCACACTAGCCAACCTTTCCAGCCGTAAAGACGCCCCAGAACCCAGGAGGGCCTAAACGAGGTTCTCCACCAGCGAGACATCCCGCACCGCACCCTTGTCTGCAGACAGAGCCATGGCGGCGTAGGCGCGCAGGGCCGGGGACACCAGGCGGTCCCGGTTCTTGGCCTTGTAACCGCCATTGGCTTCCAGTTTCTCGCGACGCTCGGCAAGGACCTCGTCGGAGACCTCCAGCTGCATTGAGCGCTGAGAGATGTCGATGCTGATGATGTCGCCGTTCTCCACCAGGGCGATAGTGCCGCCGGAGGCGGCCTCCGGGGAGATGTGGCCGATCGAGAGGCCGGAGGTGCCGCCGGAGAAGCGGCCGTCCGTAATCAGGGCGCACTTCTTGCCCAGGCCGCGGCCCTTGAGGAACGACGTCGGGTAGAGCATTTCCTGCATGCCCGGACCGCCACGGGGGCCTTCGTAGCGGATGACCACTACGTCGCCTTCCTTGACGGTCTTGTTGAGGATCTTTTCCACGGCCTCGTCCTGGGACTCGCACACCACGGCTGGGCCGGAGAAGGTCCAGATCGACTCGTCCACGCCGGCGGTCTTCACCACGGCGCCGTCGATGGCCACGTTGCCGCGGAGCACGGCCAGCCCGCCGTCCTTGGAGTAGGCGTGTTCCACGGAGCGGATGCAGCCTTCCGCGGCGTCGGTGTCCAGGGAGGTCCACTCGTTCGACTGGGAGAACGCGGTGGAAGAGCGGACGCCGCCGGGAGCCGCGTGCCACAGGGCCTTCGCTTCTTCGGTTGCCTTGCCGCCGCGGATGTCCCAGTCGTCCAGCCAGCCGTCCAGGTCGGCGGAGTGCACGGAGTGGACGTCCTTGTGCAGCAGGCCGCCGCGGTTCAGCTCGCCCAGCAGGGCAGGGATGCCGCCGGCGCGGTGCACATCCTCCATGTAGTAGGTCTTGTCCTTGGCGACGTTCGGGGCCACCTTTGCCAAACAGGGCACCTTGCGGGACTTGGCATCCATCTCCGCCAGTCCATAATCCACGCCTGCCTCCTGGGCCGCGGCCAGCAGGTGCAGGATGGTGTTGGTGGAACCGCCCATGGAAATATCCAGCGCCATGGCGTTGTCGAATGCCTTGGCGGTGGCGATGGAGCGCGGCAGCACGGAGTCGTCGTCGCCGTCGTAATAGCGCTTCACCAGCTCGACGACGGTGCTGCCGGCCTTCTCGTACAGCGCCTTGCGCGCGGTGTGGGTGGCCAGTACGGAGCCGTTGCCCGGCAGGGACAGGCCGATGGCCTCGGTGAGGCAGTTCATGGAGTTGGCGGTGAACATGCCGGAGCAGGAACCGCAGGTAGGGCAGGCGTTCTCTTCGATGAGGTTGATGTCTTCATCGGAGATGGACTCGTCCACGGCGTCGGCGATCGCGTTCACCAGGTCCAGGGAGCGCACGGACCCGTCAGTCAGGGTCACGCGGCCCGCCTCCATGGGTCCGCCGGAAACGAAGACCACGGGGATGTTCAGGCGCAGCGCCGCCATGAGCATGCCGGGGGTGATCTTGTCGCAGTTGGAGATGCAGACCAGGGCGTCGGCGCAGTGGGCGTTGACCATGTACTCCACGGAGTCGGCGATCAGGTCGCGCGATGGCAGCGAGTAGAGCATGCCGCTGTGGCCCATCGCAATGCCGTCGTCCACGGCAATGGTGTTGAACTCGCGCGGCACGGCGCCGGCGGCGAGGATCGCGTCGGAGACGATCCGGCCCACGGGGGCGAGGTGGGTGTGGCCCGGGACGAATTCGGTGAAGGAGTTGGCCACGGCGATGATCGGCTTGCCGATGTCCGTGTTGGCGACGCCGGAGGCGCGCAGCAGTGCGCGGGCGCCGGCCATGTTGCGGCCGTGGGTGACAGTACGTGAACGAAGAGGAGGCATGCTACCGATCCTGCCGTTCCGGGCGCGCGGGCGGAAGACAGTGTTGATACTAGTAGCAGCAGTACCAGAGTACTAGTGTTGGATGTCGTGAAAGAGGCAGGCGAAAAGCGCAAGGAACTCGGTCTTTTCCTGCGGGCACGTCGCGACCAGGCACTGCGGTCGGAGTACGGCCTGCCGCCCGTGGCCCGCCGGCGGGAACGGGGGCTGCGGCGGGAGGAAGTGGCCTTCCTTTCCGGCGTGAGCGTCACTTGGTACACGTGGCTCGAGCAGGGCCGCGAGATCAGGCCCTCGCGGGAAGTCCTGGAATCCGTGGCCCGGACCCTCCACCTCTCGGAGACCGGCCGCTCCTACGTCCTGTCCCTCGCGGGCTATTCCGCGCCGGTGTCCGCAGGCCCGGCGGCTGCCGACGCTCCAGCCCACATCCAGCGGCTCCTCGACGCCCTGGGCCCGAACCCGGCCTTTGCGCTCGCCCCGGACTGGAGCGTCACGGGCTGGAACAGGGCCTACGCCGCGCTGTACCCCAACATCGCCAACGTGGCCGCCCCGGAACGGAACCTGCTGTGGCTGGTTTTCACCGACCCGTATGTCCGTGAACTGCTCCCCGACTGGGACGTCACCAGCAGGCGGTTCCTTGCCGAATTCCGGGCAGAAGCCGGGCAGCGGCTCGGCGATCCGGACGTGGCCTACCAGGTGGAGCGGCTCAAGGACACGAGTCCGGAATTCAAGGAGGGCTGGGACCGGTACGACATCCTGGGCTTCGAATCCCGCGAGCGGCTGTTCCACCACCCGTCGGTGGGCGTCCTCAGGCTGGAACACCACCAGGTCTCGCCCTCGGACCGGCCCGACCTCCATCTTGTGGTCTACACTCCGGCGCCGGAAAGCGACGCCGCTGAGCAGATCCAGCGGCTCCTGGCCGTGGGCAGCTAGTACGACGCCGGCCTCCACTCCCCCAGGTACCGTCGCCTCGAGGTGGAACGCGCCGTCGTCGTGCTTCCATTCCACACGGACGGTTCCAGGAATCCCACCGCATTTGCCGGGCTTAGGAAAAAGAGTCACCGCCCCGCCCATCCGGCAGCGCCGCCGCTCCGAACCCCCACTGGGGACAAAAGTCTTTCCAGGAAAGGACGGAACGGTGGACGCAGCGGACCAGCAGGCCCTGACCGGCGCAGTGATACGGGAGCACGGCCTGGACATGGGGCAGTTGTGGCTGGAACACCTGGCCATCGGCGGCGACGCTTCCGAGGAGGAAATCCGGGACTACAGCGCTGGGCTGGCAACCCTTCCTCCAAAGGACCGGGACACTTTGGCCCAGGCTGTCAATGAGCATTGTGCTGCAGCGGGACTGCTGTCCCGGGCGCCGTTCAGTGACTCCCTGCTGGCCCTGGCACGCAGCGACTCGCAGGAACCCTACTCGTCGAAGTAGGTCGAGATTCCGGAACTGCCGGGGATTGACGCAACCACGGTTGCGGCAACGTCCTTGAGCTTCATGTTCCGTGTGTTGGATGCCTGCAGCAGCACGCTGAACGCCTGGTGCTGGCTGCAATGGCTTTGGGCCATGATGGCGCCTGTGGCCAGGTCGATCACGGTCCGCGATTTCATGGCCTCGCTCATGCTGTCCCTGGTGTCCTGCAACTTGCCGATCCGCAGGGCCAGCCGCAGGCTTTTTGAAACCTGGCCGGAGAAGGCCCGGGCAGCGGCAATGTCTTCGCTGCTGAATGCCTGCAGCTGCCCGCAGTACAGGCTGAGTGCCCCACGGATGTCTTCGCCCAGCGCGAGCGGAACGCTCACTGCGGAGAACAGTCCCTCCCTGGAAAGGGCACTCGCATACGCGGGCCACCGCTTTTCCTGGCTCACATCGGCGACCAGGACCGTGTCCGAGGTGCGCATGGCGGTGACGCCTGGACCGTCGCCGTCCTTGTCCTGGAACTGGTCGAGGATGCGGATGCAGGGATCGCTGCCGGCGATGGCCGTGGCCTTCTTGTGCCTTTCGACGGCGACTCCGCAGAAAATTTCCCGGCCAGGGCTGCTGAACCGTCCCGCGGCATAGCTGGCCAGGTCCTGAAGGAACTGGTCAACATCGGGGCTGTCCAGCACCAGGTCCTGAAGATGCAGCGCGACGTCAGTGAAAACCTCGTCATTCGCGGCTTCGGCGTGAGCCACTGCTTCCCCCTCCCGAACAGCACAAAGGCCATGTAGTCCATTAAAGAACGCCTTGGCCGCTCACTGCCGAACGGTCATCCCAGCCTACCCGCGGGATAGTCATAATGTGTCCACCATGACAGACGCATGCCCGCGCACCGGGAATGTCACAGTGTTTGGTGAGTCTGCGAAGGCCGCCGGCTGACGGTGTAACGGTGTAACGGTGTAACGGTGTAACGGTGTAAGCCTAGGCGGCGGCCAAGGCGTTGAGCGTGTCCCGTATCCCGTTCAGCGCCGGGTCCCGCAGGGACATAAAGGCAGGCTTCAGGAGCGGCTGGACGATTTTGGCAGGCCCTTTGATGCTGAACTCCGCGGTGTATTTCACTACAGACCCCTGGGCGGCGGGACTCACGTCAATGGAGTCGAAGGCCGTGACGGATTTGTTCTCGCCACGGAGCTTGATGTGGTTCTCCGTCAGCTCGATGACCTCGTACTCCAGTGACTGGCGCTTGCCACGGAATTCGGACTCGGCGTGGTACCGGTGCCCCACCGCAACCGGGCCTGGCGTCAGTTTTTCCATCACCGGAGTGTTGGGGTCCCACTCACTGGTGTTCTCGAACGCGCTCAGGAAGGCAAAGGCCTTCTCAGCGGACAGTTTGGTTTCCACACTTCCGGTGACTGTGATCATCACCCCAGTGTAGGAAACAGGCAACCGGGAAGCCCAGCCCTCCGGTGCCCACGCACGGGAACGGCAGCAGCGCACCGGACGGAACCCGCCGGGGCGCTGCTGCCGTGAATCACGGTTGTGCGGTCAGCTGACCTGCAGGCCGCCGTTGATGTCGTAGGTCGCTGCGGTGATGTAGCCAGCGTCCTTCCCGAGCAGGAAGGAAATGAGGGCGGCCACTTCCTCGCGGGTACCCACCCTTCCCATCATGATGCCCTCGGACATCTGGGCCTTGCGTTCCTCGGTGAGGGTGCCGCCCATGATGTCTGTGTCGATGGGACCCGGTGCGATCGCATTGACGGTAACGCCGAACTCCCCCACTTCACGGGCAAGGGCCCTGGTGAAGCCGATGATTCCGGCCTTGGAGGCGCTGTAGGCCACCTTGGAGTAGGTGCCGCCGCCGCGCTGGGCGGAAATCGAGGAAATGCTCACGATGCGTCCAAGCTTGCGCTCAATCATTCCCTTGAGGACTCGCTGGGACACGATAAACGTTCCGCGCATGTTGATCGCGAATACCTTGTCCCACTCCTCCACGCTGGTTTCCATGAAGGTTGTGGGCGAGCTGATGCCTGCAAGGTTGGCGAGGGCAACGATCGGCGGCAGCGAGTCTTCGATTTCGCTAATGGCCCGGTCCACGGAGGCCGCGTCGGAAACATCCGCGCCGACTCCAATGGCCTTCACTGCACGGTTGGATCCGATCTCCGCAGCCGCGTCTTTGGCATCTTCGGCGTTGATGTCGAGGATCGCGATGGACCAGCCCTCGCTGGCCATCAGGTCCGCCGTGGCCCGGCCGATGCCGCGGGCAGAGGCAGCCCCGGTCAGTACGACGGTTCGTTCAGCGGGAAATGGGGTGGTTGTCACAGGTGTATCTTTCGTCAGGGTTCGGGGTCAGGAGACTTTGGCTGCGTTGACTTCTGCCGCAGCGGCAACTGCGGGGTCCAGGGCGGCGTCGCCCTCAGGCCGCTTCCGGGCGTAGAAGTATGTGGCCACTGCCGTGACGCACAGGCAGAAGGACAGGAAGAGCAGGCCGCTCTGGTTGTTGCCGGTGGCGTCCTTGAGCAGGCCCACGGCGTACGGGGCCACAAAGCCGCCGAGGTTGCCAAGGGAGTTCACCAGCGCCAGTCCGGAGGCAGCAGCTGCTCCGGTGAGCGCGGCGGACGGCATGGACAGGAACGGTGCAATAGCGCCGTAGATGCCCATCGCCGCAGCGGTCAGGGCGATGAGGGCAAGGATGGGGTTGACCGGGAGCAGGTAGCCCGCGGCCAGCAGGCCCATGCCGGCCAGCACCATGCTGACGGAGGAGTGCCAGGCGCGCTTGCCCGTGCGGTCCGCCCGCCGGCTCCAGAAGTACACAAAGACTGCGGCAATGGAGTACGGAATGAGGACAATGAAGCCCACCTCGGTGGTGGAGAACTTGCCAAGGGCGGCCACGATGGTGGGCATCCAGAGGCCCAGGCCGTAGATGCCGCAGACCAGGCCGAAGTACAGGGCCGAGTAGGTCAGCGTGCGCTTGTCCTTGAGGCCGGCCAGGAAGTTGTGGCTGCCGACCTTGGATTTGGCGGCAAGCTCGGCGTCCATGGTGGTGGCGAGCCATTCGCGTTCTTCAGTGTTGAGCCATTTGGCGTCACGGGGACGGTCGGTCATCAGCATCGGGGTCAGCAGGCCAAGCAGAATGGCGGGGATGCCCTCGATGATGTAGAGCCACTGCCAGCCGTGGAGTCCCATGATGCCGTCCATCTGCAGCAGCAGGCCGGAGACCGGGGCGCCGAGTGCGTTGGAAATGGGCTGCGCCAGGATGAAGATTCCCAGGACGGTGACGCGCTGGGCGGCGGGGAACCACAGGGTCAGGTAGAAGAGGATCGCGGGGAAGAACCCGGCCTCGGCTGCACCCAGCAGGAAGCGGATGATGTAGTAGGTGCTTTCGCCGTTGACCAGCGCCATGGCGGTGGCAAAGATGCCCCACGTGATAAGGATCCTGGCCAGCCACTTGCGGGCGCCGAAGCGGTACATTCCAGCATTGCTGGGAACTTCCAGCAGGGCGTAGCCGAGGAAGAAGATGCCGGCGCCAAGGCCGTAGGCAGCGGCGGTGAGGCCGATGTCCTCGCTCATGGTGAGTTTGGCGAAACCTACGTTATTGCGGTCAAGGTAGGCAATGAAGTAAAGCAGGACAATCAGCGGCATGACGCGGCGGCGGACCTTGCGGAGCGTGCGCTCGCCGAGTTCGCCCAGTCCTGCGGACGGCATGGAGAGTGAAGTCATCGTCGACCTTCTATCTGGCGGACGCGGCGCGTTGGGGGCGGCGCGTCCGAGGGAAATGGGGATATTCCTTCTGCTGCCTATTGGGTCTGATGTCTGACATCTGACGAAGCAACATGAGAAAGATCATAGAAGGGTGATCCGGATTACGTCAAGCCGAGTGGAAAGGGGCGCCGCCCACCGTGGATGGCGCATCGCCGGGGCGGGGGCGCCAGCGACCTAGCCCTGCGGTTCGGGGTGCTGGACGTAGCGCTCGTAATCGCGGTACGTCTGCTCCATATGGTCATCCATGACCCGGCGGGAAAGTTCGGCGTCACCACTGACGATGCTCTCCATGACCTTCTGGTGGTACTCAATCGCGTGAAGCTGGATCTCGGGCACGGCCGAGGTCTCGCGCCGGGTCATGTAGAGCAGTTGTCCCAACTGCGCGAAGAGGGCCCGCACGAAGGGATTCCCGGAGGCCCTGAGCACAGCATCGTGGAACGCGATATCGGCTTCGACGAAACGGTCCAGGTCCCCGGCCTCCTGGAAGCGCTTCATATCCGCGATGCACTGCGCCATTTGCCGGGCATGCTCGGGAGTATGGCGCTTGGCCGCCAGGGACGCCGCACCTGTTTCCACCATGCGCCGCATTTCGATCAGCCCCACCGACACCTGGTCCGCGCCGTTTCCATGCGAGGCGGCCTTGAAGATCGCGTCCAGCCCGGTCCAGTTGTCCGACGGGTTCACGAAGGTTCCGCGCCCCGCCTTGACGTAAAGGATGTTCTGCGCCCTCAGCGCCTTGAGGGCCTCGCGGACCGTGAGCCTGCTGACGTCGTAGGCCTTTGCTATGTCCCCTTCGGGAGGGATGGCATCGTGCGGTTTCAGCTTGCCCGCCAGGATGTCGTCAAGCAGGCCGTCGACGAGATCGTCAACGAGTGTCCTGCGGCCCATCCTGGCTCCTGCCTTTGGCGTTGCCCGCTGGTGCGGGCCCTCTAAACTTTACTGTCGATTGCCGCCCTGATCACCATCGTGGCCTGTTTCCTGCAGCAGGGCAGGGCTTAGCAGGCCTCGAAGTCCGTGAGGACCTTGACCTTTCCCGCAGACGCGGAGGCCGGATCGAAGGTGTAACCGATCCACTCTTTGGCCAGCCGGCGGGCGAGTTCGATGCCCACCACGCGCTGGCCCATGGTGAGGACCTGGCAGTCGTTGGAGAGGATGGAGCGTTCCACGGAGAAGGAATCGTGGGCGGCGGTGGCCCTGATTCCTTCCACCTTGTTCGCCGCGATAGCCACGCCGATTCCGGTGCCGCAGAAGAGGATGGCCCGGTCCGCGACGCCATCCCTGATCATTTCGCCCGCCGCGATTCCCACGTACGGATACGGCCTGGTGAAGTCATTCGGAGCATCGGACCGGTTGACGCCAATGTCGATCACTTCACTGACCCTGGGATCCTGCCGGAGGTCCTCAAGGACCTTGTCCTTGTAGTCGACTCCCGCTTCGTCCGCGCCTACAACAAGTCTCAGTCCCATGGTTCGTCCTTCAGTATTCATTGCCGTGCTCCCACAGATTCGCTGGATACGGCGGCGGTGAGGTGCGGGCCCATGACGGTGAAGATCATGGCCAGCGAGGTTGCTCCGGGATCCGGTGCGCCCAGGCTCTTTTCCGCCAAAGGGCGGGCGCGGCCCTTGAGCGGCAGCAGGCCGGCTGTCGCCTCGGCGGCCGCCGTCGCGGCGCGGGCCGCGTCCTCCCACGCCCGGCCCGGTTCCACGCCTGCTGCCACCAGCCCGGCGAAGGAAGAGGCGCACGGCAGCAACGCGTCCACCATGGTCTTGTCGCCTGCCTCCGCCTTCCCCAGCTGCACGATCCGGTCCGCGAATGCCCTGACCGCCGCTGCCAGCTGCCCGGGTTCCGGCGCTGAACTGTTTCCCAGGGATTCGCCAAAAGCCCGCAATCCGGCTCCCCACAGGACGCCGGACGTTCCGCCCGCCTTGTCGGCCCAGGCATCACCGGCGGCTGCCAGCACATCGCCCGCTCCGGCGCCCTGCCCGAGGGCAGCGGATGCAGCCGCGGCAGCGGCGTCGATCCCGCGCACCATGCCGCGCCCGTGGTCACCGTCTCCGGCAATGGCGTCCATCCTGCCGAGCCGCTCCTCTGCGTCGTGCAGGAGGGACTGCGTGGCTTCCAGCGCGGCAAAGCCCGCAGCGGCAAACTGCCGGGAGGCGTCGGTGGCAACAAACGGGGCAGAAGCCGCATCGTCGTCGGACGTTCCTCCGGCCGCCACGGTGCCGGCCTCCCGGACCGCGTTGCCACGGCGGTAGGCGGGTGTTTCCGCCGGGGCAAGCCACAGCGGTTCCAGTTCCTCGTCCAGCCAGGTGACAGTGAGCGATACCCCGGCCATGTCGAGGCTGGTGACGAGTTCCCCGACTTCGGGCATCACCAAGGTGTACCCTGCGGCGCGGAGCAGCGGCGCCACGGTGCCCCAGAGAACGAAGAGCTCCTCGTGCTTGGTGGAGCCGAGCCCGTTGAGGATGACCGCCATCCGTTCGCCGGCGCCGGGCGGCGTTTCAGCGAGCACGCGTGCCACCAGTTCACGGCCAAGCTCCTTTGCGGACGGCAGCGCGGTGTCGAACAGTCCCGGCTCGCCGTGTATGCCCAGGCCCAGCCCCATCTGCCCGTCGGGCAGGGAGAACAGCGGCGATTCCGCGCCCGGGAAGGTGCAGCCGGAGAACGCGCTGCCGATGGTGCGGGTCCGGTCATTGGCCTTGCGGCCCAGGCGTGCCACTTCGGCGAGGTCCGCGCCGGCCTCGGCTGCGGCCCCCATCACCTTGAAGACGGTAAAGTCACCGGCGATGCCGCGGCGCTTGGCGGATTCCGACGGCGGTGCGCTGGCGATGTCGTCAGTCACCAGGACGTTCTCCACGGCAATGCCCTCTGCAGCCAGGCGCTCGCTGGCCATGCCGAAGTTCATGACGTCGCCGGCATAGTTACCGTACGTAAACACAACGCCTGCGCCGGACTCAGCCGCCTTCGCCACGGCGTACGCCTGCTGCGCCGAAGGGGACGTGAAGATGTTGCCCACCACTGCGCCGTCTGCAAATCCCGGTCCGATGATGCCGGCGAAGGCCGGGTAGTGTCCCGACCCGCCGCCCGCGAGGACGGCAACCTTGGGCTGCGGGGGCCGGAAGCGCCGCACGGCGCCGCCGGGGACCTGGCGCACCAGGTCCCCGTGGACGTCGCAGAACCCCGCCAGGGCCTCCTCGGCAAATTCCGAGGGATCGTTGAAGATTTTTGTCATGATGTGCTCTCTGCCGTGGGTTCCTGGGCGGGACTAAGGGTTCGCTGGGTGGATATGGCTCCCTAGTGGATGTGGCTGCCGCCGTTGATGTCGATGGTGGTGCCGGTGAGGTAGGCCGAGTCCTCGGAGGAAAGGAACGTGATCACCGCGGCAACTTCCTCAGTGGTGGCGTTCCGGCCCAGCGGGATGCCGGCATTGATGGCGGCCTCCTGCTCCTCGGTGCTGCCCACGCGGATGTTGGTGTCCACGGCGCCGGGGGTGATGGCGTTGACGGTCACACCGTTGGTGCCGAGCTCGCGGGCCAGTGCCTTGGTGAAGCCCAGGATGGCGGCCTTCGCGGCGGAGTAGGGAACCTTGCCGAACACGCCGCCGCCCCGCTGGGCGGAGACCGAGGACATGTTCACGATGCGTCCCCAGCCGTTGCTGATCATGTCCGGCAGGAATGCCTTGGTGACCAGGTACGTGCCGGTGGCGTTGACATCCATGACCTTGTGCCAGAGCTCAAGGGTGGTTTCCAGGAACGGGACAGGCGAGGTGATGCCGGCGATGTTGGCCAGCGCGCCTACCGGCGGAAGGTTGCCGGAAGCGACCTCGGCGGCGACGGCGGCCTGGGCTGCGGTGACGGACGCTTCGTTGGCGACGTCGATCTCGTGGCCGAAGGCGGGGACGTTGAATTCATTGCCGATTTCGGCGGCGACCTTGGCGGACTTCTCGCCATCGAGGTCCAGGATCACCACCGCCCAGCCCTGGCGTGCGTAGCGGCGGGCGGTGGTGATGCCGATGCCCCGGTCCGAGGTTGCCCCGGTGAGTACGGCGGTGCGCTGGATGGTGGTCATGATGCTCCCTTGAATCGTTTGGATTGTTGAAGTGGGTGTCGATGGTCAGATGAGGTCAGTGATGAAGCTCGCGGCTTTGGCTGCCGCTGCGGGGCGTTCGTCGTGGGTGACGTCCCTGGTTTCGAGTTCCAGCGAGAAGTGCCCCCCGTAGCCGTCCGCCGCAAGGCGGCGCAGCCCTGCGGCGAAATCGGCGTTGCCGTTGCCGATGCTGAGGTTGATGTTGCCCGGCACGGCATCCCGGAGATGGACGTGGGAAATACTGCCCTTGCGCCGTTCGAGGTACTCCAGCGGGTCTTCGCCGGCGGCGACGAGATGGCTGAAGTCCATGACAATTCCGACGCCGGTGCCCGCCAGCCGCTGTGCCAGCACTTCCGCGCGTTCGAGGTTCCAGCAGAAGCGCAGGAAATGCAGGGACTCTGTCCAGAGTTCGACGCCGAACTCCGCCGCGCGCTGACCCGCGTGGGTGAGCTGGGCGGCAATAAGGTCCAGGTCCTCCCCAAGGCTCCGGACAGGTTCGTGGCTGAGGGCACCGCACGGGAGGACGAGCGCCTTCGCGCCGGTATTCCGCGTGAGGGTCAGCAGCGCCTCCAGGTGCCGCTCGCGGGCTGCCTGCTGTCCGGCGTCGAGTACGGCATTGAGGTCACCGATATCCCCGTTGACGGAACGGACCCGCAGCCCGGAGGCGGCAACCTCGGCTGTTACCGCCTCAACGGCAGGTGCGTCCAGGTTGTACGGGACGTGATCGCATACGCCGGGGAGGGCGCCGAGATCGATCTCTTCAAAGCCCAGGCCGCTGATGGTCCGCAGGGCGGCCGGCAGGTCCTGATGCCTGAAGCTGATGGATGAGCAGCCGAGCCGGGAGTTGAACATCGTCGTTGATCCTCTGGATGAGCGGGTGGTGATGTGAATCACTGTAGGGCTTTCATTGTTAACAGTCAACTTCCAACATTGACTGTTGACAGTCAGCATGAGGCACGTCACACTGGGGATATCATTTGTTAACAGTCGACAGCGGCCGAACCCCCTCGGACCGCTTTTCGAAAGGGAAACACCATGAGCAACGAAGCTCTAAAAATGCGTGGACACGTTCACGGCACCAAGGATGCTAAGCGCGTCGCCATCGGCTCCGGAGTGGGCGCCGTTATTGAAACCTACGACTTCATCGGCTTCGGCACCGCTGCGGCCCTTTATTTCGGAACAGCCTTCTTCCCCACAGGCGATCCCGTAACAGGAACGCTCGCAGCATTCGCCACCCTCGGCGTCGGCTTCGCCGCCCGCCCCATCGGCGGCATCATCGGCGGCCACCTCGGTGACAAGGTGGGCCGCAAGCCCGTCCTGGTTGCTTCCCTGATCCTGATGGGTGTGGCCACGTTCCTTATCGGCCTGCTGCCCACCTACGAACAGGTTGGCCTGCTGGCTCCCGCGTTGCTGGTGTTTGTCCGCATCGTGCAGGGCCTCGCCTTCGGCGCGGAATGGGGCGGCGCCATCCTCATGAGCTACGAACATGCGCCCTGGAAGTCCAAGGGCAAGTACACGGGCATTGTGCAGGCAGGCTTCCCCGTGGGCCTCCTCCTGGCCAACCTCGTCTTCCTGGTCAGCGTTAACCTCGGCGGTGAACTGGCGTGGCGTGTTCCGTTCCTCGCAAGCATCGTGCTGGTGGCCGTCGGCCTGATCATCCGCTCCAAGGTGCCGGAGTCCCCCGTCTTCGACGAGGTCAAGGAGAGCGGCTCCATTGTTAAGTCGCCCATCACCGACGTCATCAGGACCGACTGGCGGAGCATTGTCCGCGGCATCGGCCTGCGCATCGCCGAGACTGCAGGCTACGCGGTGTCCGTCACGTACATGATTTCCTACCTGCACACCCAGCAGCTCGCAAACAAGACCGAAACCCTCGTGGCCCTCTGCATCGCCTCGTTCATCGGCATTTTCGCCACCATGGCATGGGCCCGCCTCACGGACCGCATCGGCCGCCGGCCCCTGTACATCTGGTCCACAGCCTTCGCTGCCCTGTTCGGCATTCCCATGTTCCTGATGGTGAACACCGGACTGTTCATCTTCGTCATTGCCACGATCGTTATCTCCTACGCCGTCTGCCAGAACTCGCTTGCCGGCGCCCAGGGCCCGTGGTTCCCGGAACTGTTCCAGGCCAAGACCCGCTCCTCCGGAGCGTCACTGGCTTACCAGATCTCAGCCATGGTCTCCGGCTTCACGCCCTTCGTCACCACCCTGCTGTTCGTAGCCCTCGGCTGGATGGGCCCGGCGCTCCTCTTCAGCTTCTACGCAGCCATCGGCCTCTGGGCCGCCCTCGTCACCAGGGAGACCTGGGGCAAGCGCGAACGCCAGCTGGCGGATGAGGCCAGCAAAAGCACCCCGCATCCGGTAACTGTCTAATGACCATCACCCACGAATCGAACACGGAGTCGGCAATGCCCGCAGGAATCGTCCAGGACCGGTTGGCGCAGGTCAGCGCCGCGGCCTACCGCATCCGCCACCATGCCCTGAACATGGGCGAGGTCCAGGGCCAGGGCTATGTCGGCCAGGCCCTGGGAGCCGCGGACATGCTGGCCACGGTCTACGGAGACCAGCTCCGCTTCCGGGCGGAGGATCCGCACTGGGAGGCCAGGGACAGGTTCCTGCTTTCCACCGGGCACTACGCAATTGGCCACTACGCCGCCCTCGCCGAGGCCGGGATCGTCCCGGTCGAAGAGCTGGAAACCTACGGTTCGGATGATTCCCGGCTGCCGATGTCCGGGATGTCCACCTACACGCCGGGAATGGAAATCTCGGGCGGCTCCCTGGGGCACGGCCTCACCATTGCCGTGGGCATGGCCCTGGGCCTGCGCTATCAGGGCTCCAGCGCCCGCGTCTTCAATTTCCTCTCCGACGGTGAACTGGACGAGGGCTCCACCTGGGAGGCTGCCATGGGTGCGCACCACCACCAGCTGGGCAACCTCACCGCGATGGTGGACATCAACGCCCTGCAGGCGGACGGCAAGACGGACACAGTGCTCCGCACCGAGCCGGTGACCGAGAAATGGGAGTCCTTCGGTTGGTACACGCAGCGGGTGGACGGGAACGACGTCGGCGCGCTGCTGGCGGCGTTCGACAATGCAGCGGCCCAGGCCGCCGCCGTCGGACGTCCCTCGGTGATCCTGTGCGACACGAAGGTGGGCCGCGGAGTGCCGCTGCTGGAGGAGCGCGAGAAGGCACACTTCATGCGTATCGACGAACACGAATGGCAAATCTGCCGCGAGCAGCTCACCGCCGGATACGAAGGAAAGGCTTCAGCATGAGCACCACCACCGAGGCCCCCGACACCGCAACAGCGGCGAAGCCGAAGCTGAAGACCTCGGCGATGATCGCCTCCTTCGCCGACCCCGGCCAGAAAACCAGCTCCGCCCCGTTCGGGCACGCGCTGGTCAAGGCCGCCCAGGAAAATGACAAGATCGTTGGCCTGACGGCGGACCTGGGCAAGTACACGGACATGCACATTTTCGCCAAGGCCTTCCCGGAACGGTTCTTCCAGATGGGCATGGCCGAGCAGCTGCTCTTCGGTGCCGCCGCCGGCCTGGCCGAAACCGGGCTCGTGCCGTTCGCGTCCACGTACTCGGTGTTCGCTGCACGCCGCGCCTATGACTTCCTGTGCCTGGACGCGGCCGAGCCGAACCTGAACGTCAACATCGTGGGCGGCCTGCCCGGCCTGACCACCGGGTACGGGCCCAGCCACCAGGCCACCGAGGACATGGCGATCTTCCGCGGCATGCCCAACCTGACCATCGTGGACCCGTGCGACTCGGTGGACATCGAACAGGCGGTCCCCCAACTGGCTGCCAGCGACGGCCCCACGTACCTGCGCCTGCTGCGCGGCAACGTGCCCACCGTGCTGGACGAGTACGGCTACACGTTCGAACTCGGCAAGGCCAAGGTGCTGCGCGGCGGCAACGACGTTGTCTTCATCTCCTCCGGGCTGATGACCATGCGGGCCCTGCAGGCAGCAAAGGCCCTGGCGGCACACAACGTGGACGTCGCCGTCGTGCACACCCCCACCATCAAGCCGTTCGACGCCGAAACCGTCCTCGCCGAGATCAACACCGACCGGCTCGCCGTCACCCTCGAGAACCACTCAGTGGTGGGCGGCCTGTTCGAAACCGTCGCCTCCGCGGTGGTCACAGCAGGGCTCGGCAAGCGCGTGGTGCCCGTGGCACTACCGGACCAGTTCCTGGACGCCGGCGCACTGCCCACCCTGCACGACCGCTACGGCCTGGCCGTGGACCGCATCGTGGCAAAGGTCCTCGCCGAACTCGGCTAGCATCCGCCCCGCACCGAAGAAAGCACGGCACCGGACCCGGCCGGCGCCGTGCTTTCTGCCGTACTATCGAAACTACTACCGACTGTAAACAGTCGACTTACAACATTGAGGACAGAGGCCATGGCCGGACTGACCGCCCCGCTGCTGGGACTGCAAAAAAAGAGCCTGCGCGAACAGGCACTCTCGGCCCTGCGCGCCGCAATCACCAGCGGAGAACTTGAACCGGGCCGCCACCTGGTGGAAACCGAACTCTCCGAGATGCTGCAGATCAGCCGGGGAACCCTGCGCGAAGCCCTGCGCCAGCTGGAACAGGAAGGCCTGGTTTCTGCCGGGCCCCGTGGCAGGCTCTCCGTCCGGCACCTGGACGAAAAAGAAATCCGCGACATCTACACCGTTCGCGCCGCCCTGGAAGCACTGGCCGCCCGCACGCTCTGTGAACTGCCGGACCGCCAAAACGTCATCTCATCCCTCCGCTCGGCCATCGACGCGATGAAGGCAGCCGAGGAGGAAGGCCTGCAGCAGCGCGTCGAATCCGACCTGGAATTCCACCGTACGCTGTGCCGGCTCACGGGCAACGAGACACTCCTGCACACCTGGGAAGCGCTGGAAGGGTCCATCAGGATGTCCATCATGTTCGCCGGGCTCGAAAAGGGCGTTAAGAACATGAGCGTGGACCGCCACCACGATATTGTGGCGGCCATCGAAACCGGCGACGCCTCGCTGGCCCGGAAAACCATCCGGGAACATATGGACACTGCCGCGGCCAATCTTGTGGCCTAGCCATTTCTTGGTAGTTTCGTAGTTCGCCCGAATAGTCTCGGCACCCCCGGGTACTGGGACTATGGGAAGGGTGTCAGGCGGCGCGCCTTGGGACCGCGGAATCAACGTGTAGAAAGAGGACTGTATGCGGGAACCGATGGCCAGCGACGGTGTTTATGAAGCGGAGACCGTTGCGGGTGATGACCAGGAAGCTACTTCGGCAACTGTTGAACCCTCGGTGGAGCCGGACGTCAATTTCGACGAGCAGTTCTATCCTGCCCGGCCCAAGGCGCTGCGCCCCACCGCCCGCCGCCGCCAATACTTTGCCACCAGGCCCTCCTTCGAATTCGATGGACGCAATACGGCCTACGTCGAATGGCTGCGGAACCAGGCGATGCTGGGCGACGCCAATACGCTGGCCCGGCAGCTCTCAGGGCAAGCCAGCATGTGGCAGAACTCCTACGCCCATCCGAATCCCCGGGCCGCCGTTGAACGCGCACCCGTATGGTTCACCGCATATCCCCTGTCCTTCATCACCAGGTCCAGCCAGTCCTTCCTCTCGGCCCTCGGCGATCCGGCCATGTGGGAAGCCTTCAGCCAAATAGGTATCCGCGCCATCCACACCGGCCCGGTCAAACTGGCGGGCGGCATCAGCGGCTGGTCCCAGACACCCAGCGTGGACGGCCACTTCGACAGGATCAGCATGGCGATTGATCCCGTGTTCGGCACTGAGGATGAATTCCGCCGGATGTGCGAGGTTGCTGCCGACCATGGCGGGACCATCATCGACGACATCGTTCCGGGGCACACCGGCAAGGGAGCGGACTTCCGCCTCGCCGAAATGAACTTCCGGGACTACCCGGGGATCTACCACATGGTGGATATCCCGGAGGAGGACTGGCACCTGCTGCCGGATGTCCCCGAAGGGCAGGACTCGGTAAACCTGAGCCCGGACGCCGAGCAGGCTTTGCAGAAGGCCGGGTACATCATCGGCCGGCTGCAGCGGGTCATCTTCTATGAGCCCGGCGTCAAGGAAACGAACTGGAGCGCAACCCGGCCGATCGTTGACACCACCGGGAAGACGCGCCGCTGGGTTTACCTGCACTACTTCAAGGCAGGACAGCCGTCCATCAACTGGCTGGACCCCACGTTCGCCGGGATGCGCCTGGTGGTGGGCGATGCGCTGCATTCCCTGGTTGACCTGGGCACCGGTGCGCTCAGGCTGGACGCCAACGGATTCCTCGGTGTGGAAAAGAGTGCCGAGGAGCAGCCGGGCTGGTCCGAGGGGCATCCGCTGTCCGAGGCGGCCAACCAGCTCATCGGCTCCATGATCCGGAAGGTGGGCGGGTTCTCCTTCCAGGAGCTGAACCTGACCATCGACGACATCAAGGCGACCTCCGAAGCAGGCCCCGACCTTTCGTACGACTTCATCACCAGGCCGGCCTACCACTACGCGCTTGTCACCGCGGACACAGAGCTCTTGCGGCTCACACTGCGCCTGTCAATGGAAATCGGCGTGGACCAGGCTTCGCTGGTGCATGCGCTGCAGAACCATGATGAGCTGACCTACGAGCTGATGCATTTTGCTGCCGGGCACCGGGACGAGATGTTCGAGCTCAACGGGCAGGAGCTCACCGGGGCGCAGCTTGCCGAGCAGGTGCAGCAGACCATGCGCGAGCGGCTCACCGGCGAGAACGCACCCTACAACGCGGTGTTCACTACGAACGGCATCGCCTGCACATCGGTCAGCTTCATCATGGCCGCGCTGGGAATCCGGGACCCTGATGCCATCACTTCCGAAGAGGAAGCGCGGGTCCTGGATGTGCACATCCTCCTCTCGATGTTCAACGCCCTCCAGCCGGGCGTCTTCGCCCTTTCCGGCTGGGACCTGGCCGGCATCACCGCGCTGGACCGGAAGAGCGTCGAGGAACTCACCGCCCAGGGCGACACCCGCTGGATCAACCGCGGGGCCCACGACATTATGGGCACCAGCCCGGACGCGGAAGTGTCCTCCTCGGGCATGCCCCGGGCGCGGAGCCTTTACGGTCCGCTCCCCGAGCAGCTGAAGAACCCGGACTCCTACGCCAGCAGGCTCCAGCGGATCCTGGCTGTGCGCGAAGAAAACGGCATAGCCACAGGGGCCCTGCTCGACGTTCCGGACGTTTCCAACCGCGGCCTGCTGGTGATGGTCATCCGGCTGGAAAGCGGCGCCCTGGGGGTTACCGTGCTGAACTTCTCGGACCAGGATATTTCGGGCAGCATCCAGTCCAGCCACCTGGTGCCGGGGGCTGCCGTCCACGACCTCTTCAGCGGCGACGCTGTTGGCCAGGTGGATGACCTGTGCAGTTTCTTCCTCGAACTGCCCGCCTTCCACGGAACCGTCCTGCAGCTGACAGAAGAAGCCCCTGAGCAGGACGAAGATGCACAGCCCGGAGAGGACCTGCCGTAGCGGACTGGTCGACGCCGTTCGGGAATCCTCCTGAGTTCCGCGCCGTTAACTGAATGTGCGGAAAGTTCCGCTCATTCGAACGAGGGATTGAATGACCGCGAAGTTTGTATCAGTGGAAGACGACGCCGGGAAGGTCACCCGGTACGTCCGGCACGCCAACGGCGGCGGGCTTGTTGGGCCCGGCGCCGTTGTGGCCGAGAGCGCCCGGATTGGCGCCATGACGTACGTGGAGAGCGGCGCCCGGATCGGCCCGGGGTGCAGGATCGGGCACGGCAGCTGGATTGACCGCGACGCGACGGTGGGCGAGCGGACGGTGATCGGCGACGGAGTGCGGATTGGCCGCGGCGCCGTGGTGGGTAACCGGGTCCACATCGGGAGCCATTCCCGGATCGGCTCAAGCGTGACGATTGAGCACGGCACCCACCTGGAAGCGGACGCAACAGTGCCCGACGGCGGACAGGTGCTCTCCGGGCCCTACGGAAAACGTTCCCGGCCCGTTCCCGGTAAGAACCGGACGCATGCCAAGGGCAGGGGCCGGGTAGCCGCCTGAGCCGTATTGCTGCACGGGCCGCCGCGCCGGCACGTGCAGCAAGCTAAGGGGCAGGCCGGCCGTGCGTCCTACTTAGCCTGCGTCCGTGCCTTCAAGGCTGCTGCTGCCCAGACGGTCACCAGCAGCGCCACCAACAGCAGGCCGGCGTCGCCCAGGTCAACGGATCCCAGCCACGCCGTCAAGGGGTCCTCCAGCGCGAAGGCTGTGTCGGCGAAGCCGCCCAGGGTGATGACCGCGATAAACAGGGCGGAGACAGCCGAGATTCCGGTGACGAGGGCGTTAAAGCCGAGTTTCCGCTGCGGATCGTCGAGGGCCGAGCGGTACATCCGCATCATGGCCATCCCGTTGAGGGAGTCGCACAGGGTCATGGCGGCCGCGAAAGCGAGGGGCAGCGCCAGCAAGGCGAACGCGGGCACCCCGGCCAGCGAGGCCGCGGTGGTGATCATCAACAGTCCGACGGTGGTGGCGGTGTCGAAGCCCAGCCCGAACAGCAAGCCGATCACATAGATGTTCCGCGGCCGCCGCACCCTGGCCAGCGGCCGGGCAAGGAGGCGGGCAACCAGTCCCTGCGGCGCGAGGTCCTGCGGATTGATCGCGGCCCCGGTCCGTGCCCGGCGGTAGGCGCGGGCCGAGCGGGCAAACGCTGAACCGTTGAACAGGCCCATGGCCAGCAGGAACAGTCCGGACACGCCGCTGCCCACCAGCCCGAGCACCAGGTTGCCGGCGGACCCTTCCTGCATCAACTCCCCCACCACGGCGGCGCCCGCGATCACCAGCACGCCGGCCAGCGTCACCACGGAGCTGTGGCCGAGGCTGAACGCGAACCCGACACTCACCGGGTCCTGCCGCTGCGCCACGAATTTGCGGGTGGAGTTGTCGATGGCCGCGAGGTGGTCCCAGTCGTAGCTGTGCTTCACGCCGGAGAGGTAGGCGGTCAGGACCAGCCCCCAGGTGAGTGCCTGCGCCCCGGTTCCGCCTGCATTGCCGGTATTCCCGGCGAGCAGGAGCACGACGGCGGCTGCATGCAGCGCGGCCACGGCACCGAACATCCACAGCAGGCGGGTCCGCAGCGGCAGCGCTTCCCGGTCCCGGTACAGCGTGGTGATGTTGCCGAGGGCGGTCATCAGTGTTTCCTCAGGTTCAGTGGTCCCTGCCCGTGCCACCGCTCCCGGAGGAGCGCAGTGCAGGACCCAAGGAGGCGGTTCAGTTCCCCGGTACTGTTCGACAACGCGCGGAGGACCAGGCCCGTGGTTCCGGCGATTGTGCGGGTGAGGGAGATGCCGGTCAGGGCATTGTCCGACGTGACGCCGTGCAGCTCATCTGCGAGCGCCTGGTCCACGCGCGGGTCCACCACGATCAGCGAGCCCAGGTGGCTGAAGCCTTCCATGAAGCCAAGCCCTGTGACATCCCCCGACGGCGGCCGGATGAGCAGGTTGTCCAGCGCCAGCAGCTGGGTGGCGCCTTCCGTCTTGACGTGGATCTCGTTCCGCAGCCGCACTTCCTCGAACCGGAAGGCAGCACCGTCCGGAGACCAGCCCGGGGTCACCACCTCGGCCATGGCAAGGCTCGACGACGGCCGAACAGTAATGTGCGTCCGCTGCCGGTAGCTGGCCCCCCGGTAGGCAATGAGCTGGTCCGGCACCAGCTCCAGCCGGGCCCCCTCCCCCAGCCGGACAGCCATCCGCTGCTCGGCGAAGGACCCGGGTGTCCGGTAAACCTTGGTGGCGGACTGCGTGGTGAGCAGCAGGTCAGCGCCCTCACAGACCTCGACATCAAGCACGAAGAGGTCCGCCCCGAGATAGGCCCCGCCAGGATTCACGACGACATAGCAAACCTGTCCCGAGTCATCCAGGTAGTGCGGCCGCACCACCCGCAGGGCACCCTGATGGAACTGGCGGGAGGCAACGGACCTGCCGCCCCGGAAACTCACGCCAAGCTCAAGCCGGCCCATCGGTGACCGGGCCGCCGTCGTGCTCATTGCGCCAGGTCAAGCATCAGGACGTCATGGCGTATCCAATCGATGACTTTGTCCAGCCCTTCGTCGGTCTTGAGGTTGGTGAAGCAGAACGGCTTGGCTCCGCGGAACTCTTTGGAATCCCGTTCCATGACAGCGAGGTCCGCCCCGACGTGGGGAGCGAGGTCGGTTTTGTTGATGATGAAGAGATCGGACTTGATCATGCCCTGGCCGGCTTTGCGGGGGATCTTTTCGCCCTGGGCCACATCGATGATGTAAATGGAGAAGTCGACGAGTTCCGGGCTGAAGGTGGCCGAGAGGTTGTCTCCGCCGGATTCGACGAAGATGACCTGCAGGTCCGGATGCCGCGCTTTGAGTTCCCCGATGGCGGCGGTGTTCATGGAAGTGTCTTCGCGGATGGCGGTATGCGGGCAGCCGCCGGTTTCGACGCCGATGATCCGGTCCGCGGGCAGGATGCCGTTGGCGGCGAGGATTTTGGCGTCTTCTATGGTGTAGATGTCATTGGTGATGGCGGCCATGGAGACCTCCCCGCTCATGTGCCGGGTGAGCCGCTCCACAAGCTGGGTCTTGCCCGCCCCCACGGGCCCGCCGATGCCAATTTTGATGGGTTCAGCCATGATGTCCTCCTTTGAATTCAAAAGCACTGTTAGCTCATGAACATCCGGGCACGTTGGCGTTCGTGCCGCATTTGCGAAATTTCCAGTCCGGGGCTTACGGCCCCGAAGTCGTCCGGCGTCAGGTGCTGGATGCGTTCGACGGCGGCAGCAACGTCGTCCGCCGCCTGGCGAAGCAGCCGCTGGCCTGCATTCTGGCCCAGCGGGATGGCGCGGACGGCGTTTTGCGCCAGGGACGTGACCGTGGCGAACAGGTAGGCGGCGAGCGCCTCCTGGAGCGGCACCCCGAGTGATCGGGCGACGACGGCGAACGCCAGCGGCTGGTGCCCGGCGGCCCGGCCGGTGGCCACCAGGTCCCGGAACAGTTCCAGCTCCGCCGAGGGAAAGACCTCCGCCCCGATTTCCAGCAACCGGGTCCCCATCTTGACGGAAGCCTCCCGAACCTGCCGCGGCAAAAGAGAGGCGGAAAGCAGGGCATCGAGCTCAAGAACATCAACCCCCTCATAGAGGAACCGGACAGCCAGCCCGTCGGAATAGGTCAACTGCTGCCCGATGAAAGCACCGAGCCACACCCGGAAGGACCCCTCATCAAAAACGACCCCAGCGTCGACGTAAGTCTCAAACCCAAGAGAGTGCGCAAAAGCCCCTGTAGGAAGCGCAGAGTCAGTAAGCTGCTGCAGCGCCAGCTGATACTTAGTGACTGTGCTCAGCATGGCGGAAAGGCACAGGCATGACGCGGTCCTGGCGGGAGTAGGGCACGGCATTGTGGCGGAGGTAGTCCTCGACGGTGTGGTCGTAGGCGCACACCATGACGTCAGCCCCGTACTCCGAGGCAGCGTCGAAGAACTGTGCCTGCAGGTGCCGGTTGCCCAGGGAATGGGCTACGACACCCATTTCGTAGACGGAGCGCGGCGCGATCACCAGGACGTCGGTGGGCAGGACGGACACCACGATCATGTTGGTTTCAGCGACGTGCAGGATGTCGCCGTCGCGCAGGTCGCCGGAGCCGGCCGGCAGCCGGATGCCTATCTCCTTTCCGTGGTCCGTGGTGGCGCGCTGGATGCGTTTGACCAGCTGGGCACTGGGGAGGACCACTTTTTCCTGGTGCAGGCCCGCGTAGGTGTGCGGGTCCGGCAGTTCGTGCAGGTTGCCGAGGACTTTGTCGATGATCACTTGGTTCTCCGAGGGCTTGGAAGAAATCAGAAGAGGAAGTAGCGCTGGGCCATGGGCAGCACGTCGGCCGGATCGCAGGTGACGTCCTCGCCGTCGACCGTCACCTGGTAGGTTTCCGGGTCCACCTGGATGTCAGGTGTGGCGTCGTTGTATTTCAGGTCGGCCTTCGTGAGGGTGCGGATGCCGGAGACGGGCCGGACGACTTTCTCCAGCCCGAGTTCCCCGGGGACGCCGGCGTCGATGGCTGCCTTGGACAGGAAGGTGATGGAGCACTGCTGCACCGCCTTCCCGAAGGCTCCGAACATGGGCCGCATGGTGCGCGGCTGCGGGGTGGGGATGGAGGCGTTGGCGTCCCCCATCAGCGCGTAGGCGATCTGGCCGCCCTTGAGGACCAGTTCGGGCTTGACGCCGAAGAAGGCCGGGTCCCACAGCACCAGGTCGGCGAACTTGCCCACCTCCACCGAGCCTACGGAGTCCGCGATCCCCTGGGCGATGGCGGGGTTGATCGTGTACTTGGCCACGTAGCGCTTGAGGCGGAAGTTGTCACTGCCCGCGCTGCCGTGTGTGCCGGCAGCGCTGTCCCCGCGGGGGTCTTCCAGGACACCTCGCTGCTTCTTCATCTTGTCCGCCACCTGCCACGTGCGGGTGATCACCTCGCCAACGCGCCCCATCGCCTGGGAGTCCGACGACGTGATGGAGAAGACGCCGAGGTCCTGCAGGACGTCCTCGGCCGCGATGGTTTCGGCACGGATCCGGGAATCGGCGAAGGCCACGTCCTCGGGAATGTCCGGGTTGAGGTGGTGGCACACCATCAGCATGTCCAGGTGCTCTTCGATGGTGTTGCGCGTGTAGGGAAGGGTGGGGTTGGTGGAGGCCGGCAGGACGTTGGGCATCCCGGCAATCCTGATGATGTCCGGCGCGTGCCCGCCGCCGGCTCCCTCGGTATGGAAGGTGTGGATGACGCGCCCGTTGATGGCGCGGATGGTGTCCTCCACGAAGCCGCACTCATTGAGCGTGTCCGTGTGGATTGCCACCTGGACGTCGTACTCGTCGGCCACAGTCAGGGAAGTGTCGATCGAGGAGGTGGTGGACCCCCAGTCCTCGTGGACCTTCAGTCCGATGGCACCGGCGCGGATCTGCTCGGCCAGGGGTTCGACGGCGGACGCGTGGCCCTTGCCGAACAGGCCGATGTTCATGGGGAACCCCTCGGCCGCCTGCAGCATCCGCTGGATGTGCCACTTCCCGGGCGTCACGGTGGTGGCCTTGGTGCCCTCGGCGGGACCGGTGCCGCCGCCGATCATGGTGGTCACGCCGCTGGCCAGCGCCGTCGGGATCTGGTCCGGGGAGATGAAATGGATGTGGGTGTCAACGCCGCCGGCGGTGAGGATCTTGCGTTCGCCGGCGATGATTTCGGTGCTGGCGCCGATGGTGATGGTGACGCCGTCGGTGATCTGCGGGTTACCGGCCTTGCCGATCTTGAAGATGTGCCCGTCCTTGAGGGCGACGTCGGCCTTGTAGATGCCGGTGTAGTCCAGGATGACGGCGTTGGTGATCACGGTGTCGGGCACCCCGCCGCCGGAACCAACGCCGCCGGAACCGACACTGTCGCGGACCGCCTGGCCGTTCTGGCCCATGCCGTCCCGTATCACCTTGCCCCCGCCGAACACCACCTCTTCGCCATAGACGGTGAGGTCGTCCTCGATCTCGAGGAACAGCTCGGTGTCCGCCAGGCGGATGGCGTCGCCCGTCGTCGGACCGTACAGGTCCGCATACTGCCGGCGGGGAATCTCGAAACTCACTTGGCACCCTCCGTCGAGTGTTCCTTGGCACGGCCGGACAGCGGCCCGTTGACGGCGTTGCTGAGCCCGTACACCTCGCGGGTGCCGGCCAGTTCAATCAGCCGAACGCTCCGGGAGTCCCCTGGTTCAAAACGCGCAGCCGTCCCGGCGGGGATGTCCAGGCGGCGCCCGTAGGCGGCTTCCCGGTCGAAGGCCAGCGCGGCGTTGGCCTCGGCAAAGTGGAAGTGCGAGCCCACCTGCACGGGCCGGTCGCCGGTGTTGGTCACGGCGACCTCGATCGCCGTCCGCCCGGCGTTTGCCGTCACCGGCTCCGGCCGGAGGACGTACTCTCCTGGGATCATGGCCTGCCCCTTCAGCGGATGGGATTGTGGACGGTGACGAGCTTGGTGCCGTCGGGGAAGGTGGCCTCGATCTGCACATCATGGATCAGTTCGGGCACGCCTTCCATGACGTCTTCGCGCCTGAGCAAGGTGGTGCCGTAGCTCATGAGGTCAGCGACGGTGCGGCCGTCCCGGGCGCCCTCGATCAGTTCGTAGCTGATGATGGCCACGGCTTCCGGGTAATTGAGCTTGAGCCCGCGGGCCTGGCGGCGGCGCGCGAGGTCGGCGGCCACCACGATCAGAAGCTTTTCCTGCTCACGTGGCATCAAATGCATGAGGGTCCCTTCGGCAGCCAGCGGACGGCGTGGGACCCACAGTAGGTGGCGGACGTTTCGGCTACGTTTCGGCTTTGTTATGGGCGGCTCTCCGGTCCAGGCGAGGCTCCGACGGCGGGAGGCTCACCTGGTGAGCCTGGCCAGGATCTCCTCGATGGACTGGACTGGCTGGCGGTAGCTGGTGGAGAGGATGCGCAGCATGTCCGCGGCGTCCTGGCTGTCCTCGGATGCCATCGCGTCCTTGGCGTAGGTGACCCGGATGTTGTGCGCGAACGCGTCTGCGCCGGTCTGGGCGATGCAGTTGTGGGTGGAGACTCCGGCGAGGACCACCTCATCCGCGCCCCAGTTGCGCAGCCGGGACAGCAGGTTGGTGCCCACGAAGGCACTGTCCCGGGTTTTGTTCAGCTGCGGCAGGCCGTCGAGGGCGAGCCCCGGCACTGCCTGGGCCTGCTCGGTGCCGCGGAATACGAAGCCCTGGTCGTCGTCGAGCATGTTCAGCGTCCAGGTTGACTTGTCCCGCTCGTGCTCCGTCCCCACCATCAGGGCCTTGTGGCCGTTCGCCTTGAAGGCCTCCAGCAGCCTGTTGCAGGACGCCACCAGCTGTTCCTGCTGCGCTGCAAGTTCGGGCGCCTCGAAGTACGCGTTCTGCATGTCGATGACAAGAAGTGCAATCATGTCCGGAAACGTACCCCGTGCCTTGCCGTCGAAACCTCGGCAGGTACAACCCCTACGGGGCCGACTCGCGCACTTTCAACTGGAAGCCGGCCTCGACGTGCACACCCTGTTCCTCCATGGCCAGCCCCTCGATCCGGTCGATGAGCAGGCCGATGGAGCGTTCCGCAATTTCCTCCATGCCGGGCGAGACGGTGGTCAGCGAGGGTGCGGCGAACCGGGCCTCGTCGATGTCGTCGAAGCCCGCCACCGCAACCTCCTGCGGAATCCGCACGCCGCGGATCAGCAGCTCGTGCATGGCTCCCAGGGCGAGGACATCGTTCAGGCCGAAGACGGCGTCGAACTCCACGCCGCTGTCCAGGAGCCCGGCCACGGCCGCCGCTCCGCCGTCCCGCCGCCACTCGCAGGGCGCTATCAGTGCCGGATCAAACGGGATTCCTGCATGGTCCAGCGCCGTTCGGTAGCCGCTGAGCCGCAGCCCGGCGCTGCCCGCCGACTCCCCTGGGTAGGCACCAACCACGGCAATCCGGCGGCGGCCGCCGGCCAGCAGGTGGGTGGTCAGGGCGGCAGCCGCTTCCCCGTTCTTCATGGTGACCAGGTCGAACCGGGGATCCAAAATGTGTTCGCCCAGCAGGACCAGGGGCTTCTTGCCGAGGCGGGCGGCGATGCTGTCCGCGTCAACCATCAGGGGGGTGAACAGCAGCCCGTCGGTGAGCTGGCGGAACGGCCCCTGCAGGGCGTTCAGTTCCGCTTCACCCACCGCGTCCGACTGTTCCACCAGGACCCGGTATCCGCGCCGGGACGCCGCCTTTATCAGCCTTGACGCCAGTTCCGCATAGTAGGGGGCCGAAAGGTCGGAGAGGACCAGCCCCAGCATCCTGGTTTTGCCGGACCGGAGGCTGCGGGCGGTCAAGTTGGCCTCATAGCCCAGCTCCGCGATGGCGTCCAGGACCCGCTGCCTGGTGGCGGGCCGGATGAACTCGTAGTCATTGAGCACGTTGGAAACGGTCTTGAGCGACACTCCCGCCACCCTCGCAACGTCGTTCATGGTGACCGCCATCATGGCTCCTTCGTGTGGTTCAGCCGGTTCCTGCCATACATCGTTGCAGAAGATGGCGTGGGTGCCGCAACCAACGCTGCCAGGGGCCAGTGCCGCCGTCGGGCCAAGGGCTAGTGCCGCCGTCGGCCAGGGCAGGGGCGAACGGCCGCGAGGGGAACGGCCGGTCAGGCCTTTGCTGCCTTGGCGGCCGCCTTCGCAGCCTGCTTGCTGGCCCGCACCTTGGCGAGGGACTCCGGGTCCACGATGTCGGCCACGGAGAGGTACGAGCCCTCCTCGCCGTAGTGCCCGGCAGCTTCCCGCCAGCCCTGCGCCTGCAGCCCGCACTGCTTGCCGAGCAGCGCCAGGAAGATTTTGGCTTTCTGCTCCCCGAAGCCGGGCAGCGCCTTCAGCCGGCGAAGCACCTCCGCGCCGTCCGGGTTGCCCCTGGTCCAAATGGCGGTGGCGTCCCCGTCCCACTCGTCTTGCACCGTTTCGGCGAGGGCCTGCACGCGTGCGGCCATTGAGCCGGGGAAGCGGTGCACGGCGGGCCGTTCCTTGAACATCTCCACGAAGGCCTGCGGCTCCTGCGCGGCGATGGCCTCGGGTTTCATTGACCCGATCCTGATCCGGATCTTCTCCGGTCCCGCGAACGCGGACTCCATTGTGACCTGCTGGTCCAGCAGCATGCCGGTCAGCAGTGCGAAGGCGTCCTCGCTCAGCAATTTGTCCGCGGCGGGATCCCCCGTGATGTGCAATTCCATGCGGTCCATCCTCCCATCCCCGGGCCGCCGCCGTCATGCCGTCCCCGCCCCGGACCGGCAGGAGTTTGGCTGGCGGCTACTGCCCCACCGCCAGCCGGATCATGGACCAGGACACTGCCGGGAGCTCGGCTGTGAGGCGGCCGCCGTCCGCCTTCACCGTGACGTTTTCGGCCGGCAGGACTGATGTTGAGTCGTCAGCGGTTGCCTGCCAGTACGGGTCCTTGTTCGTGTAGGTGAGCGCCTCCACCACGCGCACGCTGCCCAGCCCGGACAAAGCGGCGTCCAAACCGATCACGTCCGTGGCCGAGCGGTTGACGGCAAAGACAACCGCCTCGCCTTTTTCGGCGTCATGGGTTGCGACGGCGGACACTGCGGCAAAGTCGGCCGTCTTGCCGCCGCTGACCCGCGGGGATTCGACGGCGAGCTGCAGCACGGTTCCGGAGGCGTGGCGGGAGGTGAGCGCGAACGGGTGGAACGTGGTCTGCTTCCAGGCGCGGCCGCCCGGCTCGGTCATGATCGGGGCGATCACGTTGACCAGCTGGGCCAGGCTGGCCGAGTGGACGCGGTCCGTGTTCCTGAGCAGGGTGACCAGGAGATCGCCAACGACGACGGCGTCCGCCACCGTGTAGGTGTCCTCAAGCAGGACGGGGGCCACGGGCCAATCCTTGCCGGTGGGCACCTTGGACTCGTCGCGGGTCATGTGCCAGACGTTCCACTCGTCGAAGGAGATGTTCACCTGCTTGGCGGACTTCTTTACGGACTTCACGTGGTCGATGTGGCTGACGATGTCCTGGATAAACGCCTCCATCCGGTGCCCGGCGGAAAGGTGTTCCTGCAGGTCGCCGAAGTCTTCAAAGTATTGGTGGGCGGAGATGAGGTCCACCAGCTCGTAGGTTTCGGAAAGGACCACGCGCTCCCACTCCCCGAAAGTGGGCATGGCGGGTCCGGAGCTGCCGCATGCCACAAGCTCCAGGTCCGGTTCGATCATGCGCATGCCGCGGGCGGTGTCCGCTGCCAGGCGCCCGTACTCCAGCGCGTTTTTGTGCCCGATCTGCCAGGGCCCGTCCATCTCATTGCCAAGGCACCACATCCTGATGCCATAGCCGTCCTCCGCACCGTTGGCCCTTCGCTGGTCCGAGAAGGTGGTGCCGCCGTCGATGTTGCAGTACTCCAGCAGGTCAAGCGCCTCCTGCGTGCCGCGGGTGCCCAGGTTCACGGCCATCATGGGCTCGACGCCGGCCTTGGCGGACCACTTGGCGAACTCGTCCACCCCCACCAGGTTGGGGTCGGTGGAGTGCCAGGCCAGGTCCAGCCGGACGGGCCGCTGGTCCGCCGGGCCCACGCCGTCCTCCCAGCGGTATCCGGAGACGAAGTTGCCGCCGGGATAGCGGACCGTGGACACCCCCAGTTCCCGGGTCAGCTCGAGCACGTCCCGGCGGAACCCGTCCTCGTCGGCGTTGCGGTGTTCCGGCTCGAAAATGCCGGTGTACACACAACGGCCAAGGTGCTCAACAAAGGCACCGAAAGTACGCCGGCGGACCGGACCCACCACGAAGGCTGGATCCATGGTGATTTTGGCTGCGGCTGGTTCTGTGGCGGTCACTAAAACGTCCTTGTCTCATCATTTTTACAACGTTATAGAAATCATTGTTCGTGCTGCGGCGGCAGGAGTCAAGCACTGCCTGGTCATGGAGGCGGCCATCCAAGTAGTACCTAATCTCAAAGTCGGGTACCTCTTACGCGTTCGCCGGGACCTGCGGCCCAACTACTTTTTTCTCAGAGACAAGACGTGTTCAGGCTTGTAGGACTTGGCTCACTAGGGGGTGTGAGACGGCAATGCACGCACAGCAGGTAAGCGCGGGTTTCCCGGTCCATCGGACGCGGGTATTAAGCGGGGCCGGCGACGAGGAGGCCTTTGAGACCAAGGCCTCTCCCCCAGCCGTCGCCGGCCCTCTTCGTTCCCGGCAGGGCGTCGACCAGCGGCAGGCACCGGCCCGGCCCGCCGGAAGGCCGGCTGAGTCCGGCAGCCCGGACGGGCTGGTGCTTGATCTGGTGACCGGCACCCACAGCCTGCATGATTCCCTCGACCTTCTGGCGGCCGCGACCGTCCGGACAGTGGTGCGGGCCACGGGGCTCCGGATAGAGTGCGGGGTCCTGGTGCACCAGCCCAAGAGGAATCCAGCCGCTACCGGCACGTCGGACGACGTGGTCCATCTTTTGGAGTGGGAGCGGGAAGCCAAGGAGGGCCCGGTCAACGAGGTCCTTTCAGGCGGCCATCCCGTGGCGGTGCTCCAGCGGAACGGGGACTTCCGGTGGCCGCGGTATTCCACCCAGCTGCAGCTGGCAGGGTTCGGCAGCGCAATGGGGGTACGGCTCCGGGTGGCAACCGACTATGCGGAAAGCGGGGCTGCGGACGGAACCGCTTACGGGGGCATAGGCGCGGCCTTGGCATTCTTCGCCCAGGACGCCAAGGCCTTCCCGCTGCAGGTCATCGCCGAAGCCCGCACCTTCGCCGGGCTTGCCGCGCAAAGCCTCGGAATGGCCATCAGCCTCCACTCGGCGAGGTCAATGGCCACCGACCTGCGCTCGGCGCTGGACAGCCGGACATCAATCAATGTCGCCTGCGGAGTGATCATGGCGCAGAACCGGTGCTCCTACCACGAGGCATTTGCCATCCTCGCCAAGGCGTCCAGCCACCGGAACATCAAGGTACGCCTGGTGGCGGAGGACATCCTCGAGCGGTTGCCCGAGGGTCCGCCCCGTGCCCACTTCGGCCACTAGCCAGGCCGGCAGCCCAAGGACCCGCTAGATGCCGCCGGCCAGCTTGTAGTAGGCGGCGTTCCAGTTCAGGTCCTTCTTGAACTGGCGAATGGTGGTTCCCTCGTCGATGGTAAGCAGCTCGGTCTTTGCGATTTCGGCAAAGTCCTCGAACACGTCCATGCCTACCTGGGTGGAGAGCACTGTGTGGTGCGCGGCGCCGGCGGTGAGCCAGGCGGCGGCGGAGGTGGCGAAGTCCGGCTTGGGCTGCCACAGGGCGCGGGCCACGGGCAGGTTGGGCAGCGGCTGGTCCAGGGGCACAACCTCGACGGCGTTGGCCACCAGGCGGAACCTGTCCCGCATGTCCGAAAGGGCGACGACGACGCCCGCGGAGGCATCGGCGTCGAACACCAGGCGCACGGGGTCTTCCTTGCCGCCGATGCCCAGCGGTTGGATCTCCAGCCTGGGCCTGCCGGCGGTCAACGAGGGGCAGACCTCCAGCATGTGCGCGCCCAGGATTTTTTCTGCGCCGGGTTCCAGGTGGTAGGTGTAGTCCTCCATGAGCGAGGCGCCGCCGGGCAGGCCCGCGCCCATCACTTTCGCGGCCCGGACCAGGATGGCTGTCTTCCAGTCGCCCTCGGCGCCGAAGCCGTACCCGGCGGCCATGAGCCGCTGCACCGCCAGCCCGGGGAGCTGGCGGAGGGAGCCGAGGTCCTCGAAGGACGTGGTGAACGCCGCTGAGCCGTTGGCTTCCAGGAAGCTGCGCAGGCCCAGTTCGATCCGGGCGCCGTACCGCAGGGAATCGTGCCGCGGCGCGCCTGCGCGGAGCTCCGGCACCACGTCGTAAAGGTCCCCATATTCGGCCACCAGGGCATCGACGTCGGACTCCGCCGCGCCGTGCACGGCCTCGGCCAGCTCGTTGACGGACCAGGTGTTAACCGCGACGCCGAAGCGCAGCTCCGCCTCAGTCTTGTCGCCTTCGGTGACGGCGACGTTGCGCATGTTGTCGCCGAAGCGGGTCAGCCTGAGCGTGCGGACGGCTGCCCAGCCGGCGGCGGCGCGCTGCCAGGACCCCACCTGCCGGGCCACTTCCGGGTTGGACACGTGCCCGACGACGGTCTTCCGGGCGATGCCCAGGCGGGACTGGATGTAGCCGAACTCACGGTCTCCGTGCGCGGCCTGGTTCAGGTTCATGAAGTCGAAATCGATATCCGCCCAGGGCAGGTCCCGGTTTGCCTGGGTATGCAGGTGCAGCAACGGCTTGCGGAGGAGGTCCAGGCCCTGGATCCACATCTTGGCCGGGCTGAACGTGTGCATCCAGGCCGTGACGCCGATGACGGAATCATCCGAGTTGGCCTCCAGCGCGGTGCGGCGGATGGCGTCCGGGTCCGTCAGGACCGGTTTCCAGACGATCCGCACCGGAACTGCGGAGGAAGCGTTGAGCTGGTTGGCGATTTCCTGCGACTGCGCGGCCACCTGCTTGAGGACGTCCTCGCCGTAGAGGTGCTGGCTGCCGGTGAGGAACCAGACCTCAAAGCCGTCAAGGGAGGTGTTTGCTGCGGTGCTCATGGGTTCTCCTGAAATACGTGTGGGGGCCATCGTGTGGCCGCTGGCTGTTACTGGCCGTAAACGTTCTGGTAGCGGGCGTAGAGGGAGTCGATGGAGCCCTGGTCGATGGCGATCGGCTCGCCCAGCTGCCGGGCGATGTGGACGGTGCGGGCCACTTCCTCGCACATCACGGCGGCCTTCACGGCGGAGCGGGCGTCCTTGCCGATGGTGAAGGGGCCATGGTTCTGCATCAAAACGGCCGGGGAGTTGGAGTTCTTGAGCGTCTCCACGATGCCGTGGCCGATCGAATCGTCGCCGATCAGCGCGAACGGCCCCACCGGGATGGACCCGCCGAATTCATCGCTCATCATAGTGAGCACGCAGGGGATGGCCTCGCCGCGGGCCGCCCACGCGGTGGCGTAGGTGGAGTGCGTGTGCACCACCCCGCCCACTTCGGGCATGTGGCGGTAGACGTACGCGTGGGCAGCAGTGTCCGACGACGGCGAGAGCGGCGGATTGACCCACGCGCCTGTTGCATCGCCATCCACGGGTGCGCCGTAGAGGTCGGTGACCACCATCTGGTCCGGGGTGAGGTCCTGGTAGGAGACGCCGGAGGGCTTGATGACCATCAGCTCGTGGCCGGGGACGCGGGCCGAGACGTTGCCCGCAGTCCACACCACCAGTTCGTACCGGGTCAGCTCGGCGTGCAGGGCACAGACTTCTTCCCTGACGCGGGCGATGGTTTCCAGGATTCCGGTTCCCGCCGCCTTCCCGGCGCTCACGCGGAAACCCCTGCCGTGGCGCGGACAGCGGGTCCTGCCGTGGTGCCGGGAAGCACTGCTCCGGCAGCCCTGCGCTGGATGGCCTTGAGCCGGTGCATCACGTCGTTTGCGCCGCGGCCGAAGTAGTCGTGCAGGGTCTTGTATTCCTGGAACAGTTCCTCGTAAGCAGCCACGTTTTCCGGAATCGGGGTGTACACCTCGCCTGGTTCGGAGCCCATGGCAGCTGCCGCTTCCCGGATGTCCGGGTAGGCGCCGGCGGCCACGGCCGCGTGGATGGCCGATCCCAGTGCCGGGCCCTGGGCGGACCCGATGGTGGAAAGCTGCAGGCCGGTGGCGTCCGCATAGATCTGCATGAGGAGCGGGTTCTTGAGCAGGCCGCCGGCCACGATGAACTCCTTCACGGGGACGCCGGCGTCCCGGAAAGCGTCCACGATGGTGCGGGTGCCGAAGGCGGTGGCTTCCAGCAGTGCGCGGTAGGTGTCCTCCGGGCGCGTGGCCAGGGTCTGGCCCACCACGATGCCGGAGAGCTCGTGGTCCACGAGGACCGAGCGGTTGCCCGAGTGCCAGTCCAGGGCGATCAGTCCGTGCTCGCCGATGGCCTGCCGAGAAGCCAGTTCAGTGAGGTATTCGTGGATTCCCAGGCCCGCCGCTTCGGCCGCCCGGTGGTATTCCGGCGGCACGCCGTACTTGGTGAACCAGCCGAAGATGTCCCCAACGCCGGACTGGCCGGCCTCGTAGCCCCAGAGTCCGTCCACGATGCCGCCGTCCACCACCCCGCACATCCCGGGCACTTCACGTAGTTCGGCCCCGTTCATGACGTGGCAGGTGGAGGTGCCCATGATGGCCACCAGCTGGCCGGGATCAACTGCCTTCGCCGCCGGGGCGGTAACGTGGGCGTCAACGTTGCCCACGGCCACGGCGATGCCCTCCGGCAGGCCGGTCCAGGAAGCGGCTTCGGCAGTCAGGTACCCGGCGGATTCACCCAGCCGGCCGATGGTGTGTTCGAGCTTGGTGTTGACAAAGTCCTTGAACGCCGGGTTCAGCGCGGCCAGGAAATCCCGTGACGGGTAGCGCCCGTCCTGGTAAATGCCCTTGTAGCCGGCGGTGCACGCGTTGCGGACGTACCGGCCGCACAGCTGCCAGACGATCCAGTCGGCTGCCTCAACCCAGTGGTCCATTGCCGCGTAGGCTTCCGGATCTTCTTCAAGGAGCTGCAGGCCCTTGGCAAACTCCCATTCGGAGGAAATGAGCCCGCCGTAGCGGGACAGCCAGTCTTCGCCGCGCTCGGCTGCCAGCCGGTTGATGCGGTCCGCCTGTGGCTGCGCCGCGTGGTGGCGCCAGAGCTTGACGTAGGCGTGCGGACGGTTTTCAAACCCTGGCACCTCGTTCAGCGGTGTACCGTCCGCTGTAGCCGGCACCATGGTGCAGGCGGTGAAGTCCGTGGCAATTCCGACGACGGCGGCCGGGTCAATCCCCGCCTCGGCAAGGGCTGCGGGAACAGCTTTGCGCAGGACCTCCCGGTAGTCGTTGGGCACCTGGAGGGCCCATTCGCCGGGAAGCCGCACGGTTCTTCCGCCCGCGCCGCGGCCCGTCACATCCTCCGGGAGGCGATCCGTCACCACGGCATGCGGATAGTCATACACACCGCTGCCGAGTTCCTTGCCGTCGCGAACCCGCACCACTACTGCGCGGCCCGAGAGCGTTCCGTAGTCTACGCCGACAACAAATGTGTCCGGGGCACCCACTGCGTCCATAAGAAGCTTCCTCCATAGCTGCCGCAGTTTCGCGGCCTGAGCACAATTGTGAGCGCTAACAAGAACCAAGTCAACAGCGTAGACCCTGCGAAACGGGGTAAGGGCAGGAAGATTGCAAAAGGAACTATGGGAGGGGCGCCATGGAGGGTGCACAAACGGCGCCGGAGATGGCGGGGTCAGTCGGTGCCGCCCGGGGCAGCTCCCCTGCGTGGCTCTCCGGCCCGCTCTCTGCCGGGCTGGGACTGTCCGCCCACCTGGCGGCCGGCGGACAGGCGCCCGGGCTCCTCATCGTTACCGCTCTGGCTGCCCTGCTGGGCATGGCCGGGTCGATGACCGCCTCGATTGCCCGCGGCCGCCGGCCGCCCGGGTGGGCTGTGCTGCTCGCCGCAGGGCTGGTGCAGCAGCTGCTGCACGTGGCCTTCGAAGCGTTCTCAACGGCCAGCGGCTTTTCCCTTCCCGGCCATCATGGCGGGGCGCCAACCCCGCAGGTGCCGGCCCCCGCAGCACCTGCCGCGGAAGGAGCCGCCGCCACCCACTCCCCGCACCTGATGCTGCACCTCCACGTGGCAGCCGCACTGGTGGCCACGGTTTTGGCCACCACAGGGACCACCTTGCTGTCCGCGGCGCAGCGGAGAGGCCGCTCAGGTATTGAGCGTGCCCCTGGCGATGCTAACGCTTGAATGGGCCGGGTTGCCGTCCACGGGTTCGTCAGAGACGTCAACAATGGGGTACTCCGAGAGTTCCAGGCCGGCAGGCAGTTGGAAGGTCCCCGATTCGGAATTCAGCACGCCCAGGCTCACCAGCCGTGAGAGGTCGGGGGCGATCAGCCAGACTTCCTGGTAGCCCTTCGCCTCGTCCTTGCTGAGCTGTATCTCCAAGGCACGGGAGCCGTCCGCCGCCTCCACCACCTTTGCCGAACCGGCGGCGGAGAACTGGGCAAGTGGCGCCAGGTCCGCCTCCGCAAGCGGCCGGGGCGCCTGGTTGAGCGACCACACAGCACCTGCGGTGACCAGGACTGCCGCTGCGGCAGCGGCCATCCAGGTTCCCGGGCGCTGCCACCAGGCTGTGGTTCGGCGCTCGGCGGGGCGGGTTCCAGCCCTGTCCTGCAGGGAAACAGGCTCCGCCGCAGACTGCCCGCGGGCTGTCTCCTCACGGCCGGCAACTGCTTGACGTTCGGCAGGAGCCGGGCGTTCCGCCGCCGCCGGCCCGGCGCTGGCCAGCGGATCCTCCTGCACGGACTCGGACAGGCCCAGTTCCCGATGGATCCCGGCCCACACATGGGGGCCGGGGCGCTCCAGGCTGCCGGCGTCCGGCGTCGTCTTTACCGCCTCCACAGCCCGGCGAAGGGCAGCGAAGTCTGCGGCGCACTCAGGGCAGACCCGCAGGTGTTCCCGGCTGCCGCCGTCGTCCCAGTCGTCGTACAGGGCAAGGAGGCTCAACTCTTCCGGATCAAGGTGCGGCATGGTTTACCTCCAATCTGTTCCTCAGGTGGGACAAGCTGCGGCGGATGTGGCTTTTGACGGTACCAAGGGGCAGGCCAAGTTTCCTCGAAATCTGCTCATGGGTCAGGTCATCGTAGAAGGCAAGCTTCATGATGGAGCCCTGGGGTTCGCCGAGCCTGTCCAGTTCCCCGTCCAGGAGAATCCTGTCAGCCAGGAGTTCTGCATCTTCAAGGCCGCTCCCGGCTTCATCCGCCAGGCCGGCTCCCGCCACCGCGAGGGCCTTCCGCGTTTCCCGGGCCGAGGCGGACAGGGTGTCCGAGATGACATTCCGGGTAATGCCCACGATCCAGGCGGGAAGCCTGGCAACCTGTGGATTGAAGGTGCTCCGGGAGCGCCATACGCGGATGAAGACCTCCTGGGTGACATCGTCCGCCGCCGAGCGGTCCGGCAGGGAACGCACTGCAAGGGTGTGCACCAGCGGCGCGAATTCACGGTAGGCAGCGGCCAGGGCGCGTTCGTCTCCGGCCAGGAAGGAGGATGTGAGCTCATCTTCCCAACCCCGCGAAGCCTGGTCGGGAGTTGCCAAACGTGGCTCCTTCGCGGCGTCGGTGGCGAGATTCAAGGCAGCATCACCGTTCACTCAAGGACCGCGGTGACAATCACATTGTCGCTGTAGTCCATTCGTTCGTCCAGCCATTCGCCGCCGCAGGTGACCACCTTGAGTTCATGCGGACCCGTGCGCCGGAACACGGAATCTCCGTCAAATTTGTCCTTGGCCATCAACTCCACCGTGACCACCCGGTAGTTCAGGGCAGGGGCACCTTGGCGCCCCACCTGCACCAGGGTTCCTGCGGCCACCGTCTTCAGCTGCGAGAACGGTGCGTTGTCCGATTTCGTGTCGATGTGCCCGGCAATGACGGCAGTACCGGCCGCGGATCCCGGGGGCGGGCCGAACCGGTACCAGCCCGCCCGGTCGAAGGCGTCCGGGATTTCCATCGCCCCGCCGTTCGCAACTCCCACCGGCACCAGGGGCATGTCGATGGAAGTCCCTGCCACGGTGAGCCAGGCCGGGTAAGGCTCCGCTGCCGCTGATTCCGGAATGGCGGGCCGCACAGGAATGTCCGGAACCGGCGCAGCCCCGGCGGCCGCCGGGGTTTCCGGCTGGGCCGGCCCCGGCGCAGCTGCCTGGCTGGCGGCCGGCGGGGAGGATGGGGCGGGCTTGGAGGAGCCCGCTGCGCAGCCGGCAAGCAGCAGTGCGGCCGCGAACAGGATCCCGGCCGCAGAAAAAACAGAAGGACGACGGCGGCACTCGCCTGCCGTCGTCGTGGCTGTCTTTATCTGTCCGGCGTTGGCCTGCGCAACGTTTGCGTGGCCGGCGTTTGCCCTGCCACCGTGCTGTCTCGGGTCCATCTTTCCGGCCTTTCTCATGTCCGCGCCCTGGCGGGAACCTGCAGCTGATGGAACAAGCAACTGATGGGACAAGGGGGCGGCCGCCCGGCTTCCACCGGGCGGCCGCCAGTGGGGATTTACCCTGCCCGGCGGGCGGCAACGGTACGGGCTACGCCCAGGCCGCCGAGGAGCAGGGCCAGCGCTGCGGCGCCGAAACCAACCGTGAGTGCCGCCGGGTCAGTCGACGCAGCATCGCCGGAGCCGTCACGGGCTCCCGGCACCGAGGCGGGAGCGGAGTGCAGGCCCTCGATGGTCTGCACGGCCAGCTGGAGGTTCTTGTCCGCCAGGCTGCCCCAGGCGTACACGATGGTGTGCGAACCCTCGGCGATCGTGACGTCGGCCGGACCGATGACCGATGCCGTGGTTCCGGCGGCAGCGACTGCAGCCGAAACGGTGCCGGGGTCAAGCGTGAGGGTCTGCTCGTTCGGGTTGGCGAGGTTGGACACTACCGCGGCGCCGCCGGCGAGGACGTCCACGGCGGGAGCTGCGGCGGTGTGCCGGACGGTCAGCTTGCCCTTGCCGGCCTCGATCCGGGAAACGTTGTTGGTGAAGAGGTTGGCGGTGGGGTTGCCTGCTGCGTCGAGGTTGGCGACGGCGGTGTAGTTGCCGTTGGCGGCCAGCGTGACACTGACCGGGCCTATGTCGGCCGCGGACGCGTCGGCGGCATCCGAGGCGGTTATGGCGAGTTCGTAGGCCCCTGGCGGCAGTGCCAGCGGGCCGGCCAGGCTGCCGGGGGTGAAGTCGTCCAGGGTCCGGTCCCCATTGACCCAGACATCCACGGTCAAGCCCGGTACGCCGTGGAGGACGGACAACTGTGCATCCCCCTCCGCAGCGTGGGCAGGGCCGGCGAGAGCTATGGCTGCCGCGATTGCCGCCGCACCGGCGCCTGCTGTAAAAATCCTGTTGCGCATGTCCTTCTCCTTGATCGGCCCGCCGTACGGGCGTTTTTGCTTACACCCCTACTACCGGCGCAGCATCAAGGTTGGATGCACTTGCATGGAAATTTGTTCAGGATTTTTCGGCCGCGGGCGGGGCTGTGCTCGCCCGGAGGACCAGTTCCGGCGTGACCACAGTGGAGCTGACGCCGGCGCCGGCTTCGATCTCCTTGAGCATGATGTCCATGCAGCGCCGGCCCAGCTCCTCGAAGTCCTGCCGCACCGTGGTGAGCGGCGGGGTGAAGTACCCCGATTCCGGCTGGTCGTCGAACCCCACCACGGAGACGTCGTCGGGCACCCGGACCCCCGCTTCCGCGAAGGCGCGCAGTACGCCCAGGGCCATCTGGTCGTTGCCCACGAAGAGCGCCGTCGCGGTCCGCCCGGCCGCGAGCTGCCGGCCGGCCTCGTATCCGCTGCCGGCGCTCCAGTCGCCCTGCACCAGGAGGTCGTCGGCCAGATCGGCAGCCCTGAGTGCCTCGCGCCAGCCTTCGGCGCGCTCGGAACCGTCCGTCCAGTCCTGCGGCCCGGCAATGTGGCCGATCCGGCGGTGGCCCCGGCTGATCAGGTGCTCGACGGCGAGCTGGGCGCCGCGGCGCTGGTCCACCATGGCGCCGCTGACGCTGCTGCTGCCGAGGGATCCCACCGCCACCACCGGCACGGTCAGCCGCATTTCTTCCAGGGCCAGCAGGGTGTCGGCGTGCGGCACCAGCACCGCGATTCCGTCGACGGCCTGGTCCATGAAGTGGTTGACGGCGGCGGAAATGGCATCCCTGCCGACCTCGCGGAGGGCTGCGATGCTGACAAAATAGCCGGCGTTCCGGGCGGCCTGTTCAACTCCGAGGAGCGTGTTGGCCGGACCGTACTGGGACAGTTCATTGGCCAGGACGCCGATGGTCTGCGATCGCCGGGTCACCAGGCTACGGGCGGCGGTATTCCGGCGGTACCCCAGCTCGGCGATTGCGGCCTCCACCTTCGCGCGCGTCGCTCTGCTGACATTGGGATGGTTGTTGACCACCCGGGAGACCGTCTGGTGGGAGACCCCGGCCCTGTCCGCCACGTCTTCAAGGCGCGGCATCCGCCCCTTGCTGCTTTTTGCCATGTGCCCATTCTGCCTGCGCGGAGAGGATTGCAGCTTCCGGCACGACTGACAAACACCCCGAGCGGGTACAAACAGGACAGATGATCCCACCCCGCCCGAGCCAAGCTTGGCACCGAGGCCGCTGAGGCCGTGGGCGACTAGGCAGGCAGTCCTGGGCTTGTTCGCGAATCCGCGCCCTCAGGGTTAGGAACCGCGAAGAAGCTTGGGAACGCCGGGATGTCACTTTCAGAAGCAGACTGCACTGAATGTCCAAAGTCCTCTGCACTAAGCCTTGATCCACCGATCCGCCCGGGTGAATCCGGATGCGTCGGGCGCGGCGGCGATCCTGGCCGGATGTGGGTGGGTTTGCGGCGGATCGTTCCGGTACGGGCCTTGCCGAAGGGCCCGGCAGCGGGGATCCCGGCGGCGCAGGCGGAGGTTGTAGGCCATGACGCGGCAACGAACCAAGCCGTTTTAACGGCACAAACGCTTGAGGGCATATGTGCCAGCGCGCTGTCCTTCAGGTCGGCATTGACCTGCTCGATATTATGCAGACGTCTGCACATCGATTATCTTGATGTCCGGGTTATGCCGATGGTTCCGTGAAATTGCTGGTCAGCGTCGTGTTGATGGCGAACACTTCGGCATAAAGAGAGAGGGCGCTGCTTGGTCTTAACTTCGCGCCGATTCCCGCGTCGAGTGACCGGCAGCCGGCCGGGTCAGCCCTGCGGGCCGGTGCCGGCCGCGATGTGCTGGGCGAGGTACGCCTCGACGCCGACGCGTTCGATCGCGTCGAGCTGCCCCTCAAACCAGTCGGCGTGCTTCTCCTCGTCGCGGACCATGTCCTCGAAAACCGCGGCGGTGCCATGGTCACCGAGCTCGCGGCACTCCTTCGCCGAGGCGTTGAACTGCGTAACGGCCGCCTTCTCGCTGACGAGCGCGAGGGAGAGCATCTCTTGCGCCGTCTCGCCGACGGTGATGGCTCCCAGCTTCTGCACGTTGGGATGGCCGTCGAACATGAGGATCCGGTTGATCAGGTCGTCGGCGTCGCGCATCTCGTCGATGGACAGTTCATAGAAGACCTTGCCGAGTGCGCTGAGGCCCCAGTTGTCGAGCATCCGGGCGTGGAGGAAGTAGGTGTTCGTGACGGTGAGCTCCAAGGTGAGCGCGTCGTTGAGGAGCTCTGTGATCCGTGGGCTAGCTGGCTGCACCGTCGACCTCCAGGAATGCTTGTTCTTGCTCTCGATACTGGCACACCAGTGCCTTCACCGTAAAGATGCAGGAACCGCAGTCCTGGGCGGCCCCGGTGCTGCGGCAGACGGCCCCGACCGAGCCGGCGCAGTCAGCGAGGGCAGCCTGGATGTCACGGTCGCTGACTACCTTGCAGTGACAGACGATCATGGCGCCCTCCTTCCTCGGAGTTCAAGGTTAGGGAAGCCTTACCTATTTGTCCATTCGGGGATGCGGCACGCGCTCGGCGGGGCAGCCGTCGATCTCTCTGCGAGGCCATCTCCGCACGTCCTGCGCCGTGCACGCTGGGGACGAAGACGTCAACAGACCGCCGGAGGACACCATTCCGGCGACGCGGCTTTGCCCCATAAACGCGACTGCAGTAGGGATGGGACCCAGGGACGCCTGAAATTGCCATGGTGTACGCCCAGGAAGGCACCATTCGGGGCCGTCACCGTGGTGAACTGGCCCAACTCGGCCCCACCGGCTACGGATAGGCCATATCCGCCCGGTTTGTCCCGGCTACTTGCGTCGGCCCCATTAACGAAGCGTCAGATGCGTGTTTTCAAGGAGCCGCTTTCAAACTATGATCACAGGATAGCGGTTGCTTAGGTAAGGCTTACCTTGCTTCCGCGGTAGACTGTAGCAGGAGTCTTTGAGCTACATGAACAAGCGCATGACGTAATGGAAGTGCCTGTTTGAAGACACTCGACGCGGATCTTGTCCCCGCCGTGCAGACGACTCTCGCGGGGCGGACACCCTGCTGGGAGCTGCTCAATTTCAGGTTCAGACTGCAGGAACTGCAGAAGTGGGCGGCCGGCGCCTTGCGTAGCCGTCCGCCGGGCTGCGGTCGCTAGGCGGTAGCGGTGTGCCACGGCATAAGAAGGAACAGTGTCTGAGACAGAGATCAGCCCGAGAACTGCAACAAACTCCGCCCCGATGCCCCTTGAGGATGTGGAGGAAGCCCTCAAGGAGGTCTTTGACCCGGAGCTGGGAGCCAATGTCGTCGATCTCGGGCTCCTTTACAGTCTTGAGTATGGGGAGGGCAGCGCAGTGGTGATCACAATGACGTTGACCTCGGCGGCCTGCCCTTTGGCCGAGGTCATCGAGGAGCAGGTTGGCAGAGCGATGAACGGCGTTGTCCAGGAATGGCGTTTAAACTGGGTCTGGATGCCGCCCTGGGGACCGGATCGAATCACCGAAGAAGGCCGAGAACAGATGCGTACCTTTGGCTTACAACTCTAGGATCCCGGTGCAAGCTCCCGGGGTTTGACGGCGGAATTTTTCAGGCTGGACGGCACCAACGGGAGTTGGTCTGCTTCTCCTTGGTGGTTTCCCGTGGTTGGTTGATCCATGGGGGGACAGTCGAGCGACGCCCTACAGAAGGCCGGATGCGACAAGGTCTACAAAGACACGATCAGCGGCGCCAAGCCCCAATGCCCCGGCTCAACCAGGCGCTGGACAATTCGCGAACGTGACACGCTGTGGGTGTGCAGGCTGGACCGCCTGGGCCGGAGCGTGAAAGACCTCCCTCCCAGGTCAGAAATTGTCGTCCCTTGGCCCGATCCATGCCTTGTGGTTGGTGACGTGGCGATCGGTCTTGGATCGGCTCCGAGCGCGGCGTGGTGGTACCTGGGCAAACGCCACAGAAGGTTTATCCGTTGGTGCGAGCGAAAGGTTTTCCAGGGCGAGTGAGGCCTCGATGACCTTAAGCATTCCTTCCCCAAGACCCATGATCTCTGTCATGAGGTCCTCTTTTGACCGGGCGATCAATTGTCCCACCGAGCGCACTCCGTTCCGAAGCAGAGCATTTGTTGCTCTTGAGGGGAGGGCGAGTTCAGTGACGGGGCGAAACCGGGCAAGCTCCCGTTCCCGGGGTGAGGCGTTCACAGGCTTTCCCCGGCCGTGATCCCGAAGCAAGTACATTTTGTCCAAACCAGGCGGCACCCAAGGTGATGAATGGCTGCAGATCCATATGAAACGGCCATGACGTCCAAGGCGGCAGTTTCGGACATAACGTTCTCCCTTTCCCTAAGCGCGCGGCGGCAATCGGGTCATCGATCCGCACCACGTCGCAGGAGCTCCACCCGAAGTGTGACGGGCATAACTCTGAATGCGTGCATAATCCTATTTGAATATTCGGGCGCCGATTGACTTCCGGCGGACCTTCCGTGCCAGGACGGCACGAGGACCTTGTGGGCGGTTTTCCAAGCCCCCTGCTGCACGGGACTGTTGACATCCGATTGCCGGAAGACGGTCATGCGGATCAACGCCAAGGTCCGGTGCGGCCTGAAAGTCACCCAAATCAATTTCACGACATTCAACGTGGCCAACAGCCCAGGTGTCCCTACGGTAAAACACTCATCTGCCGGAATTGATCTCCACTTCTGAGGATGCCTGAACGAGCCTGGGCGCGTTCCGATTCCGGACATTCAGTGCGAACGACTCCTGATAATGACACCGGCCCCTGATGCTCGAATCCTGCATGAATTCACGGAAAAACCCCCGGTTCCCTGCTGGTGCAAGGAACCGGGGGTTTCCACTCTTCGCTAAAAGAGTGGGCCCTGTGGGGCTCGAACCCACGACCCACGGATTAAAAGTCCGATGCTCTACCAACTGAGCTAAAGGCCCCCGCCGGATGGTGCAACGCCGTAAGCGCTGGCCAACTCGGCCCAATCCATTTCTGGACGTTAATACTCTAACCCATGGTTCCGGCGCGTTCGCACGAAGCTGCCCGTCCGCCGTCGGCCGCGGAATCCTGCGACCGCCGACAGGAACGGATGCTCGATTTCCGCCTTGGCACAGGAGTAGCGTGGGGGCATGAGTGAGCAAGCAGGATCCAGTCCTTACGGCGGCGCGAACCGGCACCATAAGCCCAAGCCCTTCGCTCCCATCGACTTCGAGCCCTTTACCGGGGGCGCGGATCCCGCGCGGGTGTCTGAGGCGGCCCACCTCGCGGCCCAGGCCTTGGTCCGCCACGGCCGCGACAGTGACGATCCCGTGGTCACTGAGCGCCTGGTGAAGCTCGCCGACGAGCAGGGGCTGGAGGCCATCGCGGAAATGTGGGCCGAAAGTCCGGCGCGTTCACTGCCCGGCGCGTTATGGCGCCTCTACGCCCTGCGTGCCGCCACGGTCCAGGACCCCGAGCGCATTTCCGTGTACTTCCGGGCCGGCAAGGACACAGCCCAGGTGTCCAACGTGGTGGCCGGAGCGGCCGAACCGCCGGGCGCCGATGAGATGCGGGCCATGGCGGATGCCATCCTCTCCGGCGCGTTCGACGGCGAGTTCGACGTCGCGCTGGAACGTTCCGCAGCCTTTTGCCGGGTTGTGGCACTCGGCCAGGCGACCATCGCCGACGGTGCCGAGCACGGCAACGAAGCACACGCCAGCAAACTCACCCGGAACTCGCACCAGCTTGTGAAAACCGCTGAGGACCTGGAGCATGCGGCGAATGCGTGGCGGCTGGGCGAACTCGACTGAAACCGGCCCGCCTGCCCCGCCGTTGCCCAATCTGTCAAGATTGACTTGCGCCAGGCAAAGTAGAAAACTGAAATCGGTGCCGAGCCGCGAAACCCCCGGGCTTCAACAATTAGCCGCCTAGAGCGGCCTACCGCCGAGAGGCGTATCCGGTTCGGCACCATTTTTCTGCCACTTTTCCTCCCGTCTTTCCGGACATTCCGGGCCTGTTTCCAGGCGCCAAGTTACGGGCCGGTAGAGTTGGCTCAGTTGCGCGCCGGGGTCAAGTCACACGGCAGCAACACCCCGCCCGTACTTTTCCCCGGAGACCGGTAAACACGTGAAGCTGCGCCTTTTCCCCCAGGAGCCCGCCGGGCTGGACCTCCTTTCCCAGTTGGCCCAGCAGATTGTGCTGGCAGCCGCCACCCTGGCTGAAATTCTTGGCGTCCCTGCAGCTGAACACGACAAGCTGGTAGAGGACATGCACAACCACGAGGCGAAGTCCGCGGAGCTGCACTTCGCCCTCCTGACGCATATGCGGTCCAGTTTCGTGAATCCCCTACCCCGCGAGGACATGTACGCGCTCTCCCGCTACCTCAACGAGGCGATGGAGAAGATGGACGCGGCTGCGGAGCTGGTGGCCCTCTACAAGCTGGAGCGGCTGCCCAAGCGGGCCGCAGACCAGCTGGAGATCATCAGCCGGCAGGCTGAACTGACCGTGGATGCCATGCGCCGGCTCAACAACCTCGATGACCTCGAGGATTACTGGATCGAAATCCTCCGCCTCACCAAGCGCGCCGAACGCACCCACCGCGTATGGGTGGCGGACATGATCGCGGACATGAAGTGGGCGCAGTATTCCCGTAACCGGGACATCGCCAACCAGCTGGTGGAAGTCACCAAGGACATGCGGCGGATCGCCACCCAGGTAGGCAGCCTCATCGTCAAGGAATCCTGAGGTGACAGCGGTCATCTTCGGCATGGTGGTCCTGCTGTCTGCGGCGTTCGCCTTCCTCAACGGCTTCCGTGACGCGTCCACCTCGGTCGCGCTTGCGGTCCGCACAAGGGCACTCACCCCCAGCGTCGCAGTGCTGCTGGCAGCCTTCTTCAACTTCGTTGGCGCCCTCCTGAGCGCCGGCCTTGCGGTGGCCATCAGCCGGGCCTGGATCAGCCTTCCTCCGGGGCCGCAGGGCCTCAGCATCCTGGTGGCCGGGCTGGCCAGCGCGTGCGCATGGGGAATTTTGCTGTGGTGGCGCGGCATCCCCGCCTCATCCACCCATGCCCTGGTGGGCGGACTTGCCGGCGCCGGACTGGCCAGCCTGGCGGTGGGCGGCACCGGCGTCGGAGGGGTGGACCAGTCCCTGCTCTTCCAGGTAGTACTTCCGCTGGTGCTGTCCCCGCTCGTCGCGTACAGCGGCGCCTTCATGCTGGTGTATCCGGCCACCTGGGCCGCCCGCTACTCCCAGCCCAATGTGGTCAACCACCGCTTCCGCCGGAGCCAGGCAGTGGCGGCCGGGGCCGTGGCTTTCGGACACGGCCTGCAGGACGGGCAGCGGGTGAGCGCCGTGCTGCTGCTGGCGCTGTTGGCGGCCGGGTATGCCGACGGCGGCTCGTTGCCCCTGTGGGTGATGCTGCTGACAGCGGTGATGATCGCCGCCGGGACCATGTTCGGCGGCTGGCGGATCTCGCACACAATCGGGTACAGAATTACCCGGGTGGATCCGCTGCGCGGATCTGTCGCCCAGACTTTCAGCGCCGTAATGCTTTTTGTGGGTGCCATTGGGCTCCATTGGCCGTTGTCCACCACACACACTGTGACTTCGGCGGTCCTCGGGGCGGGAGAGAACCAGCATTTTTCCGTGACTAACCGGAAGCTGGTGATCCGGATCGTGGGGCTCTGGGTCCTCACCCCCGCCGCCACGGCTGCACTGGCATTCGTGCTGGCTTTGGCGCTCACCCCGGTGGCTGGCTGAACCTGGTACGTCCCGGCGTCATGCGGGTTTTAGGTTCCCCTGTACACGCTGATCACGGTGACGTAGATTCGAGAGTAAGTCTCCGGAATCCCGTGCTCACGATTTCCGGGGCCGGACATCCGCCGCCGGGTGCAGGGCCGCGGACTGGGCCGCTGCAGCATATCGGCGGCATGGATGCACCTCGCGGAAATGATCAGGCATCATGTCTACTTCGAATCCCCGGCGTTCCCTGCCCCAGCCGCGGCAGCTGCGCTGCGAAACCTGCGGGACCGAACATCGATTAACCATCCACGCCATCAGGGCGATGGGGGCAGCCAACGGGGACCTGGTCACCGTTGCCTACACCTGCAACGACTGCCGGCTGTTCCAGGAACACCTCGCTTATGCACGGGATGTGGCGGCGGCGCTGCACCAGGTGCGCTGGATGGCGCAGGTCATCCTGTTCGGCGATGAGTACATCCACTGCGGGTTTCCCATGGAAGAAGCCGAGTTCGAGGTCGAACGGCTCTGCTACCGCAGCAGCAACAACGGAGGTGCCCTGAACATGGTCTCGCTGCCCACGCGGGTCCTGCGCTGCCGGTGCGGTTTCCAGCTTGAAGTTCCGGAGTAGGCTAAATCCCTGCCGGCCAGGCGGACGGGGCGTCCAGCAGGGCCGCTTCCAGTTCCTGGGACGTCATGTTCGCCGCCTGGAGGAGCGCGCCGTGGTCCACTCCGGAGCTGGCTGCCTGTTGGACAGCTTCCCTAAGGGATTCGTGGGCGGCATCGAGTTCCCACTGGACGCTCTCCAGGTAGGAGCTGGTGCGCCAGACCGCGGAGAGGTGCTCCCCGCCGGCTGCGGCTTCTCTCCTGACGGCCATCCCTGCCGGATCTTCCCGTCCGGGATTTCCGGAAACTTTGAAGTGATGGCCCACAAGGCCATGCCCCGTCTGTGTCAAGAAAGCTCCTAAGCCTGCAATTTACTAGTTAGACAAGTATCTAGTTGAGCTTACTAAATGGCGGGGCCTTGGACAACATGCGTTTCTGAAGCCGCCCCGGCAGGAGAAAGCAGAAACCCGGGCAGGATGGATTCCCGCCCGGGCTTCTTGTTGCGCCTTGGTTATGCCGGCGGGTTATCCGAAGCGGCCGGAGACGTAGTCCTCCGTGGCCTTCTGGGTGGGGTTGCTGAAGATGGTGTGCGTGTCTCCGACCTCGATCAGCTTGCCGGGTTTTCCGGTGCCTGCAATGTTGAAGAAAGCGGTCCGGTCCGAGACGCGGGCTGCCTGCTGCATGTTGTGCGTCACGATCACCACCGTGTACTGGTCCTTGAGCTCATTGATGAGGTCCTCGATGGCCAGGGTGGAGATGGGGTCCAGCGCCGAACACGGCTCGTCCATGAGGATCACCTGCGGCTCCACGGCGATGGCACGGGCGATGCACAGGCGCTGCTGCTGCCCGCCGGAAAGGCCCGAGCCCGGCTTCTCCAGGCGGTCCTTAACCTCGTTCCACAGGTTTGCGCCCTTCAGCGAGCGCTCCACCAGGACGTCGGCCTCGCCCTTGGAGATCTTCTTGTTGTTCAGCTTCACGCCTGCCAGCACATTGTCCCGGATGGACATGGTGGGGAACGGATTGGGCCGCTGGAACACCATGCCGATCTGCGAGCGGACAGTCACGGGGTCAACGCCCGGGCCGTACAGGTTGTCGCCGTCGAGCAGGACCTCGCCCTCCACGCGCGCGCCGGGAAGGACCTCGTGCATGCGGTTCAGGGTTCGCAGGAAGGTGGACTTTCCGCAGCCCGAGGGTCCGATGAACGCGGTGACGGACTTGGCCTCGATGTTGATGGTGACGTCCTCCACGGCGAGGAAATCGCCGTAGTACACGTTCAGGTCCTTGACGTCGATGCGCTTAGACATGGTGTTCCTTCACTAACTGGGTATGAATTGAAGTCTAGGTTCCGGCGGGAAGGACCGGAAGGGACGGTGGCCTGAAAACAGTCAGCGGCCCGTCTTGGGGGCGAAGACCCGGGCGATCAGCCGGGCGCCGAGGTTGAGGACCATCACCAGGATGATCAGCACCAGGGCCGCCCCCCAGGCGCGCTGGGAAGACGGGTCCGGGTTGGCCGGCGATGTGGGGTTCAGGATCTGGGTGTAGATGAACGTGGGCAGCGAAGCCATCCAGCCGCTGAACACGTTGGAGTTGATGCTGGTGGCGAACCCCGCGGTAACCAGGATGGGTGCCGTCTCACCGATGACGCGGGCGATCGCCAGGGTGACGCCCGAGGCAATACCGGAGATCGCCGTCGGGATGACAACCTTGACGATGGTCCGCCACTTGCGCACGCCCAGGGCGTACGCGGCTTCACGCAGTTCGTTCGGAACGATCTTCAGCATCTCCTCGCTGGAACGCACCACCACGGGGATCATGAGCACGGAAAGCGCGACGGCGGCAACGGCGCCGGTTTTGGTGCCGGGGCCCACAACGGCGAAGAAGAAGGCCGCCGCAAAGAGGCCCGCCACGATGGACGGAATGCCGGTCATGACGTCAACGAAGAACGTGATGGCGCGGGCCAGCCGGCCGTCGTTGCCGTACTCCACCAAATAGATGGCAGTCAGCAGGCCCACCGGCACCGAAATGACCGTGGCCAGGATGGTGATCTGGATGGTGCCGATCAGCGCGTGGTAGATACCGCCCAGGACCGGGGCGCCTTCCTCCACTGCCCGGTTGTCGTAGACACCGGTGACCCCGTTCATGGACCTTGCCAGGAATCCCGGGTTGAGGAGTCCGGGAACACCGTTGACCAGGACAGTCCAGATCACTGAAATGAGCGGCAGAAGGGCGATGAGGAAGGACCCCACCACCAGGCAGGTGGCCAGCTTGTCCTTTGCCTTGCGGGAGCCTTCCACGGCTGCACTCCAGGACACCAGCCCGATGGCAAACAGCAACGCCGAGACGATGCCCCAGCCGACGGGGTTGAAGCCCACCAGGGCCATGATGGCAGCACCCAGGATCAGCGCAGCGGCAAGGACGACGTATGGCGCATACTTGGGCAACTGGCCTTTGGTAAGTGCCGAACGCTTGCTGCGCACAGGGGTAAGCGTGGAGGTCATTTAGTTGGCTCCCGAGAATTCTTTGTGCCGGGTGATGATCCAGCGCGCGATCATGTTCACGGCCAGGGTGATGACGAAGAGGACCAGGCCGGCAGCGATGAGGGTGCTGACCTTGAGGCCGCTGGCCTCCGGAAAGTTCAGGGCGATTTCCGCGGCGATGGTCTGGTTGCCGGACTGGATCAGGCTGGCGGTGAGTGCGCCGGAGGACAGCACCAGGGCAACGGCCATGGTCTCGCCGAGTGCACGGCCCAGGCCCAGCATGACGGCGCTGATGATGCCCGGCCGGGCAAACGGCAGGACGGACATCTTGATCATTTCCCAACGCGTGGCGCCCAGGGCGAGCGCAGCTTCCTCATGCAGCTTGGGGGTCTGGAGGAAGATCTCGCGGGACAGGGAGGTGATGATAGGGAGGACCATCACAGACAGGACGATGCCGGCGGTCAGGATGGTCTTTCCTGTTGCGGAAGCCGGACCCTGGAAGATCGGCAGCCAGCCCATGTTGGCGGCCAGCCAGTTGTAGGCGGGCGAGATTTCCCTCGCCAGGAAGGCCGCGCCCCAGGCGCCGTAGATGACGGACGGGATGGCGGCCAGCAGGTCCACCACGTAGCCCAGGCCGGAAGCGAGTCCGCGGGGGGCGAAGTGCGAGATGAACAGTGCGACGCCGATGGCGATGGGTGTGGCAATGACCAGGGCGATGACCGCAGCGATGAGCGTGCCGATCACGATAGGCCAGATGTAGGCGAAGAAGCCGGCGCCGCCCTGGATTTTGTCGGCCGGGGCGGTCAGCGCGGGGATTGCCTGGACAACCAGGAAGAGTGCGACGCCGAAGAGGACGGCAAGAATGAGGCAGCCAGCGGCCAGCGCGGCGCCCGAGAAGATTTTGTCCCCGGCGCGCCCGGCGCTCTGGGTACTTGTCAGGGGGGTGGCGGTCATTCGACGGCCCTTCGGTCGGTAGCTGATTCAGGAAAGATGCGTTGCCCAATGCCAAGTTCCCCGCACTGCCTTTCGGCAGGCGGGGAACCCGGTTTCAGAGCGGCTTATTAGGACTTAACCTTGATGGAGTCGATAGCCGCTGCTGCCTTCTCTGCAAGGGTAGAGGAAAGCGGGGCCGACTTGGCGGAATCCGCGGCGGCCTGCTGGCCTTCCTCGGACACTACGTAGTTTTCGAAGGCCTTGACCAGGTCAACGGTTTCCTGCTTGTCGTAGGTGCTGCAGACCACGTGGTAGGAAACCAGCACCACCGGGTAGGCACCCGATGCGGTGGTCTTGCGGTCCAGCTTGATGGCGACGTCATTGGTTGAACGGCCTTCAACGGCCTTGCCTGCCTCGACGGCCTTGGCTGCGGCGTCGGAGGAGATCTTGACGAACTCGTTGCCCACCTTGATGGAGGCGGTGCCGAGCTTGCCGCCCACAGCTGAGTCGTCAGCGTAGGTCACGGCGCCGGGGGTGTCGGTGACGGTCTTGACTACACCGGAGGTGCCCTTGGCGTTTTCGCCCTGCAGGGTGGCAGGCCACACGCCGGAGGACTTGTCCGTCCAGACCTCGGGTGCTGCGGAGGCCAGGTAGTCGGTGAAGTTGGTGGTGGTGCCGGAGTCATCCGAACGGTTTACCGGGGTGACCTTGAGGTCCGGCAGGTTGACGCCCTCGTTCAGGGCGGCGATGGCGGGATCGTTCCACTTGGCGATTTCGCCGCGGAAAATCTTGGCAACCGTGGTTGCGTCCAGCTTCAGGTCCGTGATTCCGGGGAGGTTGAAGGCCACGGCGATCGGGGAGATGTAGACCGGGATGTTGATGGCGCCGTCGGGACCGCATACAGCCTTGGAGGCCTCGAGCTCTTCGTCCTTGAGGTAGGCATCCGAACCGGCGAACTGGGCCGAGCCGTCAATGATGGCCTTGCGGCCCGCACCGGAGCCGTCCGGGGAGTACTGCACGGTGGCGCCCTGGTTTGCGGAGGCGAAGCCTGCCTTCCACGCGTCCATGGCTGCGCCTGTGGAGGATGCGCCGATGCCGGTCAGGGTGCCGGTGACCTTGGGGCCTGCAGAAGTCTGGTTGCCGGTGGGCGAGGTGTTCGTGGCGTTGTCTGAACCGCAGGAGGTAAGCGCGAGAGCGCCGGCTGCGATAACAGCGATAGCCGCGTGGCGGCCGAAGCGGAGTGCCTTCACTAGATGTACCCCTTCCAGGGTTTTTTCAGTTGCGGTCAGGGACGGAGAACCCTGCTGCGCGATGCGTACTTTTTGTACCTTCATCGAAGTTAGGGTCCGCAGGTAACGGGATGGGCTGCCCAAGGTTAACGGAGGATTAACGGCGGCGGGATATTCGTTTACAAATGCCCGGTCACCATTGCGCAGATCACATGTTCCACCGTAAGGCGCTGCGCACCGGAAATAAAACGGGGCGGGCAGCAAATACACTGGACGGCATGGCTCCCGCAGCAGGACTCTCAGCAGGCAGGCGGTTCCTGCGCGGGCGCTTCCGCACAGGCCTGATCCGCAGCCGGAACTCCCTGCTCCCTGCGGTCCAGATGACCGTGTGCGCCGTGGGAGCGTACGCTTTCGCGGAGTATGTGCTGGGACATTCCGGCCCCCTGTTCGCGGCCACGTCCTCCCTTATTGCCCTCGGTTTCTCCCGGGAGCCGCGGTTGCGGCGGGTGGTGGAGGTTGGCCTGGGCTGCACCATCGGCATTGCGGTGGGCGACCTGCTCCTTCACTGGCTGGGCCCCGGGATCTGGCAGGCCGCCGTCGTCCTTCTTTTCTCCATCCTGCTGGCCCGCTTCCTGGACAGCGGCAATATCTTCACCACCCAGCTGGGGCTGCAGTCGCTGCTGGTTGTCCTGCTCCCCGCACCGGCCGGCGGGCCGTTCACGCGGAGCATCGACGCCGTGGTGGGCGGGCTGTTCGCCCTGCTGGTAACCATCCTCGTCCCCAAGGATCCGCGCCGCGAACCCCGCAAGGACGTGAAGAAACTCCTCCACGAGCTTGCCGAGGTGCTGCGCGAGTGCGCAAACGCCCTGGACAACAGCGATTCCACCCAGGCCTGGCACGCCCTGATCCGGGGAAGGAACTGCCAGCCGCTGGTGGACGCCATGCGCCAGTCGCTGCGCACCTCCGGAGAGGTGGCCAGGCTGGCGCCCGCCTACCGAAGGCACCGGGACGAACTGGACCAGCTGCAACAGTCGCTGGACTTCATCGACCTGGCGCTCCGGAACAGCCGCGTCTTCGCGCGGCGGCTGACCAGCGCCATCAACCATGCGGCGCTTTCGGATGAAGCCACGGAGAACATCGCGGAGGTCCTGCAGGAAACCGCTGCCGCCATTGACGAGCTTTCGCTCGGCTTGGCGGAAACGCACGACGGCGTCCGCCGCGCCCACATGCGCACCGCCCGCCGGGACCTCAGCGAGATCGCCCTGCGCCTGCACCCCAAGCTCCTGGAAGTGCAGCGGCTGGAGGGCGAAACGGTGGTGATGCTGTACCGGCCGCTGATGGTGGACCTGCTGGAGGCCACGGGCATGGACGCGCGCGAGGCCCGGGACGTGCTGCCCGCGCTGTAGCGCCCCGGTGGCCCTATTTGGCCGGGGGACGGGCCTGCAATGCTGCGTCCTGCAGCCGCAGGTCGTCGGCCATCCGGGCGACGTGCAGGGTCAGGTAGGTCACCTCGTCCTCAGTCAGCGGCTCGCCGAGCCGCAGTTCCAGGACGGCCTGCAGCTTGAGGGCGGTGCCGAAGGCATCGGGGTAGGCCTGCCGGATGGCAGAGCCCAGCCCCGTTGCCCCTTCGGCCAGTTGCCGGCCGGTGTGGGCGCGGACGAAAAAGTAGCGCAGATGGGTGATGAAGCGGGCAGCGTTGACGGTTTCCCGGTCAAAGGCCCGCCCATAGGCCTGCTCCAGGACCTCAAAGAGCTGCGCGAAGACGCCGGTCATCTGATACGTGTAGGACAGGTCCCCGCTGGCAAAGCCCGCGTTCACCAAGTGCAGTGCCACTGCCACTGCCTCGTCGCCGGGCAACGGGTCCTCCAGCCGGGCGTTCACGAAATCCACGATCTGCTGCGCCATCCGCAGCTCGTCCGGATAAAGGTGGGCCACTTCGGCCCGCAGCGGGTACTCGATGTTCAGGCCCTGCCGCAGCCGCTTGATGGCGAAGCTCAGGTGGTCCGCAAGCGCCACCACGGTGGTGGAGTTCAGCGGCCCGTCCATCCCGCCGCGGGCGATTTCCAGTGCCTGGTCGGCTAGGGCCAGGTGTTCGGGCGGGATGGCCGCCACTAGTGAACCAAAGTTGTCCGCGTTGCGGCCATCCTCCGGGACGAACACCCGCACCACCTTGGCTTCGTCCACCTTCCGGCCGGGTTTGGCCTGGAAACCGAGGCCCCGGCCGGTGAGGATGACCTCTCCCCCATTGGCGGCGCGGGCGAGGACGACGTTGTTGTTGAAAACGCGCAAGACTTCCACGTCGTCCTCCTTTCGTCGTTGAGCGGTTACTTCTTCAGGCTGGCGCCATTGGTGGCAATGACTTCCTTGTACCAACCGTAGGACTTCTTGGGGTAGCGCTCCATGGAGCCGGTACCGTCGTCATTCCTGTCCACGTAGATGAAACCGTACCGCTTGCTCATCTGCGCGGTGGAGGCACTCACCAGGTCGATGCATCCCCAGGAGGTGTAGCCCATCAGCCGGACCCCGTCTTCAACCGCCTCGCGGGCCTGCACCAGGTGGTCGTTGAGGTAGCCGATGCGGTAATCGTCAAGGACGGTCTGTGCGCCGTTCACCTCGACCAGCTGGTCCTTGGCGCCCACGCCGTTCTCCACGATGAAGAGCGGCTTCTGCCAGCGGTCCCAGTAGTCGTTGAGGGCAACCCGCAGGCCCTGCGGATCGATCTGCCAACCCCACTCGGAAGCCGTGAGCGTGGGGTTGGGGACGCCGCCCATGATGTTGCCGGGGCCCTTGGTCTTCCTGGCCGGATCGGCGGTCTCGCAGATGCTCATGTAGTAGCTGAAGGAGACAAAATCCACCGTGTTCTTCAGGTCCTCGCGGTCCTGGGCCGTGATGGCCAGCTCGATCCCGTTGTCGCGGAAGTACCGCAGCAGGTAGCCGGGGTACTCGCCACGGCAGTGGATGTCGCCGAACGCGTAGCTGTCCTGCGCGGTGTGCATGGCCGCCACGACGTCGGAGGGGTCCGGGGTCAGCGGGTAGGTGGGCAGCGCAATGATCATGCAGCCCACCTGCGCACCCGGCATCAGCTGGTGCGCCAGCCTGGTTGCCCGGGCGGACGCCACCAGCTCATGGTGGATCGCCTGGTAGAGGTCCTGCTTGGTGAGCTGTTCCTTGGGCGTGGGGATGCCGCCGGAAAGGAACGGCTCGTGGATCACGGAGTTGATCTCGTTGAACGTGAGCCAGTACTTCACCCGGCCGCCGAAGTGCTCGAACAGGGCGCGGCAGTAACGTTCGTAGAAGCCGATCAGTTCGCGGTTGGTCCAGCCGTTGTACTTCCGGGCCAGGTGGAGCGGGGTCTCGTAGTGGCTGATGGTCACCAGCGGCTCGATGCCGTGCTTTTCGAGTTCGTCCAGGATCCGGGAGTAGTAGGCCAGTCCCTCTGCGTTGGGGGTTTCCTCGTCACCGAGCGGAAAGATCCGGCTCCACGCGATGGAAAAGCGGAACACCTTGAAACCCATGTCGGCGAAGAGGGCGATGTCCTCCTCGTAGCGGTGGTAGAAGTCGATTGCCACCTGCTTGAGGTTCTCCGGCGTCGGACCCTCCGTAGGTGTCTCGGTGATGCCCTTGGGCATCACGTCCTGGATGGACAGGCCTTTTCCGCCTTCGTCATAGGCGCCTTCGATCTGGTTGGCGGCGGTGGCGCCGCCCCAAAGGAAGCCGTCGGGGAAAGTGGTGGTCACAAAAATCATTCCTTCATCGGTAGGACTGGAAAGTGGAGCCAGGATCCGGGCGTCAGGCCTGGACGGTGATGGCGGTGTCGCCCTGGGCGAACGTCCCGCCGGTCACCGGTTCAACGCTGCCGAGCTGGGCAGTGTTGGTAACCATCACCAGCGTGGTGGTGTCGTAGCCGGCCTCCCTGACGACGTCGAGGTCGACGACGGCGAGCAGGTCACCGGCGCAGACCTGCTGGCCGCGGGTGACGGCGGAATCAAAACCGCGGCCCTGCAGCTGGACGGTGTCGATGCCGATGTGGACCAGGACCTCGACGCCGTCCTCCGATTTGATGCCGAAGGCGTGGCCGGTCTTCATGGCCGCTTTGATGGAGCCCGAAATGGGTGCGCAGATGCGGCCGTCGGCCGGGATGATGCCCAGGCCCTTGCCCATGGCACCGGACGCAAACACCTTGTCCTGGACGTCTGCCAAAGCCACGGCCTGCCCGGCGACTGGTGCCAGGACGTTCACAGTGCCGGTGGAGGCGGCCGCGGTGCCGGAAGGCGCAGAAGCGGGGACGGGCGCAGCTGCCGCCTCCGTCTCCGCAGGGGTTTCCGGAACGGACGTGCCGGCGTCGGACGCTGCTTCCTCACGCGGCCCGAAGAAGAAGGTCAGGCTGAAGGCGATGGCGACGGCGGTGCCGGTGCCCAGCAGCTGCAGTGCGAAGTTGCCCACCTGGCTGAAGGCCGGCAGTCCGAGGAGGGAGGGGAACACGAACGCCGAAGCGCCGCTGCCGCCGGCGGCTGCTATGGCGCCGCCCGCCACGCCGCCGGCAATGCCGAAGTAGAAGGGCTTCTTCAGGGGCAGGTTGACGCCGTAGATGGCGGGTTCGGTGATGCCGGCGAGGAAGCCGGACAGTGCCGCGGGTCCGGCAACGGTGCGGCGGGCCTTGTTGCGGGTCCGGAACATAACGGCGAGCGTCGCGGCAGCCTGGCCCAGCACTGCGGCGAGCAGCGGACCGAGAAGCAGTGAGTAGCCCTGGGTGGCGATTTCATTCAGCATGCCCGGAACCAGGCCCCAGTGCAGGCCGAACAGGACGAAGACCTGCCAGAAGCCGCCCATGACGGCGCCCGCGAGCCACGGCGCAAAGGTGAAGGCCGCGTTGATCCCGGCGGACAGGCCCTGCGCGGCGAACGTGGTGACGGGACCGACAGTGAGGAGGACCAGCGGCACCATGACCAGGAGCGTCAGCAGCGGCGTGGTGAAGTTCCGGATGGCGGACGGCAGCACGCGCGTCAGGAAACGCTCCGCATAGCCTTGGAGCCAGACCGCCACGATGATCGGCAGGACCGAGCTGGTGTAATTCATCATCACCATGGGGATGCCGGCGAAGTTGACCGGTTCCGGCTGGGCCGCAAGCGCCACGATGCTCGGGTAGACCAGCGCCCCGGCGATGGCCATGGAGGTGAACTGGTTGGTCTTGAACCGCTTCGCGGCGGTGACCGCCAGGAAGATCGGCAGGAAGTAGAAAAGCGCATCCGCGGTTGCTGCCAGGATCACGTTGGTCTGCGAGGCGGGATCCAGCCATCCGAACTGGGTGGCCATGCTCAGGAACGCCTTGAGCAGGCCGGCTGCAGCCAGCGGCCAGATGACCGGCGAGAAGATGGAGGAAATCAGGTCGATGAAGCGGTTGAAGAGGTTGCCGTGCTGGACGGGTTCATCGCTGCCCGCGTCGTCACCGGTGAGCTTGGTGATCTTGCCCAGTTCGGCATAGACCGTGGGGACGTTGTTGCCGATGACCACCTGGAACTGGCCGCCGGCCTTCATCACGGTGATGACGCCGGGCAGCTTCTCGATGGCCGCCTGGTCCGCCTGGGAATCGTCCCGCAGCTTGAGCCGGAGCCTGGTTGCGCAGTGGGTGGCGCTGGTGATGTTCTTTTCGCCGCCCACCCCCTGCAGGATATCTCCGGCCAGCGACCGGTAGTCCACAGTTGCCATGTCAGACCTCTCTGTCTATTTTTGGGCACAAAAAAAGACCCGAGACGCACGTAGTGTGCTTCTCAGGTCTTGCCCCGTTTCCGAGTAACAATCCTGTAGGCGAAATTGCCTTCGACGTTCGACTATACAGGCGGCTCGAGTTCCGGGCAAGTGCTTTCCCGGCCGGAGTTGGTGTCCCTGCCGCAGGGCGGCGGCCTGGAATGTCGGAGCCCGCCGCTAGGGTTGGACGCATGGCTACGAAGACTTCCCGGGCATCCAAGGCGCCCGCCTACAAGTGCGCCGAGTGCGGCTGGACCACGGTCAAATGGGTTGGCCGCTGCGGCGAGTGCCAGGCGTGGGGCACCGTTGAGGAAACCGGCACCGCCGTGGCGCGTACGACGGCGGCCACAACAGTCCTTGAGCCCGCCCGCCGGATTGCCGAGGTGGACGCCACCACGGCCGCGTTCCTGCCCACGGGCGTTGATGAACTGGACCGGGTGCTGGGCGGCGGCCTGGTTCCGGGCGCCGTCATCCTGCTGGCCGGGGAGCCCGGCGTCGGAAAGTCCACGCTGCTGCTGGACGTGGCCGCCAAGTTCGCCCGGACGGCCCAGGACGTGCTGTACGTGACCGGGGAGGAATCCGCGGCGCAGGTGAAGCTCCGCGCGGAGCGGATCGACGCCGTGGCTGAATCGCTCTATCTCTCCGCGGAAACGGACCTGGGCCAGGCGCTGGGGCAGGTGGAGAAGATCGAGCCGCGGCTCCTGATCGTGGACTCGGTGCAGACCCTCAGCAGCGCCGATGTTGACGGCAGCGCCGGAGGCGTGTCCCAGGTCCGGGAGGTTGCCGCGTCCATCATTGCCGCGGCGAAGCGCCGGAACATGACAACCCTGCTGGTGGGACATGTGACCAAGGACGGCTCCATCGCCGGGCCGCGGTTGCTGGAGCACCTGGTGGATGTGGTGTGCCAGTTCGAGGGCGAACGCCATTCCCGGCTGCGGATGCTGCGCGCGGTCAAGAACCGTTACGGGCCCACCGACGACGTCGGCTGCTTCGACCTGAACGAGAACGGCATTGAAGGCCTCGCCGATCCCAGCGGGCTTTTTGTCAGCCGCACCAAGGACCCGGTTTCCGGAACCTGCATCACCGTGACCATGGAAGGCCGGCGGCCCCTGCTGGCCGAGGTTCAGTCACTGCTCGCGGAAAGTCCCAACTCGCAGCCCCGCCGGGCCACCAGCGGGCTGGACAGTTCGCGGGTTTCCATGCTGCTCGCCGTGCTGCAGCAGCGCGCGGGAACACTCCTGCACAAGGACGACTCCTACGTGGCCACGGTGGGCGGGGTGAAGCTCAGCGAACCTGCCACGGACCTTGCCATTGCCCTGGCCGTGGCCTCGGCCAAGGCCCGCAAACCGCTGCCCATCCGGCTCATTGCCTTTGGAGAAGTGGGCCTGGCCGGCGAGGTCCGTCCGGTTCCGGGCATCAACCAGCGCATCCAGGAGGCCCACCGCCTCGGGTTTACGCACGCCGTGGTCCCCGCGAGCCATGCGGGGCCCGGCCCCATACCGGCCGGTTTTTCAGTGCGCGAAGTTGAACACCTGACCGAGGCCCTGAGCCTGCTGATCGGGTAGCTATCCGTGCTGCGGCAAGGAATCGGGGTCGTCCCGGTGAACATTGAAAAGCCACCCCGACACGTCGCTGCGCAGCACCAGCAGCGGCCCGCCCGTGGCAGTGACGTTTCCGGTGGGTACGTAGTAGCCGCGGCCGGAGCCCGGCCCGCCAGCTGCCCGGTCCAGGGCATCCACCAGGTGCCGCGGCAAGTGGCCCTGCGGACCAAGGCTGCGAAGCTCTTCAAGTTCTTCCGGCGTAAGCCGACCCAAAACCTCAGCGATACTGGCCATGACGGGTCCCTTCGAGCAGAGTGCCTGAAGGAATAACCTAAACCAGGGCCGTGAACTGCAGGTTAACGTTGGACGGCATCTTCTGTTCGTTATGGAACATCCATCCCCGGGAGGACAAATGCCCGTTACGAGTGCAGGAATCCTGCTGTACAGGCAGGCGGCCCCGGGCCTGCTGGAGGTGTGGATTGCCCACATGGGCGGCCCGTTCTGGGCCCGCAAGGACGCGCAGGCCTGGTCCGTCCCCAAGGGTGAATACTCCGCAGGCGAGGACCCGCTGGACGCGGCCCTGCGCGAGTTCGCAGAGGAGATGGGAACTCCCGCGCCCGCTGCGGACTACCGGCTACTCGGCGAGTTCAAACAGCCCTCGGGCAAACTCATCACGGTATTTGCAGCCGAGCATGACTTCCAACCGGAAGGGATCGTCAGCAACACCTTTCCGCTGGAGTGGCCCAAAGGTTCAGGCCGCATCCAGCAATACCCGGAAATCGACGATGCCCGCTGGTTCCCGGAAGTTGAAGCCAGGCTCAAGCTGGTGAAGGGCCAACTGCCGGTCCTTGAGGCCCTGGTGAAGCTCGTCCGCGCGCAGGCCTAAGGCCTGCCCTGCCTCTTCCGATGGCTGCGCTTCGGACACCCGCTACTGGTCTCTGCACCTGCGAGCGCCAGGGTGCGTATTGCGCCGGACAAGTCCGTTTTGCAGGGCCTAAGCGCCAGTGATCACCAGGGCAACGCTGTGCCCGCCGAAACCGAAGGCGTTCACCAGCCCGGCCGGAGGAGTTCCGGGCTGGAGCTGGCGGACTTCTTCGGTGACCACGTTTAGGTCCACCTCGGGGTCCTGCGCCTCAACGTTCAGTGTCCCGGGCAGCATCCCGGTGCGCAGGGCTTCCACCACCACGACGGCGGCCAGCGCCCCCGCGCCGCCGAGCAGGTGCCCGGTGTGCCCCTTGGTGGACGTGACCGGGATCGCGCCGCCGAAGATGGCGTTGATGGCCTGGCCCTCGAGCCTGTCCCCGACGGGCGTGGACGTGGCATGCGCGTGGACGAAGCCGATGTCCCCGGCGGTCATGCCGGCGGACTCAAGCGCCTTCTGCATCACCCGCCGCTGCATGGCAGGATCGGCCGCCACGATGTCATTCGCGTCGGACGTGACCGCTCCCCCGGCCACTGCCCCCAGCACCACTGCGCCGCGGGCGCGCGCGTGCTCTTCGCTCTCCAGCACCACCACGCCGGCGCCCTCCGCGAGCACAAACCCGTCCCGGCCGCCGTCGAACGGGCGCGATGCCCGCTGCGGGTCGTCGTTGCGGGTGGACAGTGCGCGGATCTGGGAGAAGCCGGTGACCACAAGGTCGTTGACCGAGGCGTCAACGCCGCCGGCAATAACGACGTCGGCAGCGCCTGAGCGGATCATCTCGGCTGCCTGGACAATCGCCTCAGCCCCGGAGGCACACGCGCTGACCGGCGTCCGGGCGCCGCCCCTGGCGCCGAGGTCGATGGACACCCAGGCGGCCGGGCCGTTGACCATAAGCCGGGTGAGGGTGTGCGGCGAAACCTTGCGCGGGCCCGACGCCGCCAGCGTCCGGTCCTGCTCCAGGGTGGAGCCAAGCCCGCCGTACGCCGAGCCGATCACCACGGCGAAGCGCTCGGGATCAACCCCCGGTGCGCCCGCCTGTTTCCAGGCCTCGCGCGCCGCGATGAGCGCCAGCTGCCCGCAGCGGTCCATGCGCTTCATTTCGCGGGTGCTGAGGTGCGCGGAAAGATCAGCGGTGACCTGTCCTGCCATCTTCACCGGCAGCTGTTCGGCCCACGCATCCTCAAGCGGCGCGATCCCGGATTTTCCGGCCACAAGGCCGGCCCAGGTTTCGGGCACGGACGAGCCGACCGGGTTGATGGTGCCGACGCCGGTGACCAGCGCGCGGGGCTGTTTTGCACCGGCTTGAACTGCGTTCATGGTTCGCTACTTTGCTGGGTTGTGCGTGCCGATGGGCACGAGGGTGAGGTCCGGGTGGTTCTTTTCAATGCGGCGGAGCGCCCAGACGTCGTTGAACAGGGCCAGGTATTCGCCGTCGGACCGCAAAAGCACCTCGGCGCCCGGGACGTTGGCCAGGGCAGGCATGGCGTCCGCCGTCGAAATTCGAGCCAGGGAGTAGGGCAGGCGTTCCAGGCGCATGGGCGCGCTGAAGTCGTGCGCCATGCGGTCCTCCACCACTTCGAACTGCATGGGGCCGACGGCGGCAAGCACCGGAGCCTGGTCGCCGCGGACGTCGGAACGGAGCACCTGGATGACGCCCTCGTGTTCGAGCTGCTCGATGCCGCGGCGGAACTGCTTGAACTTGCTGGGGTCCTTGGAGCGCGCCACCTGGAAATGCTCGGGGGCGAACAGCGGGATGGCCGGGTATTCCACCGGGCCCTCGAGGAACAGGCTGTCCCCCACCCGCAGGGATGAAGCGTTGACAAGGCCGACGACGTCCCCGGGGTATGCCTCGTCGATCACTTCACGTTCGCGGCCGAACACCTGCTGGGCGTACTTGGTGGCGAAGGACTTGCCGGTGCGGGTCTGGGTGACCACCATGCCGCGCTCGAAGACGCCGGAGCAGACGCGGATGAAGGCTACGTGGTCCCGGTGGGCCTTGTTCATGCCGGCCTGGACCTTGAAGACGAAGCCGGAGAACGGGGACTCGACCGGCCTGGGATTGCCCTCGATGTCCGGGCGGGGGGCTGCCGGCGGGGCGAAGTCCACCAGCGCGTCCAGCAGTTCCTTGACGCCGAAGTTCAGCGCGGCGGAGCTGAACAGGATGGGGGTTGCCTTGCCGGCGTGGAAGCTTTCGACGTCGAACTCCAAATTCGATTCGATGACCAGGCCGGCCTCGTCCACGGCGTTGGACCAGTTGCTGCCCTGGCTTTCCGCAGCTTCCTCAGGACTGAAGTACTCGGTGATGGCGATCTGCGCGCCGGCGTTGTTGCGCTGGAACCGGGCGAACCGGTCATTGCGGAGGTCCCAGACGCCGCGGAAGTCGCCGGAGATGCCGACTGCCCACGTGAGCGGCATGGGCTGCAGGCCGGTGCGCTCGGTGATTTCGTCCATCAGGGCCAGCGCGTCCAGGCCGGGCCGGTCCCATTTGTTGATGACGGTGACGATGGGCAGGTTCCGCTGCTTGCAGACTTCGAACAGCTTCATGGTCTGGGTTTCCAGGCCCTTCGCGGCATCCACGAGCATGACGGCGCAGTCGACGGCGGCCAGCACGCGGTAGGTGTCCTCGGAGAAGTCCGCGTGGCCCGGGGTATCCAGGAGGTTGATGACGGTGTCCCGGTAGGAGAACTGCAGCGCCGCGGAGCTGATGGAGATGCCGCGGTCCTTCTCCATCTGCATCCAGTCGGAGACGGTTTCCTTGCGGTTGGCCTTGCCGCTGGAGGCACCGGCGGTGCCGATCACCTTCGCGTGCAGGGCCAGCGCTTCGGTGAGCGTGGACTTGCCGGCGTCGGGGTGCGAAATGACAGCGAAGGTCCGGCGACGGCCCGCCTCTTTGTGGATACCGGAGATCCGGGCGGGGGTCAGGACATCTTGGGACACGGTGCTACTTTCGCTGCGGTGGGACTGCCCGGGCGCTGCCTCGCGGGGCACTGAGGCGGTGGGGCCGGGGAAACGGGGCTGGCAAACAGCCAAGTTCCAGTTTATCGCAGGGCGGCAAACCGGCGGCGGCGGCGCTTAACGCCCGCGAAACGGCACGTTCAAGGCCGCGAAATGACGCCCGGCTAGCGTGACCGCATGAACACCAACGACAACCCGGCGCACGGATGCCCCCTGCGCCGCATGGCAAGGATCTGAGCGGCTGTGCAGGGTCTCTCCTTTTCCGGCAACCTGTTCTTCGATCCCCTGGCCACCGGCTTGGCCCCTGCCCGGATGCAGGATCCGGATTCGCGCGGGAACGCAGTGCAGCGCCCCCGCCGCGGAACCCAGAGTCCGGCCGAGCAGAAGGCCCTCCGGGCGGCGTCCCTTTCGAAGGTCAGCAAGGACCTGGAGCGGATGCTGCGGGAACGGATGAGCTGACCTTCGTTAGGGACTTCAGGCTTCCGGCGCCCGGGGCCGGGCTGGACTTGACTTATGCGGGAAGGGGATCCAGCAATCCTGCTCCTCGGCTACGTGGAGATAGCTGAAGCAACCGGCCAGGACGCCGGCCGCCAAAGTACCCGCTCAAGCACCCGCCGCCGAACGCTTTCCAAGCCGTTGCGCGGCACCCCCTAATGGGGCACTTTGGGGCTTGGCTGTGCGGAAGAGGGTGTTCCTTACCCCTATCATTGAGCTTGCGGGAAACAGAGCACTTTCTGGTCCTGCCGGCAACCTGCTGAAGCCGGCATTCTTGCGGGCGGCGGCCTGCACCTTTGAAGGGAACACCTATGGCGCGGAGCCCCGAAGAATCACTCAGGGCCACCCTGGGCAGAGTGGCGCCCGGCACTCCCCTTCGCGACGGCCTTGAGCGGATCCTGCGGGGACGGACCGGCGCGCTCATCGTCCTGGGCTCGGACCGGACCATCGACTCCATCTGCTCCGGCGGCTTCGATATCGGCATTGATTTCTCCCCTACACGGCTCCGCGAACTCGCCAAAATGGACGGCGCCATCATTTGCGACAAGGACGCCGGCAACATCCTGCGCGCCGCCGTCCAGCTGGTCCCGGATTCCAGCATCGAGACCCAGGAGTCCGGCACCCGGCACCGCACAGCCGAACGAGTAGCCATCCAGACCGGCGTGCCCGTCATCTCCGTCAGCCAGTCCATGCAGATCATCGCCCTCTACGTCAACGGCCTGCGCCATGTCCTCGAGGGCTCGGAGAAAGTCCTGGCACGCGCCAACCAGGCACTGGCCACCCTGGAGCGCTACCGCTCGCGCCTGGACCAGGTCACCAGCTCGCTCTCCGCCCTGGAAATCGAAGCCATGGTCACCGTGCGGGACGTGGCCGTCACCCTGCAGCGCCAGGAAATGGTCCGCCGAATCTCCGAGGAAATCGCCCAGTACGTGCTGGAGCTCGGCGAGGACGGCAGGCTCCTGTCCCTTCAGCTGGATGAACTCACGGTGGGCCGCGGCCCCGGCAGCGACGTGATCATCCGCGACTACGGTTCCCCGGACGCCACCCCCGAAGACATCGAAAAAGCCGTCAGCGCCCTGGTCAACCTCGGCCCCACGGAATTGATCGACCTCGGAAAGATTTCCGGAATCGTGGGGTTTGCGGGCGGCGAAGCCAACCTCGATGCCGTTGTGCAGCCCCGCGGCTACCGGCTGCTGTCAGGGCTGAAGGCAGTTCCCAAGGCTGTTGCGGACCGCCTTGTTGACCACTTCGGCGGGCTGCAGTTCCTGATGGCGGCCACGATTGATGACCTGATGACGGTGGACGGCATCGGCGACCAGCGCGCCCGCACCGTCCGTGAAGGCCTCAGCCGGATGGCGGAAGCTAGCCTGCTGGACCGCTTCCTCTGACAACCGCCATCGAGTGCTCCGCAGTTGTCGTTTTGGAGGCTCAAAAGGACAACTGCGGAGCACTCGATGCTAAAGCAGCTGGAAAACGGCTTTGGGGCTGGCCTTGGAGCCGAGTTTCGCCGTGAAGATGTAGTACGCCCCGCCGCCGCCCGGTTTGGCTTCGACAGGCTGGCAGCCCTCCACGCTCCGGTTGCGCGACCACGGGAAATTGGCGGTCTCGCTGGCACCGGGCGCGATCACCTTCAGCAGGTCCTCGCTCTTTGCCTGGCAGTCGCGGGAGGAAAAGATCCGGTCCGCGCCGCTGGTCACGAGGAACTCCATCTGCGATGTGCCGATGTTCACCTCACACGGCATGGTGCCGCCGTTGGTCACCTTGAGCGTGAGCATCGGATTCTGCTCCGGCCCGTAGGCCGCCTTGTCCGTGGAGGCTGAAACCGTCACCAGGTTCTGGTTGCATGTTGGACTGGCCGATGGCGTTGGCGTCGCGGCAGGTTCCGTGGCGGAGGGGGAAGGTGACTCCCCGGCGGCAGGACCGGCGGATGCCGTGGCTCCGGCTGCGGGGTCTGTGGAGGAAGCCTGCTCCGACCTGCCGCTGAATGCACCGGCAACCGCGAATCCAGTCACCAGCGCGATGACCAACAGCAGCGCCCCGCCCACAAACAGCCGACGGCGGCGGTAAACCGCCGCGCTTGGCCTGCGGACGGCAGTGGACCCGGATGCCGGTGCCCCGCCGCGTGTTGATGAATTGCCTTGCCTGCCCATACTTCTAGGCTAGGGAACTGCACCGCTTCTGCTAACCACCACGCCGCCGCGCCGCCAACGTTCTGGTCACATCCTGTTTTCGGCCTGTCCGAACACATCCATTACAGTGTTGGCATCGACACTGTATCCTTCGCTGCCGCCTTTTCCGCCGCCTCCGGCCGCCCCGCCGGAGGCGTGGCAGAACTCAACACGCTGCACGATCGCATCAACGGCTGGTTCGCCGAAACCGCCCGTGATCTGCCGTGGCGTGAGCCCGGCTGCTCCCCCTGGGGAATCCTGGTCAGCGAGATCATGCTGCAGCAGACGCCCGTGGTGCGGGTGCTGCCTGTCTGGCAAGAGTGGTTGGGCCGCTGGCCCACCCCGGCAGGCCTCGCCGGAGAACCTGCCGGGGAGGCCGTCCGCTCCTGGGGCCGGCTCGGGTATCCCCGCCGCGCGCTTCGGCTGCATGCGGCGGCAACGGCCATAACGCAGGACCATAACGGCAAGGTCCCGGACACCTACACGGACCTGCTGGCCCTTCCCGGTGTGGGCAGCTACACCGCTGCCGCTGTTGCTGCCTTCGCGTACGGGCGGAGGGAAACCGTGGTGGACACCAACATTCGGCGGGTGCATGCCCGGCTGGTCTCCGGCACAGCCCTCCCGGCCCCGGCCCTCACGGCGGCGGAGATGCGCCTTGCTGCTTCGCTCCTGCCGGCCGCGGACCATTCTTCAGTCCGGTGGAACGCGGCCGTCATGGAACTGGGGGCGCTCGTGTGCACGGCGCGGACCCCCAAATGCGCCGCCTGCCCGGTCAACGATCTCTGTGCCTGGCGGGCGGCAGGTGAGCCGCCGCCGTCGTACGTCCCCAAGGGCCAGGCCTGGCACGGGACGGACCGCCAGGTCCGGGGCGCCGTGGTGGCTGTGCTGCGGCTGGCGGAGGCTCCGGTGCCTGCGGAGATGTTTTATCGGGAACCCGCCGACCTGGGTTTCGCACCGGCGGGGATGGGCGTCCCGCTCGCGGCCCTGCACAGGCTTAATTCCGCTCCGGAGCAGCTGGAGCGGGCGCTGGCAGGGTTGCTCGCGGACGGACTGGCGGAGATGCACGACGGCGGCTACCGGCTTCCTGCCTAAGCGCACCACTTTCCGGGGCTCGGCGAACGGCGGCCGTTCAGGGACTCGCCGCGCCATGGTCTCCTTTTGGCAGTCAGCGCCGCCCCGGAAATAACAATGCGGGCATCAGTTGGCCCCGGCGCGGGGCAGCGCAGCCGCCCGCGCCTACGCTGAAAGTATGCGCAAGCATGGGCTGCTCTTGGCACTGTTGACGACGGCGGGACTCGCCACGGCTTGCGGGCCGAGCCCCGGCGCCGCCCCGTGCCCTGCCATCGCCCAGGCCACTGCCGTTTCGGTAACCGTGCCGGCAAGCTACGCCCCGCAGGTTGCAGCCCTCCACTTGAAGGCCTGCCAGGACGGCACCTGCAAGGAGGATAACGTGGAGCTCCGGCCCGGAAGCGCGTCGATCGACCAAGGCTGCACCAATGGCGTCTGCTCGGCCACGGCTTCCCCCGACGGCACGAAACTTGCCACGCTGTTCCTGGGCGCCCTGACCGAATCGCCGATGACGGTGACCGCTGCCGGAACGGGCCCGGACGGTGTTGCGCTGCCGGTGCATACGCTGGAATTCCGCCCGCGGGGTGAGTATCCGTTTGGGGAGCAGTGCGGCCGGTTCATTACGGCGTCACTGGTGCTGGATGCCGAAGGGCTACACCAGAGCGACTGACTCCCGGACGGCTGATCCTTCGAAAGGGCCCTGGTGAGAACGGCCCTTAGAACAGTGCCGGCTGGCCGAAGGCGTTGCCGCCAGCCGCCGCGGGTGCCGGCTCCTGGGCAGGAGTGCCGGGCCGCCACTCAAACCCCAGCTCGGCCAGCAGTTCCTCGACGGATGTCTGCCCGTCCAGTACTTCGATATCCGCGGAACTGTCTTCGAGCTGGGGCATTTCCATGGCATCGAGCATATTGCCAGGACCGGCCGTGACCCTCTGGAACACACCGCCAGCGCTGATTTGGACCAGGCCGGTTTGCAGCTGCAGCCAGCCTCAGGGTTCCCCGAACCCGGCCTGCACCAGCCCGCCAACATAGTTCACGGCCCGCTCCGCGTCGGCGCCCCACGCTTCGACATGCAGCACGGACCCCTTTCCCGCGGCGAGCGTCATCAGTCCCGTCATGGATGCCCCGTCCACCCCGTTGACGGTCACCTCGGCGTCCAGCGCGGACAGGCCGCCGGCGATCTTCGCCGCCGGGCGCGCGTGCATCCCCGCAAGGTTGACCAGCTCAAAGTCCCCGGTGAAGTCCGGGCCCCCTCCGGTGCCTCGTCCTTCCTCAACGCTGCTGCGGGGAGGTTCTTCCTGGTGACGGAACCGACTGCCCGCGGCTTCGGCCGCCCGCCTGACTGCCTGCATGTCCGCACCGCCCTGAGCCGCCACGGCTGCTGCCACGAGCCCCTCCACGAGCGGCGCATCGGCCAGCACCACGTCTTCGGCGTTTTCCGCGAACTCCAGCGCGGACTCGGCCGTCATCACCGCGGACCCCAGGTCGGTGAGGATCACGGTGCCCCCGTTGCCCGCTTTGTCCAGCGCGGCAAGGACCTTTTCAAGGCTGGTGCCGATCCTGCCGTCAGAGGTGCCCCCGGCGGTAAAGACCACGACGTCGGGTGCCATCTGGGCGGCAAGCTCGGCAGCGCCGTCGGCAATCTTTCCGCTGTGGGAGACCACCACGAGGCTCACGGTCACGCAGCTGCCCCCACGGCTGCGCGGAGAATCAGCGCTGAGGAGGCGGCGCCGGGATCCCGGTGACCGGCGCTGCGCTCCCCGAGGTAACTCGCGCGGCCTTTGCGCGCCACCATGGGATCGGTGGCGACGGCCCCGGCCTCGGCGGCCTCGGCTGCTGCAACCAGGACCGACAGGACATCCGAACCGCCGTTCGTCACGGCCTTCTGTGCTGCCTCGGCCGCCGGAGTCCACGCATCCACCATTGTCTTGTCCCCGGACTCGGCCTTCCCGCGCGCCACAATGCCGTCGCGGGCGGCGGTCAGGGCGTCTGCCCAGGCCGCCGGAGCGATTTCCGCGGAGTCCCCCAGGGACGTGGCCGCACGGAGGAAGGCCGTGCCGTATAGAGGGCCGGCAGCCCCGCCGACCTTGGACATCAGGGTCATGGCGGTCAGTTTCAAGGCAGCGCCGGGTGTCTCCGGGGGCGCCTCCGCCAGCTTCGACAGGACGGCTTGGAAACCCCGGTCCATGTTTTCCCCGTGGTCCGAATCGCCGATGGCGCGGTCGAGTTCAATCAGGTAGACCCGGTTTTCTGCCAGCGCCTGCGCGGAGAGCGTCAGCCACTTCACTGCCCAGGTGACGTCCAGTGCCACTGCTACACACCCCAGCGCAGCGCTGCCGTGTGCACCGGTGCGTCCCACAAATCCGTGAGCTCGTCATCCAGCCGCAGGACTGAGATGGAGCAGCCCTGCATTTCCAGGGACGTAATGTAGTCGCCCACCAGCGAACGCTCCACGGTGGCGCCGCGCTCGGCCAGGACCTGCGCAGCACGCCGGTAAACGATATACAGCTCACTCAGAGGCGTGCCGCCCATGCCGTTGACGAACAGCAGGACTCTATCCCCCTGCGTGATTCCCAAATCCGCCAGTACGGGTTCCAGCAGCCGGTCAGTAATGCCGTCCGCGTTCTCCATGGGGATGCGGTGGCGTCCGGGCTCCCCATGGATGCCGATGCCGATTTCAATCTCGTCCTCGGTGAGGTCAAAGCTGGGCGAGCCTGCGTGCGGGACGGTACAGGCGGACAGGGCAACGCCCATGGTGCGGACATTGGCGTTGACCCGTTCGCCGACGGCGGCCACAGCCGCCAGGTCATCGCCCCTTTCGGCGGCGGCACCGGCAATCTTCTCCACCAGCACCGTCCCGCCCACACCGCGGCGGCCTGCAGTGTACAGGGAGTCCTCGACGGCGACGTCGTCATTCACCAGGACCGTGCGGACGCTGACGCCCTCGGCTTCCGCCAGTTCGGCTGCCGTTTCAAAGTTCAGGACGTCGCCGGTGTAGTTCTTCACGATATGCACGACGCCGGCCCCCGAGTTGACCGCGAGGGTCGCCGGAAGGATCTGGTCCGGCGTCGGCGAGGTGAACACCGCCCCCGGCACGGCGGCGTCGAGCATTCCCGGTCCCACAAAGCCGGCGTGCAGCGGCTCGTGCCCGCTGCCGCCTCCGGAGACCAGTCCCACCTTGCCGTTCACGGGCGCGTCTTTGCGCGTGATGAACGTTGGATCTGAGCTGACGGTAACCAAGTCGGCGTGGGCCAAACCAAAGCCCCGCACGGATTCATCCACTACGGCCCGGGGATCGTTAATGAGTTTTTTCATGGCGGCGCTCCTGGTTCTGCTTCCTGGAGAATGTCACCTTGACCCTACTACCGGCAGGCCGGACAACGGTAGGGACGCCGCCCGGCAATCAACTCCGGTGGCGGAGGCAGAAAAGGGACAGCCCCCAAATGACTGTCCCTTCCCTGTAGGCCCCCCATCCCGGCCGCAGCCAGTTTATCCATCAAATCGAAGAAAGGGAATCTTGGCAGGTCAGGTCAGGTCAGCCGGCAGTCACAGCACTTTGATCATGCGGGTGTTGCCCAAGGTATTGGGCTTCACCCGTGCGAGGTCCAGGAACTCGGCAACACCTTCGTCATGCGAACGGAGGAGCTCCGAATACACCACCGGGTCAACCGCGGACTGGTCGGCCATGACGTCGAACCCGTGGCGTTTGAAAAAGTCCACCTCGAACGTCAGGCAGAAAACGCGGGAGACGCCAAGGGCCCGGGCTTCATCGAGGAGGCTCTCCACCAGCACGTGCCCCACGCCTTTGCCGCGCCAGTCCTGGGAAGCAGCGAGGGTACGAACTTCGGCAAGATCTTCCCACATGACGTGCAGCGCCCCGCAGCCAATGACTTCGCCGTCGCTGGATTCAGCGATCCGGAACTCCTGCAGGCTTTCGTAGTAGGCCACCGTCTCCTTGGCCATGAGGATCCGCTGCTCCGCCAGCGGCGCCACCAGCTTCTTGATGGCGGGGACGTCACCAGTGCGGGCAGGACGAATATGGAAGGAGTCAGTCACAGGGCAATCCTAGTTCGCACAGCCGACGGCGCCCCACCGCGCACTCCTTCTGCTGGCATGTCCTCGCTGTCCACGGGACAGGGTCCCGGCTTTTATCCGCGCCAGTACAAATGCCGTGCTGCCAAGCACCCGGTACATTTGGCCACGCGGCCGGGAAACGCCCACCGGACTGCTTCCCACAGGGATTGCGGGACTCCGCAGCTGTGCTTGCCGTCATTCGTGGCACTCCCGGTGGGCGTCATCCGCGCCGGGGCCGGGAGCTGGTGCCGGTTTTTCTTTTGACGGGCCGCTTTTCTTTTCGATGATGAGGGCAATGTCCGTAAAGGCTTTTGCAGGCCCCGCCCGCCCCCTTTCCGGAGCGGGCGGGAAAATGCCTGAAAAAGGTTTTGCCTATACCTGCCGGAGAAGCTAGAGCCCGAGCTCGGGGGGCAGTGGCACGTCCTGGTCAAGGACATTCCTGGCCAGGAATGACTCCACAACCTGGTACCAGACCTTTGCATGCTGTGGCTGGAGCACCCAGTGGTTCTCGTCCGGGAAGTACAGGAACCGGTGCGGCGTCTGCCCGTCCTGGTCCGCGGCGAGCTTTGACTTGGACAGAAGCTCGTACCAAAGCCGCAGCCCCTCGCCAATGGGCACCCGGTAGTCCTTGTCCCCGTGGATCACCAGCATGGGCGTGCCGATGTTTTCAACGTGAAGGTGCGGCGAGTTGTCCAGCGCCATCTCTTCTGTCATTTCCTTCAGCCAGTACTGCGAGGCGTCCGTGGTGGGGCCGAACTGGTCCAGGGCCCACAGGCTGGCGTGCGTCACGATTGCCCTGAACCGGTCCGTCTGCCCTGCAACCCAGTTGGCCATGTAGCCGCCGAAGGAACCTCCCATGGCGGCGGTGCGGCCGGCGTCGATGTAGGGCCGCTGGACCGCGGCGTCCGTGACCGCCATCAGGTCCGCGAACGGCGCCTTGCCCCAGGCTCCCCACCCGCGTTGGATGTGGGCCTGGCCGTACCCGGTGGACAGCGCAGGGTCCGGCAGGAGGACCGCGTAGCCCTTGGCAGTCATCAGCCACGGGTTCCACCGCCAGGTCCAGGCGTTCCAGGACCCGAGCGGTCCGCCGTGGATCCACAGGAGCATAGGCGCCGGAGACTCCGCGGACGCGCCCTCCGGCAGCGCCAGGTAGCCCGGGACGCGGGACCCGTCCGCCGCCGTCGCAGCGATGCGTTCCAGCCTGCCGGGGCGGACCGGCCGCTCCGCGGGGGCGGGCAGCCGCGTGGCCTCCCCCGTCCGCAGGTCCAGGCGGACCGCTTCAGGCGGGAACTCGTAGGAGCTCCGCAGGGCGTAGGCGCTGCGTCCGTCCGGCGAAACCACGACGTCGGAGTATGCCGCAGCGTCCTGGGTCACCCGGGTGACACTGACCTCAGCCGCGGCGGCGGGGACGCTGATCCGGAAAACCGGCGACGCGCCGTCGTCGTCCGCGGTGACCAGGAGGGCGGACCCGTCCGGAAGCCAGGCAGCCGGTTTGGGCCAACGGTCCCAGTCGTGAGCCAACGGCACCAGCCCGCCGGGGGCGTCTCCGCCTTCCCCCGTTACCTCCAGAAGGTGGAGCTTGACCTGCGGGGCTTCCTGCGGGGTGGTGTCGCTTTCGCTGACCACCACCAGGATGCTGCCGTCGGGGCTGACGGGGCCCGGGAAAAAGCTCATGCCTTCCTCGTCCAGCAGCACCTTGGTGCTGCCGGAAGCCACGTCCACGGCCACCAGGATGGACCTGCTGTCAGCCTTGGCCAGCGGCTTGGTGTAGCTCGTGTAGATGGTCTTGCCATCGGGGCTGACCACGGTTTCCGCTTCCCGCAGCCTGGGTCCGGCATCCGGCGTGAGGTTTCGCAGGACCAGCGGCGCGGTGGCATCCACGGTTGCCGGCTTGCCGCCGTCCTTTTCTTCGCCGCGTTCAACAGCGAAGATCCGCGGCTGGCCCGGTCCCAGGTCAGCGTCCCAGTACCGGACCGGATATTCGCTGTGCAGGATGGCGGATACCTTGCGGTCCTTCCGTGATTTTCGGCGCTCGGCGTCCTCCTCTTCGTCGGCGGAACCGGCCAGCACCTCCGCGGTAACGAAGGCGGCATCGGCGTTCCTGGCCGTCAGCACGCCGCCCACTCCGCCGGCCCGGTTCAACACCACGCGGGCTTCACCGCCGTCCGCGGGCAGGAGCCAGAGCGCGTTGACGGGCTCCTCCTCGGGGCTGTCCGGATCCGGCCGCGCGGAAGTGAAGTAGACGTCCCCGCTGGCGGCGAACGCCGCCCCCGCCTCGCCCTTGGCGCTGCGGGTGATCCGGCGGGCATGCTTTTGCCCCGCGGGATCCAACTCCCACAGGGCGGTACCGAATTCGGTGCCCTTGCCGTTAAGGGTGGCCACGGTGGTGACCAGCCGACGTCCGTCGGGGCTCAGCGCCAGACCACTAACCCGCGGGATCGACAGGTAATGGTCCAAATCATGAAAAGGGGTCAAAGGTCGCTCATCCGGGATCGCCGGTTCCAAGTTAGCCATGCCCCCGATTCAACCGGACCGTGTCCTACATCACAAACCGCTACCTACCCACGGAACGACGCCGGCGCTCAAGTTCAAAGGGGAGGCAGGGCGCCCGGGTCCGCTCCGGCGACGACCATCAGACATTTCCCGGCGCCTGCTCGTTCCTCGCTTTGACGGCGCCTACATAAATGCCTGATGTCCGTCGCCTCGTGCATAGGCGCGCCCCACGCGAAGCGGAGGGGCCGGGGTCATTTGTGTAGCTTGCGTCAAAGCGACGGAGGAGCAGCAAGCGGCAAATGACTCCGGTGCCGCAGCGTGGTGACCCGTGAACACCACACGACAACACTTTGACGGGACCGGGGGCAAAGCGAAGGCCCCGCCTGCTCCTTGCGGAGTGGCGGGGCTTTGGCTGTCGAGACTAGACGCTCGGGGCGATTTCCGGGATGCGCGGCTTGGCGTTTCCGGCGAACGTGAACTTCGCGTCGTCGCCATCGCCTTCCACATCCACAACGACGATGTCGCCGGCGTGGATCTCGCCGAACAGGATCTTCTCGGAGAGCTGGTCCTCGATCTCGCGCTGGATGGTGCGGCGCAGCGGCCGGGCACCCATGGCGGGGTCGTAGCCTCGGGTTGCGAGGAGCACCTTGGCCGCGGGCGTGAGCTCGATGCCCATGTCCTTGTCCTTGAGGCGCTTCTCCAGCCGGGAGACGAAGAGGTCCACGATCTCGATGATCTCGTCCTGGGTGAGCTGCGGGAACACCACAACGTCATCCACACGGTTCAGGAACTCGGGACGGAAGTGCTGCTTGAGCTCCTCGGTGACACGGGCACGCATGCGGTTGTAGCCGGTCTGCGTGTCAGTGCCGGACTGGAAGCCGGTAGCGACGCTCTTGGAGATGTCACGGGTGCCGAGGTTCGTGGTCATGATGATCACGGTGTTCTTGAAGTCCACCACGCGGCCCTGGGAGTCGGTCAGCCGGCCGTCTTCCAGGATCTGCAGCAGCGAGTTGAAGAGGTCCGCGTGGGCCTTTTCAACTTCGTCGAACAGCACCACGGAGAACGGACGGCGCCGGACCTTCTCGGTCAGCTGGCCGCCTTCCTCGTAGCCCACGTAGCCCGGAGGGGCACCGAACAGCCGGGAAACGGTGTGCTTCTCGGAGTACTCGGACATGTCCAGCGTGATGAGGGCATCCTCTTCACCGAACAGGAACTCGGCGAGTGCCTTGGCGAGCTCGGTCTTGCCGACGCCGGTGGGGCCGGCGAAGATGAACGAGCCGCCGGGACGCTTGGGGTCCTTGAGCCCTGCACGGGTGCGGCGGATGGCCTGGGACAGGGCCTTGATGGCCTCGTTCTGGCCCACCACGCGCTTGTGCAGTTCGTCTTCCATCTTCAGCAGTCGCGAGGACTCTTCCTCGGTCAGCTTGAAGACGGGGATGCCCGTGGAGTTCGCCAGCACCTCGGCGATGAGATCCTCATCCACCTCGGAGATGTCGTCCATGCCCCCGGACTTCCAGTGGCGCTCCTTCTCCGAGCGCTCGGAAATCATCTTCTGTTCCTTGTCGCGGAGGGCGGCTGCGCCCTCGAAGTCCTGCGCGTCAATCGCGGACTCCTTTTCCATCTTCAGCTTGGCGATGCGCTCGTCCATGGCCTTGAGCTCCGGCGGAGCGGTCATGCGGCGGATGCGCAGCCGGGCACCGGCTTCGTCGATCAGGTCGATCGCCTTGTCCGGCAGGAAGCGGTCCGAAATGTAGCGCTCAGCGAGGCTGGCTGCTGAGGCCAGGGCACCGTCGGTGATGGTGACGCGGTGGTGTGCCTCGTAGCGGTCGCGCAGGCCCTTGAGGATCTCGATGGCGTGCGCCACGGAGGGTTCCTTGACCTGGATCGGCTGGAAGCGGCGCTCAAGAGCGGCATCCTTTTCGATGTGCTTGCGGTACTCATCCAGCGTGGTTGCACCGATGGTCTGCAGTTCGCCGCGGGCCAGCATCGGCTTCAGGATCGAGGCAGCATCGATGGCCCCTTCAGCGGCGCCCGCACCCACCAGGGTGTGGATCTCGTCAATGAAGAGGATGATGTCGCCGCGGGTACGGATCTCCTTGAGGACCTTCTTCAGGCGCTCTTCGAAGTCACCGCGATAACGCGAGCCTGCCACCAGGGAACCGAGGTCCAGCGTGTAGAGCTGCTTGTCCTTGATGGTCTCAGGGACATCGCCGCGGACAATCGCCTGGGCAAGGCCCTCGACGACGGCCGTCTTGCCGACGCCCGGCTCACCAATCAGGACCGGGTTGTTCTTGGTGCGGCGGGAGAGGACCTGCATGACGCGTTCCATCTCCTGCTCGCGTCCGATGACGGGGTCCAGCTTGTTCTCGCGCGCAGCCTGGGTGAGGTTGCGGCCGAACTGGTCCAGGACCACAGACCCTGCGGGCGTTCCCTCGGGCTGCCCGGAGCCGACGCCTGCGCCGGTGGTCTCCTTGCCCTGGTAGCCCGACAGGAGCTGGATGACCTGCTGGCGGACCCGGTTCAGGTCGGCGCCGAGCTTGACCAGCACCTGGGCTGCAACACCCTCCCCCTCGCGGATGAGGCCCAGCAGGATGTGCTCCGTGCCGATGTAGTTGTGGCCCAGCTGGAGGGCTTCGCGCAGCGAGAGCTCCAGCACCTTCTTGGCACGGGGCGTGAAGGGGATGTGGCCGGAGGGCGCCTGCTGGCCCTGACCGATGATCTCCTGCACCTGCTCGCGAACGCCGTCGAGCGAAATGCTCAAGGACTCAAGAGCTTTGGCGGCAACACCCTCACCCTCATGGATAAGACCCAAGAGGATGTGTTCGGTACCGATGTAATTGTGGTTCAGCATGCGTGCCTCTTCTTGGGCAAGCACAACTACGCGACGGGCACGGTCCGTAAATCGCTCAAACATTTCGCCACACTCCTAGCTACGACGTACTTTGATGCTACGTGGCTGGCCCCTGGTTGTGGAGCGTGTTCGCCACAGGGGAAACATGGTGCGGATCCGCAGGGAGTGTTCGGGGTGCGGCTACCGTATTGCCCGGAGCAGGCTTCCTACTTCCGGAAGTGGAACAGCGCCGTATGAACCGTGCCGTCATTGAGCCTGAGCTCCAACTGGCGGCAGGAACCGGCCCATGCCTTCTCGGTCTTCCAGACGAAAGTGTACGAATCGCTGGCCGCGTTGTAGCTCAGCAGGCTGGTTCCGGCGGCAACAGTCTGCTCGATATCGTCCGGCGCGGTGCCGCCCGGACACGCGATCGCAGACGACGACGGCGCTCCGCCGGCCAGGATGTCCAGCCCCCGGTTACCGCCCACGCCGAACTTGAGGGGCACCGAAGCCCCGGCGGTCATTGCATTCAGGACAGCGCCGCTGTCCACCGGCTGCAGGAATCCGGTGAACGGCCAATGCGGCTGGCCGACGGCAAAAGGTGAGAAGGAATGCGTCACACCGCAGACCCTTCCCGTGCTGCTGCTCACCGTGATGTCCTCCCACGCTCCATCCACGTAGTGGTACAGGTGCTGCCCCGCCGCCTGTGCCTGGGTCATGCCGGCGGTGTCGAAGGTGATGCAGACTTCCACGCCGAGTGCGGCGTCGAAGACCGCACTGGTTTCGATGTCGTAATACAGAGGCGGGTCGGTAAGGGATGAGAAGCTGCCGGCAGGCGGGGCAGCTTCAGAACCGAGACGGGTGACGGTGGTGTTTCCCGCCGTCGTTACTTGTCCGAACTCCAGCGTGGCGGGGGCCTGGCCGGTATTGTCCACAGGCGCAGCGACGACGTCATTTCCTACCGCAGTGAGGCCGGGGTCCACCGGCCCGATGGAGTTGCCGGCCAGGGCCGTGTAGGTGCAGCCGATACCTGCAATGTCGAGCCGCGCAGATACAGATTTCCCCCCGGCGTCGAGGGGAACAACGAAGGTGGGGCCGTATGCATCTTCCACCAGGTCGGTGCCGAGGAACCAGGTGTACCGCTGGAGGCAGGGCTCCCCGAAGGGTCCCGCCTCAACGAAATCCGGAGCGGCGGTGAGGGTTGCTCCCAGGGCCGGCTGGCCGGACAGAGTCAGGACGCGCGCCGCATCAACAGGCACTGACGGCGGGAAAACTGCATAGGCCAGATTGAAGTGGTTGCCGCCGGTAAGGGTGATAACCTCCGCCTCAGCACGGTGCGGCGTCTCCGGCCACCAGCGCTCAGTGATTCCCCCTTCGGGACTTTCCTTGACGAACCGCACTTTGTACGTGCCCGGCGCCACGCCCTCAAAGGTGTAGTAGCCGTTGGCGTCGGTACGCAGCGCCTCGCCAACCAGGCTGGTTTCCGGTGCAGCTGCCGCATCATGCAACTCGACGCCGATGCCGCTGAGCAGTGACCCTGCCTCCCCTCCGGAGCTGCTGGCGACAGCCCCGGAAATGGAGGACGCGGCCGAATGGAGAACCGTCCACCCCGCATGGGTCCAGCTGGAATTGGCAGGGGTGAGGGAGTCCACAACAATCACGTCCGCCGTGGCGAAGGTCCTGCTGTCCTGGTACGTAATCAATTCGGAGATGGAAAATTCTCCGGCCCCTGCGGTGGACGTGTACCAGCCTTCCAGGAATCCCGGCGCGGTGGCCCGGATCTTATAGCGGCCATCCGGCAGGTGGAAAGGAACGGTACCGAAGATATGTTCCGCCTTGTTTGTGGCCACCGGTGCGGAGCCATCGCCGTCTGCCGCAAAAACGTCGTAGGTAATTTCAGTCAGCGGTTCAGTTCCGGAATCGACCATGGCGACCAATTCGGTGGAGTGCGGCACCGCACCCACCGAAACGGAGGCGTGGTCCGAAAACGCCACCGGACCGAGCGGCACTGCCAGGAGCACCACAAGGGCGCCGACGACAGCCGCAAACCGACGGGGCGTAAGTTTTCCAGACATCATTGTCCTCCACCGCACAGAAGTTGAAACGGCCGGATAAAGCCGGCATCCCAGACCGGTAATCCAGCGCGTTCCCCGCCCATCAATACCCGCAATCGAATCGGCAAGTAGGTCAACGATACGCGCAGCACCCCGGACTTCCAAGCATTTCTCCAGCCGCCCGCTGCTGGTTTAAGCTGAAAACCCTGCCGCCGCCGGATGGCGAAGGCAGGGTTTTATGCGGAATGGGATGCGACGCTAGGAGTGGGCCTTTTGGTAGGCTTCCTGGATTTCGGCCTGAATTCGGCCGCGGCTGTTAACCGTGTAGCCGTTTTCGCGGGCCCATTGCCTTATTTGAGCAGAGTCGTGGCTGCGTCCCCCCGATGCCGCCTTGGCACGGGGCGGGCGGCCACCGGAAGTCTTCCGTGCGGCTGCAACGAAGCGTTCCAGCGTAGAACGGAGTTCAGCAGCGTTTGCTGCTGAAAGATCAATCTCGTAGTTCGCCCCGTCAAGGCCAAACTTCACATTCTCGTCTGCGGATCCCCCATCCAGATCATCAACGAGGATGATGTTTACTTTCTGTGCCATTCAAGACTTCCTTTTGGAAAGGGTTCGGTTTTCAGAAAAGCAGGATGTTTTCCTTTAAAGTATGACTCTCATTATGGCAACGCGTCAAAACGCCAAATGATTCCGGGGGATATCGCGAAAAGGCCGGGGTTTATCAATTCGATTTCGGGTCCGGCCGGTCCCCGGTTGATGCCGCCTTGGCTTCAGCCTCGGCCTGGGCCCGCGCTTCCGCCTGGCGCTCTGCTTTGTCGGCATTGAAAATCGACTTCATGGCAAACCAAAAAAGCAGGCCCACCACAAGGGAAGGAAGAAGGACAGCTACGTATTCCACGGTCAGTGGCCTTCCGGCTTGAGCAGCGGGAAGAGAATCGTTTCGCGGATTCCGGCTCCCGTGAACAGCATGACCAGCCGGTCGATCCCCAGTCCGATTCCGCCCATCGGAGGAGCACCGTACTCAAGGGCACGCAGGAAGTCCTCGTCCAGCTGCATGGCTTCGTCGTCGCCGGCGGCCGCGTGGCGTGACTGCTCGGTCAGGCGTTCGCGCTGGATAACGGGGTCGATCAGCTCGGAGAAGGCCGTGCCGCGCTCCATTCCGCCGATGATGAGGTCCCAGGCCTCGATCAGGCGGCCGTCCTCGCGGTGCGGACGGGCCAGCGGCTGGGCGGAGGGCGGGTAGTCGTAGACGAAGGTGGGGTTCAGCAGCGTGGGCTCCACGATCTCGCCGAACAACTCAACAGCCAGCTTCTCGGCGTCCCACTTCGGATCCACCTTGACCTCGTGCTTCGCCGCGATGTCGCGGAGCACCTCCAGCGGGGTGTCCGGCGTGACTTCCTGGCCAACGGCGTCGGCAAGCCCCGGGTACACGGCAAGCCAGGCCCAGTCGCCGTCGAGGTTAATCTCACCTGCCTCCGTCTGGAGGACGCGCCCGGCACCCACGGCGTCGGCGGCGTCGAGGATGATCTCCTTGATGCGCTCGGCCATCACGAACTGGTCAGCCCACGCCTCGTAGCACTCAAGGGTGGTGAACTCGGGGCTGTGGGTGGAGTCCACGCCCTCGTTGCGGAACACGCGACCCATGTCGTAGACACGGTCGATCCCGCCCACCACGGCGCGCTTGAGGTAGAGCTCGGTGGCGATGCGCAGGGTCATCTTCTGGTCGAAGGCGTTCATGTGGGTCTCGAACGGACGTGCCAGCGCGCCGCCGTGGACCAGGTTCAGGATGGGGGTCTCCACCTCCACGTAGCTGTGGCGGAAGAGTGTCTCGCGGATGGAACGGGTGATGGCGGCGCGGGTGTAGACCATTTCGCGGGCTTCGTCGCGGACCATCAGGTCAACGTAGCGCTGGCGGACGCGGGTCTCTTCGTTCAGTTCCGCATGCAGCACCGGCAGCGGGCGGAGCGCCTTGGAGGCCATGGACCAGGACTCTGCCATGACGGACAGTTCGCCGCGGCGTGAGGAGATGACCTCACCCTTGATGAAGACGTGGTCGCCCAGGTCAACCAGGGCCTTCCAGTCGGCGAGCGCCTCTTCGCCCACGTTGGCGAGGCTCAGCATGGCCTGGAGCCGGGTTCCCTTGCCGTCGGTGCCGCCCTCCTGGAGGGTGGCGAAGCACAGCTTGCCGGTGTTGCGGATGAACACCACGCGGCCCGTGACCCCCACGGTGTCCCCCGTGGTGTCGTCCGCCTCAAGGTGGGCGTACTTCTCGCGGATCTCGGCGAGGGAGTGCGTCCGTTCCACGCCCACCGGGTACGCCTCGGTGCCGCGCTCGATCAGTTTGGCGCGCTTCTCCATGCGGATCCGCATCTGCTCGCTGGCGTCGAGGGGCTCTGGGGCGTTCTTGGGCGCGGGGGTGTTTTGGGAAGTCACAATCCCCAAGTTTACCGGGAGTTGGACAGCCTGGCTTCGCGGCTGCCCGGCAGGCGCCTGCCTAGGATGGGGTGGTGAAAGAACAGGTACTTCCAACGCCCGACGGCGGCCGGCTGGCTTTGTACAGCTACGGCACCGAAGATGCGCCGGGAGAACGCCGGGTGCTGCTGATCGGCGGAGCCTTCCTCACCGCGCTGATTTACCGGCCATTTTCCGTGGCCCTGGCGAAGGGACTCGGCGAGGGATGGGCCGTTGACGTGTATGACCGCCGCGGGCGCGGAAGCTCATCGGAACAGCCAGCGGACTACTCCATGGCCACCGAGATCGCGGATGTGCGGACGGTCCTGGACGCCAGCGGCGCCCGGAACATCCTGGGCCACAGCCTGGGCGGATCCGTGGCCCTCAACGCGGTCCAGGAGTTCACCGGAACCGCGTACGTGCCGGACAAGCTTGCGGTGTACGACGCCGCAGTGAATATCGACGGCAGCATCGACACCGGCTGGCTCGACGGGTTCGAGGACGCCGTGAACAACGGCAAGGTGGGGCATGCCCTGGCCCACATGAAGAAGGCCACCAAACCGGGTTCGGCGATGGCCAGGATCCCCGAGCCCGTCCTTGCCGGGCTGATGGCCGTGCTGTCGCGGACCAAGGTGAACCGGATGTTCCAGGAAGTCATGCCCAGCGGGGTGGGCGAGCTCCGGGCCGCCTACAAGGAAGCGGATCATGCCAGGGACTTCAGCGTGCTTCCTGCCAATACCCACTTCATGGCGGGCGGCAAGAGTCCCGGCTATTACAAGGCAACGGCAGAGCGGCTGCACGCTGCGGTCCCCGGCAGCACCTACGAGCTCTCCCCCAAGTGCTTCCACGGTTCCATCCCGGCCGCCGTGGACGAACTGGTCACCGACATTTCCAAGTACTTCAAGGGCTAGGCTCCGCGGCTGGACCCTGCCAGCGCGGCGTCCCCGAGGTCCTGCCCCGCGGTCTTGGGCCGGGGCACGCGGTCCTTGGCAGCCAGCCAGTCGCCGTAGTGCGTGATGTCCTCCCCCTGTGTGGCGGCCACCGCATCGCAGGCGAACCCCACGGCGCGGGAACCGTCGGCCAGTTGGATTGATCCGAGCAGCATGGGTTCGGGCAGGGCAGCCAGGAACGCGCCCATCCCGGCTTGGGACACGAGCCACCGTTCACCCACAAGCTCGGCTCCGCCGTCCTCCGCGCGGTACACCCCGGGCTTCGGCGGTTCTGTGTCCAGGGACACCATCCGGTAGCGGGCCGCGGTGCGGACGGGGCCGTCCCAGGCGGCGCCGAGCTCCTCCAGCTGGCGGGCCAGGGGCTGTCCTTTCCGGTGCGCGCCGACCACCACCAACGGCACGGCGGCTGCGCCTGCAGCCACCGGCCAGGGAACGGACGACGACGGGTGGGCAGCTTCGCCGGCAGCCGCCGGCGCCGCGCCCGGCGCGTGAAGGGCACGAGCGAAGAGGGCAGGCGCTTTGGGGGTCACCTCAAGGAGCCGGGCGATGTCAGCGGCAACGGCGTCGTCGAACGTCCGTGCCACCACGGTCAGCCCGAACTGCGCGCCGTCCACGGCGCCGGCCGGCACCGCAACAGCGCTGAGGTCAAACAGGTTGCAGAAGTTCGTGTAAGTCCCCATCAGCGAGTTCACTCCCACCGGGTCCGCGGCCACGTCGGCAAGGGTGGGGTGGAAGGGGGTGGTGGGGATCAGCAGGGCGTCAAACCCGTCCAGCCGCGCCATGGCCTGCTGCTTCAGCGCTTCCAGCTTGGCGGTGTCAGCCACGTACCGGTGGGCGGGCACACTGCCTGCTGCCCGGATGATGCGCTCCACCGTGGGATCGATGCCCGCCTGGCTGCCCGCGCCGGCGCGGTACTTTTCCAGGAAACTGCCGACGGCGGCGTGACGCTCCGCCACCAGCCCGCCGTCGTACAGCAGCCGGGCGGCCTTGAGGAAGGCATCGAATTCGATGGCTTCCGCCTCAACGCCCAACCCCTTGAGCCGGTCCACATTGCGGTGGAATTCGGCTGCCCAGGCCTCCGGGAGCGCCGGGAGCGTTGCGGGATAGGCCACCCGCGGCTTTTCCGGGGCCGCCAGCCGGATGTCCGCCGGCCAGGCGCGGGAACCTCCAGCCATCACCCCCATGGCGAGCTCCGCCGTCGACAGGCGGCGGGCGAAGATGGTGACGGCGTCCCAGGACCGGCACGCGGGCACCACACCGGCGGTGGACACAACGTCCAGCGTTGGTTTGATGCCTACGATCCCCTGCAGCCCTGCGGGCACACGGCCCGAGCCGGCGGTGTCCGTTCCGATGGCGATGTCCGCCAGGCCAAGGGCCACAGCGACTGCCGAGCCGGAGCTTGAGCCGCCGGAGATATAGTCCGGACGGCGGGAATCCCGGACCGCCCCGTGCGGGCTGCGGGTACCCACCAGGCCGGTGGCGAACTGGTCCAGGTTGGTGGCGCCCAGCACCAGGGCTCCGCCGGCACGGAGGCGGGCCACCGCTTCGGCGTCCTTCTCCGGCAGGTAGGCGAAGCCGGGGCACGCCGCCGTCGTGGGGATTCCCGCGACGTCAACGTTGTTCTTGACGGCGAGCAGGAGCCCGGCCAGCGGCAGGTGGGCTCCACCCGACACAGCCGTGTCGATGGCGGCGGCCTCCGCCAGCAGGTCATCCGCAGTGCGCAGGCTGATCCAGATTTCCGGACGATCCACTGCTTCCAGGGCGGCCAGCGCCGCCTTGACCCGCGTGGCGGCCTTACCGGTGGTTACGGTGCTCATACTGTTGCCTCTTCCAGTTCCTGTGCTTCCGGTTCCCGTGCTTCGATAACGGACACGGACTCCGCGCCCACGCTGCCGAGCACCACCACTGCCTCTCCCGCAACCACCTGCGAACCGGCGGCCGGCAGGACCTGCAGCACCACGCCGTCGCAGGGAGCTTCCAGGACGGTCTCCATCTTCATCGCCTCCAGCGAGACCAGAGCCTGGCCCTGCACCACCCTGTCGCCTTCCGACACGTCAACCTTCCATACGCTCGCGGCGAACGGAGCGGCCACGAGGGACCCGCCGTCCGGAACGGTCACCTCATCTGCCACCGGTGAGATGACAGTGGCAAGGGCATCGGCACGGTCGAACTCGCCGGCGTCGGCCCATGCCTGGCGTTCCACGGCGAACGCGTCGCCCTGCTTTTCCCGGAATGCCGCGATGGATTCACGGTTTTCCTCAAGAAACACTTCGTGCTCGGCCAGCGAGAAGGTACCGTCCTCGATTTCCACGCCGCGTCCCCGTCCGGCGGCCATGTCCGCGCGAAGGCCCAGGAGTTCCTCCGGGCTGACGGGGTACCAGGAGATCCGGTCGAAGAAACGGAGCAGCCAGGGAGACCCGGACTCGAACGGGGCGGAATCCGCGTAGCGCGACCATACCTGGGTGGTGCGGCCAACGAACTGGTAGCCGCCGGGCCCTTCCATGCCATAGATGCACATGTAGGCGCCGCCGATGCCCACTGCGTTCTCCGGGGTCCAGGTGCGCGCGGGGTTGTACTTGGTGGTGACCAGGCGGTGGCGCGGGTCCAGCGGGGTGGCCACCGGGGCGCCGAGGTACACATCACCCAGTCCGAGGACCAGGTATTCGGCGTTGAAGACGGTGTCGAACACTTCATTGACCGAGTCCAGCCCGTTGATCCGCCGGATGAATTCGATGTTCCAGGGGCACCAGGGGGCGTCGTCGCGGACGCCCGCCATGTAGCGTTCGATTGCCTCGCGGGTGGCTGGGTCGTCCCAGGACAGCGGCAGCCGGACGGTGCGGCTGGGGACCACCAGCTCGGAACTCGCCGGCAGTGCCGCCTCGATCTCCCGGACCAGGCCCAGCAGGCGCTTGGTGGACAGGACCGAGGGATCCACCTTGACCTGCAGGGAGCGGATGCCCGGGGTGAGGTCCACTATGCCCGGCACGCGGAGCTGTTCGAGGTGCTGGTGCAGGGCATGCACCCGGGCGCGGAGGCCGAGGTCCAGGGCCATCTCGCCGTATTCGACGAGCAGGTTGTCGTCGCCGGAGCGGCGGTAGGTGACCGCGGGCCGGCCGGGACCTTCCGGCACCCGGCCCAGTACGCCGTCGTCGCCATCCCCGCGCGGTGCAGGCAGGCCGGAGCCGACGGCGGGGGCGGAGGCCGCTGCGGCGGCCACCTTCGCCATGTCCCCGGACCAGCCGGCGTCGCCAGGCAGGACCAGCTGCCGGCCGGGTCCCAGGTCCTTGGCCGACGGCGCCTGGCTGACACGGACGGGAACGAACCGGACCTTGTCCCCCGGCCGGAGCTGGCCGAGCTTCCAGCGGTCGGCGGTCACCACGGTCACCGGGCAGACAAACCCGCCCAGGCTGGGGCCGTCCGGGCCCAGGAGGATGGGGGTGTCGCCGGTGAAGTCCAGGGCACCCACCGAGTATGCGGTGTCGTGGATGTTGGACGGGTGCAGTCCGGCCTCGCCGCCGTCGGTCCGGGCCCAGCGCGGCTTGGGGCCGGTCAGGCGGACGCCGGTGCGGGCGGAGTTGAAGTGGACCTCGTACTCGGAGGCATACAGCTCTTCGATGTCTTCGCGCTGGAAGAACTCCGGGGCACCGTGCGGACCCTCCGTCACGGCGAGCTCCCAGGTGGAAGTGAGTGCCGGGCGGCTATCCAGCGGGACTGCCGCCGAGGAAACTTCCTTACCTGCAGTGCCTGCGGCGGGGGCAAGGGCGCGGAGCACGTCACCGGCGCGCAGGACCCGTCCGGCGTGCCCGCCGAACTGGCCCAGCGTGAAGGTGGAGGCGCTGCCCAGGTACTGCGGAATGTCCAGCCCGCCCTGGAACAGGATGTAGCCGCGCAGGCCGTTGCCGCCGGCCGTGCCGACGTCGAGCGTTCCTCCGGCCGGAACCGTCACGGGCGCCCAGGCCGGCACCTCTGCCCCGTCCACCGTCACCGTTACCTCCGCGCCGGTGACGCAGACAGTGGTGGCGTGCGTGAAGGCCAGGCTGGGGCCGGTCATGGTGAATTCCAGGCCGGGAGCACCTTCCGGGTTGCCCAGGGCGGTGTTGCCGAGCCGGAAGGACAGATCGTCCATGGGCCCGCTCGGCGGAACGCCGATTTGCCACAGTCCGGTGCGGCCGGGCCAGTCCTGCACGCTGGTCTGCAGGCCGGGGCGGCCCACGGTTATGCGCGGTTCAGGGTCGCCCACGTTGTCCAGGGTGCTGGTGGAGTGCTGGACGCTGCGGACCACGTCCAGGCTGGTGGCGGCGCGGAGCATCCCGAGGTTGGTCTCGATGCCGTCGATCCGGGTGCCGGCGAGCGCGGCGGCCAGCCTGTCGAAGGCTTCGGTGCGGTTCGCGCCCGAGGTGATGATCTTGCCCAGGAGCGGATCGTAGTTGGTGGAGACTTCAGTTCCGGTTTCGGCCCAGGCGTCCACCCGGACGATCTCCGTGGCGGGGTAGGCGGCGTTGGTCACGGTGCCGGCGCTGGGCTGGAAGCCGCGGGCGGGGTCCTCGGCGTAAACACGGGCTTCCACCGCGTGGCCTGTTACGGGCAGGCTGTCCGGGACGTCGGCGAGGACGGTTTCCGCCTCGCCGCCGCCCTGGGCCAGGCGGAGCATCCACTCCACCAGGTCCACACCGGTGACGGCCTCGGTGACCGGGTGCTCCACCTGCAGCCGGGCGTTGACCTCGAGGAATGACGCCTCGCGGCGGGCCGAATCGTAGACGAATTCCACGGTGCCGGCCGAGCGGTAGTTGAGGGAGGCGCAGAGGGCGCGGGAGCTGCGGTGGAGTTCTTCCCGCAGTTCCGCCGGGAGGTCCGGCGCGGGGGCCTCCTCGAGGACCTTCTGATGGCGGCGCTGCAGGGAGCAGTCGCGGTCGCCAAGGCTGACCACCCGGCCCTTGCCGTCGCCGAAGATCTGCACCTCGACGTGCCGGGCGTTCTCCACGTACCGCTCGGCGAAAACCCCTGCGGTGCCGAAGCTGGCACCGGCCAGGCGGGCCACGCGAGGGAAGCTGTCCACGAGCTCGGCCTCGTTGCGGCAGACCGTCATGCCGATCCCGCCGCCACCGCCGGTGGCCTTGAGCATCAGCGGGAAGCCGATCGCGGTACTGGCCGCAACGGCGTCGTCGACGTCCCCAAGCAGCCCTGAACCGGCGATCATCGGCACCCCGGCTGCCCGGGCGGCGTCGCGTGCTGTGTGCTTGGTGCCGAAGATGCGCAGCTGCTCGGGTGTGGGTCCGACAAAGACCAGGCTCGCGGCCTCGACTGCCTCTGCGAAGGCGGCGTCCTCGGAGAGGAAGCCGTAGCCGGGGTGGATGGCTCCGGCACCGGTGGACTTGGCCGCTTCCAGCAGCGCATCCACGCGGAGGTAGGAATCCTTGGCCGGAGCGGGTCCCAGGAGCACCGCTTCGTCTGCCAGGCGGACGTGCTTGGCGCCCCGGTCCGCTTCGGAGAATACGGCGACCGTCCGGAGCCCCAGCTTCTGCGCAGATTCGATGATGCGGCAGGCGATCTCGCCGCGGTTGGCGACCAGGAGGGTGTCGAATGTGTTCAGCGTGTCGAAGGAGTTCACAGTGCAGCCTCCGGCCGGGTGACGATCATGCGGACGGGGGTGGGGTTGAAGCCGTTGCACGGGTTGTTGACCTGCGGGCAGTTGGACACCAGTACCAGGGTATCCACCTCGGCCCGCAGTGCCACGCGCTTTCCGGGCGCGGACAGCCCGTCAACGATGCCCAGGGCACCGTCCGGGTCCACGGGCACGTTCATGAACCAGTTGATGTTGGACACCAGGTCCCGCTTCCCGAGGCCCCAGCGTGAGCCCTCAATCAGGAAGTTCTCCACGCACGCGTGCTGTTCACGGGTGTGCTGGCCGTAGCGGAGGGTGTTGGACTCCTGGGAGCAGGCGCCGCCGATGGTGTCGTGAACGCCCACCTCGTCCGCAACGACTGTCATCAGGGGCGCGCCTGTTTCCGCCCTCAGGACGGAACCCGTGGTCAGGACAATCGACTGCTGATGCGCAATGGTGACGGCGGCGGAGTACCGCACGGAGGTGTCGCCTGCTGCGTACAGGAGGCAGTCCACGGCCTGGTTGCCTTCAAGGTCCACAATGGTCAGCACATCGCCGGCGGAAACGACGGCGGACCAGGGGCCGCGCGCCTCGACCAGCTCGTCGAGGACCACGTCGCCGGAAACCAGGGCAATGTCGCGGGCGCCTGCTGCGGGAGAGGCGTAGGTGGCGGTGTTCATCGGGAGTTCCTCGCGGTCAGATCGTGTTCGGTGTTGCGCAGGGCCTGCAGGTGTTCGGGAGCCAGCGGCCCGGTGAGTGCGCCGGATTCCAGTGCCGCCAGGTCCTGCGGCGCGTACCAGGCCACGATGTCCACGGCAGCGCCGGTGAAGTCAGGGCGCGGGTCCAGCGGGTGGGCGGTGTTGGCCAGTACCAGCACGGTGTCCAGCTGGAGCAGGAGTTCGACGGCGGCACCCGGCCCGGCGCTCCCGGTGAAGGTGATGCTGCCGGCGGGGTCCACGGTGATGCCCTTGAAAAGGGTCAGCGAGGGCGCCACATCACGCGGGCCAAGGCCGCTCTTGAGCGCTCCAAGGGTGAGCAGCTCGCGGGCGGCAGGGGACGCACTGTGGGCGGTGCCCGCACCGTACCGTGTCGTGTTTCCCCCCAAGGTGGTGGCGCCCGTCAAGGCATCGTGGCGGGAGGAGGCATCGGCGACGATCGTGGCCATCAGGCGGCCGGCGTCGGAAAGCAGCGGGTGGCCTGTTGAGGGGTAGGCCTGCCAGGGCACCTTGACGGTGTCCGCGATGTTGAGCCGTTCGTGCAGGGCTCCGGCGCGGTAGAGGAGGGCGTGCACGCAGGCGTCGCCGGAGGTGTCCGTGAGCCTGATCCTGGTGCCCCGGGCCAAGGTCATGGTGGTGTAGCGCCCGAAGGCGAGGGATTCGGCCCAGGTGGGCTGGGCGGCGGCGTCCCCGGTGAGGCCGGCGGTCAGACGGTCGGGGGCGGAGACGGCGGGCACAAACCGCATCGTGTCAACGGTCCTGCCGTGCTGCTCCCGGGCGTGGGCGCGGGCACCTGCCGTGGTGGCGGTGCCGGCCGATGCCGGGCTTTCGGTTACTTGTGTCATGTCTATCCCGTGTTGTTCTGGAGCGCGGTTCGTTGCGCGTGGTTGTTTCCGGAGCTGTTGCTCCGCAAGCCGGGGTGAAGCTCCGGCCTCTCAGTCCTTCGAAGCCAGGTTCCGGCGTCGGACCCACATCCCCAGGAGCAGAACGACGGCGACCATCAGCGGCGCCGAGTAAAGGAGGAGTCCGTTTTCGCCGGAGGGGTCGTAGACCTCCGGACGCGGCCAGGCAAGGTTGACCACCATGACGGCCCCGTAGAGGACCGCGAGGATGTTCACCGGAAGCCCCCAGCGGCCCAGCGAGAACAGTCCTTCAGGCAGCGCCTGCCCCACCCGGTTCCAGTCGCCGCGGAGCCTGTTGAGGAGCTGCGGCACGGTGACCAGGAGGTAGGCGATGTAGACCATGACGATGCAGACGCTGCAGAGGGTGGTGAACAGGGCGGCGTTGCCAACGTTGATGGCAAGGACGCCGACGGCCAGCGCGCCGATGGCGATCGACGGCCACATGGGCGTACCCCGGGTGGGGTGGACTGTCGACAGCAAGGCGGACGCGGGCAGCTTGCCGTCGCGGGCCATGGAGAACACCAGCCGGGAACCGGCGGTCTGGATGGCCAGGGTGCAGACGAAGATGGCGATGGCCACGTCCACCAGCAGGACCTTGCCCCAGAACGTGCCCAGGACGGCGGTGAGGACGTAGGGCAGGCCCTCGGTGGCGAGGCGGCCGTCGTCGAGGCTTGGCGCGGCCATCAGGGCCGTGATGATCATCAGGGCGCCGCCGATGCCCGAGATGAGCAGGGCGGAAAGAATGGTGCGCGGAGCTGTCCGGCGCGGGTCCTTGGTTTCTTCCGAGAGTTCGCCGGCGGAGTTGAAGCCCACCATCACGTAGGCGGCCATCAGTCCGGAGACCAGGAAGGCTCCCACGGCGCCGAGGTCGGACGTCTGGAGCACCGTGGTGTCCGCAACCACATCCGGTCCGCGCTGGGCTGCGCTGATCAGGGCGAGGATGACGGCCACGACGCCGACGATCTCGCAGGTGACACCCACCGAATTCACATGGGCCATCAGCTTGACGCCGAGCGAGTTGATGATGGTGGTGGCCACCAGGAGCACTGCTCCGAGGATCACTGCATTGGCGGCTCCGCTGACGGTGTTGAGCGCGGGGTCACCGCCTACTATCTGGAAGCCGTCCCAGAGCTGGGGCAGCACCACCTGCAGGGCGATCGCGGCGGCTGCGGCTGTGACCACCTGGGCAATGGCCATGAACCAGCCGGCGAACCAGCCCACGCCCTCTCCCCCGACGCGGCGGGCCCACTGGTACACAGCTCCGGACAGCGGGTAGCGGGCGGCGAGTTCCGCGAAGTTGAGGGCAACGAGGAGCTGGCCCACCAGTACCACCGGCCAGGTCCAGAAGAAGGCCGGCCCCGCGAAGGAGTAGCCGAAGGCGAACAGCTGGAAGATGGTGGTCAGGATCGAGACGAAGGAAAAGCCTGCAGCAAAGGAAGCGTAGCGGCCGAGTTTCCGGTGGAGGGTGGGTTCGTAGCCAAGGGACGTCAGATCCGCGTCGTCCGCGTGGACGGCGGGAGCAATGGTTGAGGTCATCGGATTCTCCAGGGGCTGGAATGGCGGGGGGGCCGCCGGTTCTGCAGCACTCGGCCGAAAGCTGCGGAATACCGGTCAATTGATAGTTTTCCAGCGCGATGTCCCCAGCTAGTTTCGCCTCTGTAAAAGGCTCAAAGACATCTTGTTTCCACGGCATTTCCGGCTCCTCACCCCGGCCCCGGAGACGAAGGCGTGCCCGCCCGGGTGCAAGAATGATGCGGTGACTTCAGCCGGACCAGGACGCCCCCGCAGCCAACAGCCCTCCAGGCCCGGGGCGACTGCCCGGGAGGAAATCCTGGATGCGGCGGCCGAGCTTTTCACGACCCACGGCTTCGCCAACACCTCCACCCGGTCCATCGCCGACGCCGTGGGGATCAGGCAGTCCTCGCTGTACCACCACTTCAAAACCAAGGACGACCTCCTCGAGGACCTGCTGGAGGGCACCGTGCTCGGCGGGCTGACATTTGCCCGCGCGGTGGCCGCCCTGCCCCACGGCGAGGGGACTCCGGGAGGCCGGCTTCACGCCGTCGCACTTTATGACGGCACGCAACTGTGCAGCTCCCGCTGGAACCTTGGAATCCTGTACCACCTGCCCGAAGCCCGCGGCGGCCGGTTCGCGCGGTTCCTGGCGGACCGGCAGGAACTGCGGAACCTGTACGGGGAACTGGGCGCCGCCGTGTCCCCGGCGGCGCCCGCCGCAGCTTCGGGGAACCCGGGCGACCTGGCGTTCCGCCTCGTCGAATCCCTGGTCAACCTGCGGGCAGACGGACTGGCAACATCGGAATCTCCGCTGCAGGCGGCTGACGCCGGGCTCATCCTCTGCGGACTCGCCGAAGAACTGCCGGCCATCCGGGAACAGAGCACGGCGCTCATCGCACGCCTGGGCTGACCATCCCGAGCCCGGCCACCGCCAAAATGTCTCCGGGGGTGCAGCGCGCGTGATGGTTGCCTTCAGGTTGCTCAGCTAGGCTCGGAACATGACGCGTGAGAACATCAGGACCCCCGACGGCGGCACGCTGGAGCTCTTCTCCACAGGCACGGAACTCGCTTCCGCCGGTTCGGGCGTTGTTATTGTCCCGCCTTCCATGGTGACCGCCGCGGACTACACGAAGTTTGCGCAGAAGCTCAGCGCCGCGCTGGGCCGCCCGGTCCACACGTTCAACCGCCGCGGCCGCGGTTCGTCATCCCCCCAGCCGGAGGACTACACCCTGGACGTGGACATCCGCGACCTGGACACGGTCATGAAGCACACCTCGAGCACGGACGTGTTCGGCCACAGCTTCGGCGGGGCCGTTGCCCTGCACGCGGCGCGGACCCTGCCGGTGGAGCGGCTGGCCGTGTACGATCCCGCAGTCTCCGTGAACCACAGCGTCAAGGCCGACTGGACGGCGGAGTACGAGCGGGCAGTTGCCGCCGGCGACGATGACCGTGCCCTCGCCGTCCTGAAGCGCGGACTTGAAGCAGGCGGCTCCTTTTCGTCCCGCATGCCGCTCTCGATGCTGACCCTCGCCAACAAGCTCACGGCGGGCACTAGCGAGGGAAAGCAGCAGCGCGAGTTGATGCGCACGGGCGTCCGGGAAATCAAGGCCATCATCGCGGCGGACATGCCGGCCGAGCCGTTCCTGGAACTGCCGCTGGAAACCCTGATCGTGGTGGGCGAAAAGAGCCCGGCGTACTTCGGCGTGGCCTGCGGCCAGATCCACGACGTCCTCTCCGGCTCCAGCTACACGATCCTCCCGGGCCTGGGCCACGACGGCGTCATCAAGGCCCCGGACAGGCTCATCAAGGAGCTGGCGGACTTTTTCGCCGGCTAGCCCAAGTAGGTAGCGCCAAGTGTCGTTTTGAGCGGTCAAAACGACACTTGGCGCTACTCAGTTGGGCAGGCCGGGGGCCGGTTAGTGGGCCGCGTGACCCGGCCCGGCACCTTCGGTCTTGCGCATCATGGCGGAAAGCACGACGGCGGCAAAGGCTATGACGGTTGCCGTAAGGAACGCGGCGCTCATCCCCGCCACGAGGCCGGACGCTGCCGAAACCACCGCGAAGATCGACACCAGCAGGGCCGTGCCGGCTGCGCCCGCAACCTGCTGCGTGGTGCTCATGATCGCGGACCCGTGCGAGTAGAGGTGCGGCGGCAGCGGGTTCAAACCGGTGGTGAACGCCGGAGTGAACAGCAGCGCCAGCCCGAAACTCAGCCCCACGTGCAAGGTGACGATCCACGCAACGGACGTGCCGGCGTCGAGCATTGAGAACTGCCAGAGGGACACAACCATCAGGACGGATCCGGAGACGGTGAGCGGCAGGGGCCCTACCTTGTCGAACAGCCGGCCGATGACCGGGCCGAGCAAGCCCATCGCCAGGCCGCCGGGAAGCAGCGCGAGTCCCGTTTCAAGGGAGCCGAGGCCGCGGATTTCCTGCAGGTAGAGCGGCAGCAAGATCACGCCGCCGAACAGCGCCATCATGGCCACCACCATCAGCAGGACGGACACCGTGAACATGCGGAAGTTGAAGGCGCGCAGGTCAAGCAACGGGGCTTCGGCCTTCTGCAGCCGCACCTGGCGCAGGATGAAGACGGCGAGGCTGGCGACGCCGATCACCAGCGCTGCGATGGCGGGCGCGCCCGGTCCCGCCTGGCCGCCGTGGCCGCCGCCGATCTGGCTGAGACCGTAGACCAGCCCGCCGAACGCGGGGACGGTAAGGAGGACCGAGAGGAAGTCGAGCCTGGTCTTCTCCGTCTCCCCCACGTTGGTCAGGTACTTCGCACCGATGGCCAGCGCGACGAGGGCAACCGGGAGGACGAACACGAACATAAAACGCCAGGTGAAGTGTTCCAGGATCAGGCCGGACACCGTGGGGCCCATGGCCGGAGCCACGGAAATGGCGATGCTGACGTTGCCCATGACGGCCCCGCGCTTGGCGAGCGGGACCAGGGTGAGGATGGTGGTCATCAGCAGCGGCAGCATGATTGCCGTGCCGCCCGCCTGGACGATACGCGCCAGCAGGAGGAGCTCAAACCCGGGAGCCGCCGCGGCGAGCGCGGTACCGCCGGCAAAGAGCCCCATGGCGAGCATGAAGACGGCGCGGGTGGAGAGGCTTTGCAGGATGAACCCGGTGGTGGGGATGACAACGGCCATGGTGAGCATGAAGCCGGTGGAGAGCCACTGGACTGTGGGCGCATCCACCCGGAGGTCCACCATGAGCCGCTGCAGGGCCACGTTCATGATGGTTTCGTTGAGGATCACCACGAAGGTGGCCACCAGCAGCGTGCTGATGATGGTCACGGACTCCCGGGACATTTTCTCCGGTGCGGCGGGCTTGGATCCTGCGGCCTGGACGGACTGGCCCTTGGCGTTTGGAGAGAGTTCGGTAGACATGGGTGTTCCCCCAGGGAGTGTATGGATGATGCGCGGACATGGCCGCTGCAAGTGCCAACACTCTACCGGGTGGAGTAATTCCTCCACACCGGAACTTTCTCTAAAGCCTGAGGGAACTGCCGGGGTTGGGTGCGGAACTAGGCGGTCTGGCCGGCGTGCCGGCCTTCCGCGATTTCCTCCACCAGCTTGGCGTTGAAGGCGGGCAGGTCGTCCGGTTTGCGGCTGGTCACCAGGCCCTGGTCCACCACCACTTCCTCGTCGGTCCAGTTGGCGCCCGCGTTCTTCAGGTCGGTCTGGAGCGTGTGGTACGAGGTGACGTTCCGTCCGCGCAGCACGCCGGCTTCAATGAGGAGCCAGGGCCCGTGGCAAATGGATGCCACCGGCTTGTGCTGTTCAAAGAAGCTGCGCGTGAACGCCTGGGCGTCCTTGTCCACGCGGAGGTGGTCGGCGTTGACGACGCCGCCGGGAAGGACCAGCGCGTCGAAGTCACCGGCGTTGGCCTCGGCAACGGTGAGGTCGACGTCGAACGTGTCGCCCTTCTCCGTGCCCTTGAAACCCTGCAGCTTGCCGCTCTTCGGGGCCACGAGCGTGGGCTGGCCGCCGGCGTCCTTGACTGCCTGCCACGGGCTGGTGAGTTCAACCTGCTCGACGCCGTCCGTCAACAGGAATGCGACCTTCTTGCCTGCGATGCTCTGTTCTGACATTGTTCCTCCTCGACTGAGGCGGGTCCGGCGCCTTGCGGGCACCGGACCGCGCCCCGGAAGCTATTGCCTGACGTTTCCAGCCTAGGAAGTGGAAAAGTCATAAGCAAGCTGAGCATTTCCTCCGCAGCACAGCGGCCTTAAGCGGACGGATCACAGCTCCACATGGCAAAGGCCGGCCCTGCGCTGGGCAGGGTGACCACTCCACTTGCCTCTGCGTGAACGTCCGGGGTCCCTGCGAGGCCGCGAAGGCGGGTTCCGACGACCTGGGCGGGAATCCTGATGGCGGCATGGTCGGCCCGGGAGGCGTGGATCAGCACCGTTTCTTTGGCTGATTCACGAAGGAAGGCAAAAGCATCATCTCCAATTGCGAGCCACCGCAGTCCGCCCTGTCGAAGGGCTTCCGACTGGTTCCGCGTTTGGAAAAGAGCACGGGTGGTGGCCAGCCTGTCATGATCCCATTCATCCGGCTTGTCCCAGGGGAAGGGGCGGCGGCCATCTTCACCGTTCACGCCTTCCTGTCCGATCTCATCACCCGCCCACAGCATGGGGATCCCTGGCATCGTGGCCAACAGTCCAAATGCCACCGTGACCAACCGCGGGTCCCCGAGCAGGGTGCTTACCCGGAAGGTGTCGTGGGACCCGACAAGGTTGAGGGCGTGCGCGGCCGCGCGCCAGGGTACGGCCGCAGCGAAGTCCCGCATTGAGCCAACCACGTCTTTTCCGGAGAGCCGGGGGATGGACACGAAGGGCCCTGGCTCCAGCGGTACGGCGGCTGGCGGCTTCAGCCATTGCCATACCGGGCGCGTGAAACCGGCGTAATTCATCACGCCATGCCAGCCATCCACCTGCAGGTCCTGCGATGCGTCGTGGTTATGTTCGGCCAGCAGCAGCGCCTCCGGATCCGCTTCAGCCATGGTCCGGCGCAGCGTTGTGGAAACCATGTGGTTGAGATCAGTGGTGCCGTGCCGCCCCGTCATGTTGGCGACGTCGATGCGCCAGCCGTCGAATCCGTGCGGTCCCAGCCAGCGGGCCACCACGGAATCCTTGCCCTCGTACAGGCGCCGGCGCAATTCCGGATCGCTGTGGTTGAACTTCGGCAGCGATTTATGCCCGAACCAGCACACGTACTCATCAGGGTGGTCGGTGAAGAGGAAGAATCCCGCTTCGACGCTTTGCGGATCCTCAACCGCTGTCCTGAACCATTCGTGGGCGTCCCCGCAGTGGTTGGTCGTCAGGTCGCCAAGCAGGCGCATGCCGCGGTCATGCAAGGCCCCGGAGAGGCGGCGCAGAGCTGCATCTCCGCCAAGCAACGGATCCACCTGGTCGAAACTGGATGCGTCGTACCGGTGGTTTGAACGGGCGGGAAATATCGGTGTCAGATACACGGTGTCGGCCCCCAAGGAGGCAATGTGTTCCAGGCGGGTGGTGATTCCGTCGAGGTCTCCGCCGAAGTATTGATACGGAGTTTCGGGTCCCCGCCCGATCACCTTGTTTTCCCAGTCCTCGGGGATGGCCCAGTCCGGTGCCGGCCGGTCCACTGATTTTGCAAACCGGTCCGGGAAAATCTGGTAGAGGACGGCACTGTTTGCCCAGGCGGGAGGCGGGGAGTAGGCAGTGATGCGGAAGTCGCAGGCGTCCGTCACGTCGCGGGTGTGCAGGCCGGTCCCGTTGAACCACTGGTACCCGCTCGGGGATCCGTCCAGCAGCCAGCGGTAGTTCACCACCGGGTTCTCCAGAAGGAAACCAGCCTTCAGCCAGAACTCGTCCGCGTTTTGACGATCGATGCTCGTCTCAAGCAGCGCCTGTTCGCCATCGATGCATACGCGCAGCAGTGCCTTCGTTACGCCGCTGGCGCGGGGAACCCGAAGGAACACCGTGACTGCGTCCCCCAGTTCAGGAGTGGGGTTGGAAACGTACATTGCGGAACCGTCATGATGCGGCTGGTCCCACAGCTGCATGGCGCTCATCCCTTGACCGCCCCGGCGGTGAGTCCTCCGGTGATGAACTTTTGCAGGAACTGGAAAAGCAGGACCACGGGCAGGCTGGTGAGGAGGGCTCCGGCGGCGAACACGCCGAGGTTCCCGGACCGGTCAGCGTCGATGGTGGCGTACAGTCCGACAGCCAGGGTCTTGACGTCGTTATCGGTGAGGAAGATCGATGCCAAGACAAATTCGCCCAGCACGCCGATGAAGGACAGCAGGCCGGTGACTGCCAGGATCGGGGTTATCAGGGGGAAGATGACGCGGAAGAACACGGTGGCGTGGCCGGCTCCATCCATGATTGCTGCCTCGTCCAGCTCCTTCGGCACCGAGTCGAAGAATCCCTTGATGAGCCACACCTGCGAGAGCGCGCCACCCATGAGCAGGAGTCCGTAGCCCAGGAGCGTGTTGAGGCCCAACTGGGGAATTATCTCGCCGATGGCAGTGAACATGAGGTACAGCGCCACTACGGCGAGGAACTGGGGGAACATCTGGATGAGGAGGAGGCTGAGCAAGCCTATTCGCCGGCCGCTGAAGCGGAAGCGCGAAAAGGCGTATGCTGCCAGGGCGCTGCACAGAATCTGGCCAAGGGTGACGGCAGTACTGATGATCAGCGTGTTGGCAAACCAGCGGAGGTAGGGCCGGTTGGGGTCGGTGAAGAGCGCTTCGAAATGCACGAAGCTCACTTCACGGGGAATCAGGCTGGTGGACGCCACCGTGCCCAGCGGGTTCAGTGCCGCCGAGACAATGAACAGCACGGGGAACAGGGCTACTGACACCGCGGCGATTGCCACAAGGTGACGCCATCCGACTTCTGTGAACCATCGGTTTCGCTGGTGCCTGCGTCGGGACTCCGGGATCTTTTCCGGTTCCTGCAGGGGTACCTCAGCAAGACGTGTCTGGGCAGACGACATCAGTTCACCTCTTCCAGGGTGCGCGTGAAACGGAACTGAATTGCGGCGATGATGCCGGTGATGACGAACAGCAGCACTGACACGGTTGCAGCAAAACCAAGCTGTGCGCCCTGCCCTCCGAAGGCCAGGCGGTAGGTGTAGCTGATCAGGATGTCAGTTGCTCCCGCCGTCGGGTTGGCGGGATCGAAGGGCCCGCCTTCCGTCAGCAGGTAGATGGCGTTGAAGTTGTTGAAATTGAAGGCGAAGGTCGATACCAGCAAGGGGGCGACAGTGACCAGGAGCAGCGGGAACGTGATTTTCCGGAAGCCCAGGAATCCGCTGGCGCCGTCGATGCGCGATGCTTCCTTCAGGTCTGCGGGGATGGCCTGGAGGGCTCCGGTGCACACCAGGAACATGTAGGGGAATCCCATCCAGAAATTGGTCAGCAGGATGGCTGCCTTAGCCAGGAAGGGGTCGCCGAGCCAGTTCAGGTCCAGGCCCAAGGCGTTGTTGATCAGGCCAAAGTCTTTGTTCCAGAAGCTGGACCAGACCAGCAGGGCGATAAATCCCGGGATGGCATAGGGAAGGATGAGGATGGCCCGGTAGAAGCGCTGGCCCTTGATCCGCGGATCGTTGAGTGCGGTAGCGAGGCCCAGCCCAAGCAGGAACGTTCCCGCTACCGAAACTGTTGCGAAGATGAAGGTCCATGCAAATATCTGCAGGAAATCGGCGCTGATTCTCGTGTCCGTGAAGATGCGCTGATAGTTGGCAAACCCCACATCTGCCAGCCAGGACTGGTCGGACAGCCGCTTCCCCTCTGCGTCGACGAAGTACTCCTTGTCGCCCTGCAGCACAGGTGCGTAGTCCACGCCGGTCACTGTGTTTGAGATGACGTCGCGGGCTTCGTCGTATTTGAGCGGTGAGGCGCCCTCGAACGCCTGCCGGATGCCAAGTTGCCGGATGGCGCCACGGTCCGTCGGCACAGCAAGATCCTTCAGCGCGTCGCTGGCGGTGTTGACCTGTTGGGGCGTCAGGAGCTGGTAGCCCTCGGCTTTGGTGACGAACCCGCCGCTGACGGTAACGTCAGCCGGTTCAAGCTCCTGCAGCCCATCCCCGGGGGTGCCAAGGAAGACTGATCCGCTTTTGGGCTCCACGAGCAGAAAAGCGAACGGTCCGGTGGCGGGATTCCCTTCAGTTGCCACGGAGAGGTTGTAGCGCGGCGAGTCAGGGCTCTGGACGACGGAAGAACCGATTATTTGCGAGACGGTTTCTTCCTTTGACGTCCTGGTTCCGTCACCGAAGTTGGTTGTAGACATCTGGAACGTCATCACGATGGGGTACACCAGGAAGACCACCAGCAGGAGGGTGCCGGGCACAAGGTACTTGGCAGGCACACCGCGGCCGGTGATGTATGTCAGCAGCAGGATGCCGGCGATGCCCCAGACTGCCGCGAGGAAACCCCACCTTCCCGTGGCGATAAGGGCCGGGGTAAGTGCCGCGGCTGAACCGGCCACGGTACCCAGTGCAAGGATTTTGGCAAAGAGGGACACCGGTTTGGTCGTGATGTCACGACGGGTGCCGGGATCGTTTGCGGCAGCCGACGAGGGATGCTGCAGGCGCGTGAGTGTTTTGATCATGGGGGTTCTCCTGGAGGTCAATCCGGGCAGCAGGGCCCAGGGGGCCGAAGACTTATGCAACGGCCCCTGGGCCGGTTTGCTACTTGCCGATTGCAGCAGCGATGGTTTCCCGCACGGAGCGCATCGTGCTTTCCGGGTCAGCGCCGCCCACGAGGGCCGCAAAAGCCTGGCCGAGGGGGGCGAAGACGGCAGCCATTTCAGGAATGGCCGGCATGGGCCGGGCGGACTCCGCTGCGGAGGCAAACGTCTCTATGGCGGGGTTTTGGCCTGCGATCTTGTCCCGGACCGTGGTCATGGTCGGCGGTAGCTTTGCGCCTTCGAACATCTGCGTCATGCCCTCTTCGGTGTTCATCGCGTTCTCCACGAACTCATGGGCGAAGGCTTCGTTCTTTCCTTTCGAAGCAACGTAGAAGCCCTGAACGCCGGCGAAGGGCTGGGCAGCGGCCTGTCCCTCGAAACCGGGAATGGGTGTCACCTCGAAGGGGATTCCCGCCTTTTCAACCTGGTTCAGGGCCCAAGGACCGGCAACAAGGTACGGCGCCTTGCGGTCAGCGAACAAAGAGATCGAATTGTCAACGCTGATGGAGCGTTTCAGGATGCCGCTGCCCGCTTCCCCAAGGGCGTGAATCTTCTTGGCTGCAGCGACCGAGCCTTCGGCGCCCACGCCCAGGTCCGCGGGATCGGGGTCACCCTGTGGTGTCGAACCGAAGAGGTAACCGCCCATGGATGTGTACAGCGGCTGCATGTGGTAGGCGTCGCCGCTGTTCCCTTGCGGCAGGCTGAAAGGAACTTCCGCCTTCTTGGCGGCCACAGCCTCCTGTCCCTTGGCGAAGGCATCCTCCAAGGTCAGCGGCGCCTCAGGGACGACGTCTGTGTTGCGGAACAGGCCGAGGGTTTCGATTCCATACGGCAGTGCGTACACCGACTCGTTATAGGTCACAGCCTTCACTGCCGTCCCGGCGTAGCCCTTGAGCTGGTCCGGGGCAATCTGCAGCGGATCAATGGAGCCGTTCTGGACGAGATTGCCGATCATGTCGTGTGCTCCGGTGAAAACATCGGGGCCATTGCCTGCAGCATTTGCCGTCACAAGGGCGGTCTGGAACTCGCCCGAGATGACCTGGACGGCCACGCTGATGCCGTTGTCAGCCGCAAAATCCTCGGCGAATGCGCGGATCGAATCGGCCTTCAGGTTGTCCGTCCAGATCACCAGGTCGGCATCCGCCCGCTCGGGGGCGGCGGTGGACCCCGCCGCGGCCGGTGCTGACGAGGCTGCCTGCTTTGGTTCGGCACCGTTTCCGCACCCCGTAAGCAGCAGCACCGCGGTAGCGGTAACTGCGAGAGCACCCTGAATCCTACTCATGTTTCTCCTTTGAAAGCGTGCCGTTTCTCCGCGGAAGGGAGCCGGCTGGTGATTTGCGTCACCCAACTGTAAGCGCTTCCATTTTTGATTGTCCAGCCCTTAGGAAAATGGCGTCACATGCACCGCCATTCACACGGTAGGCAGCAAAAGACCCGCCCTTGTTGCGGAAAGCGTCGGTATCAACTTCTTGGAAGCCTTTCCATTTTTGGCGCAACTGCGGCTACGATGTCACGATGACGAACACACTTTCCCCTGCAGAGCCTGACGTCTCCGCCGCCCGCCTGGTGCCCGTCCACCCGGCAGACGAAGGCTCGGAGTGGTGGCGGTCCTCGGTGATTTACCAGATCTATCCGCGCTCGTTCCGGGACCTGAACGGCGATGGGCAAGGCGATCTTCCGGGCATCACAGCCGAGCTTCACCAGTTGGCTGAGCTCGACGTCGACGCCGTCTGGCTGTCGCCCTTCTATGTCTCGCCGCAGCGCGACGGCGGGTACGACGTTGCCGATTACTGCGACGTCGACCCCGTGTTCGGCACCCTCGACGATTTTGACGCCCTTGTTGCCCGGGCAGATTCCCTGGGTATCCGGGTCATCATCGACCTCGTCCCGAACCACTGCTCCTCGGACCACACGCTCTTCCGGGCAGCGCTACAGGCCGGCCCGGGAAGCCCCGAACGTGACATGTTCATCTTCCGGGACGGGCTCGGGAATGCCGGTGAACTGCCGCCCAACAACTGGCAGTCCCACTTCGGCGGACCGGCCTGGACCCGCGTCACGGAGCCGTCCGGCGAGCCGGGACAGTGGTACGTGCACCTCTTCGATTCCTCCCAGCCGGACTTCAACTGGGACAACCCGGCGGTACATGCCGAATTTGAGCGCATCCTGCGCTTCTGGCTCAGCCGCGGCGTCGCCGGTTTCCGGGTGGACGTGGCCCACGCCCTGGTCAAGGCTGAGGGCCTGCCGGACTGGCATGGGCGGCCCGACGGCGTCAGCACCGATGACTTCCCGGGCCATCTGGCGCCGATGTTCGGCCAGCCGGAAATCCACGACATCTACCGCCGGTGGCGCGAGGTCCTTGCCGAGTTCGACGGCGAGCGCATCCTCTGTGCCGAGGCAAGCATTGATCCCCTGTCCCGGCTGACCAACTGGGTCCTGCCGGACCAGATGCACCAGGCCTTCAACTTCGCGTACCTGGGCACCCCGTGGGATCCCGCCAGGTTGCGTGCAGTGATTGAAAGCTCACTGCGGATGTTCGATTCCGTGGGTGCGCCCACCACATGGGTGCTTTCAAACCATGACGTCGTCCGGCATGCCACGCGCTTCGGCATCATCGACCCGCCGGCCCGCCCCGGTGACGGCCTGGGCGCGGAAGACGTCCAGCCCGACGCTGAGCTTGGGCTGCGCCGTGCGGTGGCGGCCTCGATGCTCATGCTCGCGCTGCCTGGCGGCGTGTACCTTTACCAGGGTGAGGAACTGGGCCTGCCGGACCACACCACTATGGACCACACTTTCCGCCAGGACCCTTCATTTCGGCGGACCGCGGGGGAACGCATCGGCCGCGACGGCTGCCGGGTACCCCTGCCATGGGAGGCGGCCGCGCCGGCTTTCGGCTTCAACAGCACGGGCGAGTCGTGGCTGCCGCAACCCCGGGCCTGGGCAGCGCTGTCCAGGGATGTGCAGCGGCAGGACGCTTCCTCCGCGCTGTCGCTGTACACCCGCGCACTGGGGCTTCGCCGTGCCCTCAAGCTGGGTGCCGGATCTTTGGCCTGGCTTGACGGTTTCACTTCGCCTGGCTGCATCTCGTTTGCCAACAATGGCGTCCTGGTGATGATGAACATGGGCGAAGAGCCGGTTGAGCTGCCCCGCCTGGAGATCCTCCTTAGCACGGATGGGGACGCTGCTGACCAGCGTAAGCTGGGTCCTGCGCAGTGCATCTGGCTGCGCATGGCGCCAAGCGGAACAGCAGAGGGTCAGTGGCAGGAATCAGGGACGTAGCGCGTCTGGCGGGGGTTTCGCAGGCGACGGCGTCGCGTGCGTTGAGCGGCAAGGGCAGTGTTTCCAGCCGGGCCAGGCAGGCCGTGACCGAGGCAGCCAGTGAGCTTGGCTTCGTTATGTCCTACCATGCCTCGAGCCTGGCGAGCGGTCGCAGCCACAACATTGGAGTGGTGCTGCCCTTCGTCAACCGGTGGTACTTCGCCACGCTGTTGGAAGGCGCCAATTCCGCCCTGATGGATGCCGGTTACGACCTCACCCTCTACGACTTCCAGGGCGACCGGTACCGGGAATCGGTGCTGGGGGATTTCCTGCTGCGCAAACGGCTTGACGGCGTCTTGGCAGTCTCGCTGCAGCTCAACGCCCACGAGACCGAACAGATCCTCGCTGCCGGAATCCCGGTGGTGGGCGTGGGTGGCCCGCTCCCGGAGATTCCCACCCTCCGGATCGACGATGTGGAGGTGGGCCGCCGCGCAACCAACCACCTGATCAGCCTGGGACACACCCGGGTGGCCCACCTCGGCGGCGAGCATGAGTATGGGCGGCACTTCGAGATCTCCAGCGGACGGCACGCCGGCTACGAACACGCAATGGAGGCAGCCGGCCTGCCGGTTCGCGAGGCGTGGTCCCTGATCTCCGATTACTCGGCGAACGATGCGTACAGCCAGACAAAGCATCTGCTGGCGGATGCCGGTGAACGGCCTACCGCGATCTTCTGCGCCTCCGACGAAATGGCCTTCGGCGCGATGCTGGCCGCCCGCGACCTCGGGCTCCGGATCCCCGACGATCTTTCCGTCATTGGTGTGGACGGCCACGAGATGGGCGAAATCCTGGGCCTGACCACCATCGACCAGTTTCCCCGGGACCAGGGAATGCGGGCGGTGGAGCGCCTGCTGGCATTGGTGCAGGATGACGCGGAGGCCGCAGGGCCGGCCGATGAGCTGATGCAGACCAAACTGGTGGTGCGGTCCAGCACTTCCGCTCCCCGGAAGCCCGAGCGCGGCTTCTAGCCCCGGTGGTGCTGGATCAGCCAGCCCGCCATCTGCTGTGCGCGTTTGGCGGCCTGCATGTCGCCCTCGGTGGCCGAGATGATCGAGCCCTTCATGAGGATGTGCCAGGACCGGGCAAACTCCTCCGGCCGCTGGAGCCCCGCCTCTTCGGCCAGGGCCTGCACGTGCCCGCGGATCTTCGCCAGGTAGTCGATGCTTGCCTGCCCCAGCGGATGGGCCGGGCCCATCTCGAGCAGGATGTTGATGAAGGAGCAGGCTTCAAAGTCCTCCCGGAGGAACCAGTCGCCAAACACATCGAAGATGGCCAGCAGCTGATCGGCTGGCGTGCTTCCCCGGCGGCGGGCCTCCGACACGATGGCGCCCACTGTCCATTGCCTGTCCCGCTGTTCCAGGAAGGCCAGGACCAGCGAGTCCTTGGAGGGGAAGTGCCGGTAGAAGGTCGCCTTGGCAACCCCGGACCGTTCAATCAGCTCATTGACGCCAACATCCCGCACGCCCCGCTGGGAAAAAAGCTCATAGGCCACGGCCATGATCCGGTCCACGGAATGTGCATGGCCCTCAGGTGACACCACCGGTGCTGACACCGGGGACGGAGGGACTTCTGCCTCTGGACTCATAGGACCCTAAGTCTACTCCGGAGGGGAGACAGACCGGTCTTTCCCGTTGTAATGTTTTTCCAACATGCTTTTGACGCCGCGGAGGCCCTGACCGGCCCCCTCGGATTGGTGCAAGGAGGCCCCTATGTCAGCAGAGCGGATGTTCCCAGCCGTGCCCTCGGATCCGGAGCCATGGATGGCCAGTGATACGCCGGCCGAGATCCGGCAGTTTGCCATCGAGTCCCTCCGGTGGCAGGCCCAGGAAGTCATCGACGAAGTGCTCTGCGGCAAGTCACCCGGCGAGGAGCTGGCACGGGCCCGGCTCCGCCGCTGCGTAGCACGGCATCCAGGCGAGCCGGAGCAGGCACTGCTGGAACAGCTCATGCACCGCGGCCACCTGCCACTCTGAAATTCAGCCACGATTCCGGGGGGCAGGCACGATCAGGGCCGGCCCCGGCTAAAGCGTGAGGCTGCGGTCCACAATCCGGCCTGCGGCCTCGTGGAGTCCTTCATTGTGTGCACGGGCGTGGTTCCGGAGCAGCCTGAAGGCCTCTTTCATGTCCACCCCGGCCGTGTGCGCGATGACTCCCTTGGCCTGCTCAATCAGCACGCGGCTGTTCAGGGCCCGCTGCAGCTGCTCGTTCACCAGGACCGCTTCCCTGATGGTGCGTTCCTGCAAGAGGCTGATGGTGGCGACGTCGGCCAGCGCCTGGCCAATGGCGGAATCCTCCGCAGTCAGGGAACCGGGCGCAGAGCCGAAGAGCCCCATGGCGCCGATGGTTCGCCCGTGAATGCGCATGGGAACGGCGTGCACGGAACGAAAGCCTTGGGACAGCGCCGCCGCTTTGAACTGCGGCCACCGGTCAAGGACCTGAATGTCCTCAACTGTTACCGGGTTTCCGGTCGCATAGCATTCGACGCACGGGCCTTCCCCGGCCCGCAGCTGGAGCACTTCCACCAGTTGGCTTTCCTCGCTGGTGGAAGCCAGGACCTGGAGCTCTCCGCTGGGATCAGCCAAAACCAGGCCCGCCGCCGCGACGTCGAGGAGCCCCACGGATTCCTCAACCAGGGTGTGGAGCATGTCGAGGACGTCGTAGTCCGCAACCAGAGTGTCCGCGAGCTTCACGAACGCCCCACTAACGCGCTCCGCGCGGGTTGTCGTTGCCATGGCGCTATTTTACTGCAGAGGCCGCGCAACCGGGCCGCCGCCATGGCCAGGCTCGAACCTCAGGCGGCCTTCGAGTACTGCCTGGGCCGTCTCCCTCAGCGTGAGCTCATGCGCAAAGGCGTAGGCGCGCAGCAACAGCAATGAATCCGTCGCGGTTGCGCCGGACTGGGCAAGGACCATGCCCGTTGCCTGGTGGATTTCACGGCGCGACATAAGGGCCGGATCGAGGGCGGGGTCCGTGTCCGGCGAGCTGATCGTCAGGATCTTCCGCAGAAGGTACCAGGACGTCTGGCCGGCAAGTGTGGCTGCCGTTGCCTGGTGGGATCTGTTAAGCGTTCCCCGCGCGCAGTGATAAAGCTCCACGACGCCGAGGTCCGCAGCGCCGATAGTCAGCGGGAAGACAAAGAGGGCCGCCGCTTCCGTCCCGTTAATCGCCCTGTGGAACATTGGCCACTCCGGGTGCGGAACACCCTGCGCGTCAGGAACCAGCACAGGCAACCGGGTCCGGACCGCACGCCAGCGGGGGCCCTCGCCCAGGCTGAACTGAAGTTCATCAAGCCGCGCAGCCAAAGCGTCACTGGCACAGATCAGGGATTCAGCTGTCGCGCCGCCGAAAAGGGATACGGCGGCGCCGGTGACGGGCAGTTTCTCCAGGTAGGGGCCACACAGGTCCTCTTCACCCGCCAGCCCGGGTGCAATGTCCATGGTGAGCCCCTGTTTCCTGATTCATTCCGCTGTCGCCGAGTTGGCTGCTGGCTGGACCGGAACGGCGGTGTAGTCACCTAAGGATACCCACCGTTGGCGGTCAGTTCACCCGCGAAATCACGGCAGCGTTTCGCCGCCCTTCGGATTCACCAGGCTGGATGTCTCCAGCAGATGAGCGAGCAGCGCCAGCTCCGGGTGCCGCGGATAAGCGGCCACGCATTGACGGAGCCGGAGCTTTATTTCCACCAGCCCGGGCGACGGGTCCTCGAGGATGGACGAGATGATGTCCAGCGACTGCTCTGCAATGGGACTTGCGTCAGGTGCCGTGGGATACCGGGTCCGGTCCACGGGCCCGCGGATAGGGGTAGAGAGACTTTTGCCCACTTTATCTGGTCCTCCTGGATAGCCGTGATGGGCCGGTGCCAGGGTCCGGGGCAACAATTTGAGCATATCGGATCAGTTGCCGGCCCAACAGGCCTCCGCTCCCCTATCAACACCCCCCATTAATGCCGCCTCAACACCGGCGAGGGCAGCGGGCGCCGGCCGCAGCACCCGGTCAGGAACTTAGCGGCGCGTTGTCGATCAGCCGGACCGGCCCCACCCTGGCCGCGATGAGCGCCAAGGCCTCCCCCCGGAACGGGGTCTCCCGGCAGTTCTCGGCCAGCGGCTCCAGGGTGCCAGGGTCAACCACGTCGAAGTAGTCCAAAGCCACCAGCGGCTGCGACTCCACCATCGCCTGCGCGGACTCCAGGTCCAGCGGCTGCCGGGCATGGGCCCGTTCCTCAAGCAGGCGAAGAGCCCTGGAAAGCACCAGCGCCGCCTCCCGTTCTTCATCGGACAGGAAGCGGTTGCGGCTGGACAGCGCCAGTCCGTCAACGGCGCGCACCGTGGGCACCCCCACAATCTCCACCGGGAAATCAAGGTCAGCCACCATGCGCCTGACCAGCGCCAGCTGTTGGGCATCCTTCTGGCCGAAGTAGGCACGGTAGGCAGGGAGGCCGGCACCAGTCGCACCGGGGTCAGGGAGCCCTGCGGCAGGCATCCCGTAGTGAAGCAGCTTGGCCACCACGGTCAGGGCGCCGTCGAAATGCCCCGGCCGGGATGCGCCCTCCCATTTCTCCCCGAGCCGGCCGGAGGTGACGCGCACCAGCGGCTCGCCGCCAGGGTAGACCTCATCCACCGACGGCGCAAAAACCAGGTCCACGCCCTCGGCTTCCAGCAGCGCAAGGTCGGCGTCCAAGGTGCGGGGGTAGCGGTCCAGGTCCGCGGCGTCCCCGAACTGCAGCGGGTTGACGAAGATGGTGGCCACCACCACGTCATTCTGTTCGACGGCGGTACGCGCCAGGGCGGCATGGCCCTGGTGCAGCGCACCCATCGTGGGGACCAGCCCCTGCGAGGTTCCCTGTTTGGAGGCCAGGAGCCGGGCACCCTCAGCATGCAGGCCAGCCACCGTGGTGACGAGCTTAATGGGCATCTTCAGTCCTCCTTCGGTTCAAGGGCCTGGCGCAGGCCCTCCAGCTGGTCGGCTTTCAGCAGCCCCCGCCCTTCGGCGCGCAGGGCCGTGGCCCGCGCCATCGCAAGGTAGGCCTCGAGCACATCGCCGTGGCCGCCGTCGTCGAACTCCCGCAGCGCTGCAGCGTGCGCGGCGACGGTTCCCACGTCGCCGCGGGCCACCGGCCCGGTCAGGGCGGATTCGCCCGACGCCAGGGCGTTCTCCAGTGTTGCCCGCAGCAGCGGGCCGAGCATCCGTTCCGGCAGCTCCACGCCCACGTCCCGCAGCAGCTCTGATGCCTGGGCAACGAGGGTCACAAGGTGGTTGGAACCGTGCGCCAGGGCTGCGTGGTACAGCGTCCGGTCCGCCTCGGCGATGGCCACCGGTTCCGCGCCCATCTCCACCACCAGCGCCTGGGCGATGGGGAGCATGGCGGCATCTGCCGTCACGCCGAACGTGCAGTCCAGCAGCCGGGTTAGGTCCAGGCTCATCCCTGTGAACGTCATGGCCGGGTGCAGGGCGAGCGGGACAGCGCCGGCAGCGCGCACCGGGTGCAGGACCCCCACGCCGAACCGGCCCGACGTGTGGGCAACCAGCTGGCCCGGCTGCCAGGCGCCGAGCTTTGCCAGCCCTTCCACCAGACCCGGCAGGGCGTCGTCCGGCACGGCCAGGAGCACCAGTTCCGCGCGCTCCACAATTTCCTGGACCTCCAGGACAGGCACGCCGGGAAGCAGCGCCTCGGCCCGCTCGCGGCTCGCCTCGGATACAGCTGAGACCCCGACGACGGCGTGTTCGGCAGCGCGCAGGGCGGCACCGAGCACCGCCCCCACTTTGCCGGCACCAATGATTCCGACGCCGAGGCGTCCGGGCTTAGCCATGCTGCCCGCCTTCCTGTTGTTGGGGCGTCCTGGTTTCGGCCGGCTCCACCGGCGGCCCGGGCTCCCCCGCCGGGGCATCCGGGACTACCTGCCGGAGCCACTGTTCCGTAGTCTGCCGCTTCCTGGCCAGCCGGGCGCGTGCGGACTGTTCGTCGAACAGTGCCAGCGCCTGGGCAGTACCGGCCTGGGTGAGCCGGGGCGCAACCGGCCCTGGCGTGGTGTGCAGTACCAGGTCTGCCACGCCGAACCGGCGCGCCAGCGGACCCTGGTGCAGGGCCATGGACTGGGTGCGCTGATGCGGAACCACCACCAGCTGGCGCCACCAGCGGCCGGAGCGGAGGAGCAGGGCGGTGTCCGTGGCCGTGAACCCGTTCCGCCGCCAGCCCAAGGGGGCAAGCCAGCGTGCTTTGCGCGGACTGGTGACGAAGCCGCCGTTTGAATCCAGGCCGGTGAGGCCCGCACCGAAAACTGCAGCGGGGTCCGCGGTGCCGGGGTCCGGCAGCACCAGCGCCAGCATGGCCATCACGTCCCCCAGCCTGCCCACGGGCAGCAACGTGGTCCGGGCCGAGCCCTCGCCGGCGCTCTCCACAATGCCGTAACCGGCCACGTTGACCTGCATCCGGTACCAGCCGAGTGGCCGCCACAACGGCGGCTGGGTGATTTTCAACGCCTGGATGCGTCCCGGCGGCAATGTCTGCGCCTGGGTGTCCAGCAGGCCGTAGCGCAGGCGGATGCCGTCCGGCGAGATCGCGGCGCTGAAGTTGTAGCCCTTGTTGAACAGTCCCCAGTAGCTTGCCGCGAGGCCCACGGCGGCCGGAATCAGGTAAAAGTAGAACCCCTGGTGTTCGGTGATGGCCGCGAGCACCACGGAAACAATGCCGCCAAGCACCACGAAGAAGCTTTGCTCGCTGAGCAGCAGGGAACCGACAAGGCGCGACGGCGGCACCGCAAGTACCTGATATTCCGGCGCCTCGGGTGCGGGCTCACCGGGGCGGTCCGGGCCTGTGGTGACACCGGCGGCCCGGGCCAGGATGGTGGCACGGAGCTGCCGGGCGTCGTCGATCTTCAGGTAGGCGAGCCGCACCGCTGACTCTCCGGCGTCCGCCACCTCGAACTTGAGCTCTGCCAGGCCGAAGATCCTGGCCAGCAGCGGCTGCACGATGTCGATTGCCTGGACCCGGTCCAGCCTTGCCTGGCGCTGCTGCCGGAACAGGAAGCCGGTATTCACCCGCACGTAGCCGCCCGACACCTGGTACTTGGTGAAGTACCAGGTGAGGACGAACCCCAGCACCGAGGCCAGCAGTACTGCGCCGCCGCCCACCAGCAGCAAGGGGGCACGGCCGGCGAAGTCCCCGTCAACAACGGGCCGGCCCTGCAGCGCGCGTTCAAAGACGTCACGGCCGAGGACGAAGCCGATGGCGGCCAGGGCAACCCAGCCGCGGACAAACGGCGACGCCGGGTGCACGCGCAGCCATTCGCCGTCGGGCGCGGTGTCCGGCAGCGGTTCAAGGGCGCCGTTGCCGGGCGCAGTGGCCGGGGCGCCGGGCCACTGCGGGGGTCCCTCTGCCGTCACAGTCCTGCCAGCCTGGCTTCCCCGCGCGCCGCCAGCTGTTCGCGGAGCCGGGCGCCTTCGGCGGCGGGCAGGCCGGGGATCCGGGCGTTGGTGCCCGGCGCTGCGGTGTGCAGCTTAAGCGTGCACAGCCCGAGGGCGCGCTCCACCGGGCCCACTCCGATGTCCACGTACTGCATCCGGCCGTAGGGGACGGCCATGGTGCGCTGGAAGAAGATGCCGGTCCGGATCAGGAGGTCATCGTCCCGCTCCGCATAGCCGATGGCGCGGACCTGCCGCGGGATGAGCGCCAGCCGCCAGAGGGCCGCCACCAGCATGGCAGCCGGCACGGTGGCGGCAACCCACAGCGGCGGCCACGCCCACGCACCCGCGAGGACGAGGACCAGCGGCAGGGAGAGGACCAGCACGGCAGCCAGGTTTCCCAGGGCCCACTGCACCACCCGCACGGTGACATATTTGGGGGACACCCGCTGCCAGGTGATGCCGGGAGGGTCAATCGCCCCGGTATGCATACTCGCCTTCCCCGGACGCCTCGCCAACGGCACGGCCGGGCTTCCCGTCGAGGCCTTTGGTCTCGCCGTCCTCCGGCGGGATCCTGCAGAACCGTTCCACGAGCAGGCCCACCACGATCATCACCAGTCCCCCGCCGGCCATGGCAAGCGCGAGCCAGGTGATGCCCTGGTCGCTGCGCAGGCTCCAGATGCGCAACTGGTCCAGGAAGATGCCCACATGCCAGCCCAGCAGCACCGTCCCGGCGTAGGCGCAGGCCTGGGCAAGTACCAGGGTGCGCGCGGCGAGGAGCGGATCCAGCACCGGCCGTTTCCTGGCGGCACCGCCCTTGCCGCCGTTTTTAGCGTTGTTGGCGCTGATGCTGTTGCGCCACCTAAGGACCCTGATTCCGAGGATCAGTGTGATGGCCACGATCACGCCCATGGTTGCCAGTGCCGTGGGCGGCAGGACCGGGGTGGACATGCTGTACCGGCTGGTCACCACGGTGGCGGACCAGCCCGCCACGGCCAGGATGAAGCCGATGAGCAGTAGGCGCAGCGGGTTGATGGGCTTCATCGTTCCTCCACCGCCCCTGCCGTGGGCATGCCGTTGAAGTCCCCGAAGCCGTCAAAGGGGGCGAGGTCGTCGAAGTCCCCTGCCTTGGCGGCCAGGGCGCTGACCCGCTCTCCGTCCAGGACGGCGCCGGGTTCAATAAGGGACCACGGATAAAGGACGAATGCCCGGCTGGCCGCGAGGGGATGCGGCAGGGTCAGGGTGGGGTCGTCGCTGCGGACGTCGCCGTAGGTGATGATGTCGACGTCGAGCGTCCGCGGCCCCCAGCGCACCTCCCGCACGCGGTGGTGCTTGTTTTCCACCGCTTGGCAGTGTTCCAGCAATTGCCGCGGAGTGAGGCTGGTTTCAACCGTGATGACCATGTTCAGGAAGTCGGGCTGCCCGGCCGGTCCGCCTACGGCCTTCGTCTGCACCACCGGCGATACCGCCAGCAGCCGTACTTCCGGCGGGTCTACGAGGTCCGCGACGGCCTCGGACAGGGTGTCATTGCGCTCGCCCAAATTGCTGCCGAGCGCAAGGACCGCCTTGGTATAACCGCTGTTCATGGCCCCTCCCCCTGGGTTTGCCTCTCCACGCCGTTCCGGGCCTTACCGTGCCTGGCGCGGTGGACACTGACGGACACATCGCCGAAGGGAACCTCGATGGGCGCCTGCGGTTTGTGCACGGTGATGTCCACGGCCTGAAGCTGGAATCCAGCCAGCAGGCCCTCCGCGATCCGCACTGCCAGCGCCTCGATCAGGTTCAGCGGCTCGCCGGCGATCCACTCGGTAATACGCTGCGCCACCTCGCCGTAGTGCGCGGTGTCCCGGACGTCGTCCGACTCGGCCGCCTTGGCGAAGTCCAGGTACAACACTGCGTCCACAACAAAAGGCTGGCCCTCACGGCGCTCAAAATCAAACACGCCGTGATGGCCGACGGCGGTCACGCCGCTCAGCGTAATCCTGTCCATGGGTGCGCTTAGCTGTCAGCGCGGGGTGCGGCCATGCGCGCGGCGACCTTGACGGCGTCAAGGCTGGGGCCGACGTCGTGCACGCGGACGGCCCAGGCGCCGCGGTAGGCGCTGATGGCAGTGATGGCGGCGGTGGCCCCGTCACGTTCCTCCGGGGCCGCGGACTTGCCGGCCACGGTGAGCAGTGTGCCCAGGAACCGCTTGCGGGAAGCCCCGACGAGGATCCGGTGTCCCAGGCTTTCCAACTGGTCCAGGTTCTGCAGGAGCTCCCAGTTCTGGGCGTCGTTCTTTGCAAAGCCCAGGCCCGGATCGATGATGATCTGTTCCTGGCTGACGCCTGCGGCGTACAGCTTGTCGCGAACTCCGGCGAGCTCTGCTGCCACGTCCGCCGCCACGTTCTTGTATTCGGCCAGCGAGTTCATGGTGCGGGCGTCGCCGCGGCGGTGCGTAAGGATGTAAGGCGCTTTGGAGGAGGCCGCGAGTTCGGCCATTTCCGGTTCCATGGTGAGCCCGGAGACGTCGTTGATGATGGCGGCGCCGGCCTTAAGGGCGGCAGCGGCGGTGGCGGCATGGGTGGTGTCGATGCTGACCAGGGCGCCGGCCTTCACCAGCGCCTCGATGACGGGAACCACGCGCCGCTGTTCTTCCTCCGGGCTGACGTCCTCGGCGCCGGGGCGGGTGGATTCGCCCCCGACGTCAATGATGTCCGCTCCCGCGTAGAACATCCGGAGCCCCGCCGCGATGGCGGTGTCCGCCGTGGGGTGGTTGCCGCCGTCGCTGAAGGAATCCGGGGTGACGTTCAGGATGCCCATCACCAGGGTGCGGCCGGTGGGCAGGTCTTCGAACCGGGCTGCCGGGCGCGGCTTGCGCAGGACGGGCAGTGGCGAGGTTGCGGGGCCGGTTCCCGGCGCTGCAGCTAGTGAATCCATGGTCTGTTGATTACCTTCCGAGGATGAGGCTCATGGCTTCGGCACGGGTGGCCGGGTCATGAAGCTGCCCGCGGACCGCACTGGTGACGGTCTTCGCTCCGGGCTTGCGGATACCGCGCATTGACATGCACATGTGTTCGCATTCAACGACTACGATGGCGCCACGCGGCTTGAGGTGGCGGACCATCGCTTCCACGATCTCAGTGGTGAGGCGCTCCTGCACCTGCGGGCGGCGGGCGTAGATGTCCACGAGCCGTGCGAGCTTGCTGAGCCCTGTCACCTTGCCTTCATGGGACGGGATGTAGCCCACGTGGGCCACGCCGTGGAACGGCACCAGGTGATGCTCGCACGTGGAATAGAAGGGGATGTCCTTGACCAGGACCAGTTCCTCATGGTCCAGGTCAAAGGTGGTGGACAAAACGTCCGCGGGATCGTGGTGCAGCCCGGCGAACACCTCGGCGTAGGCCTTGGCCACCCGTTTGGGGGTGTCTATGAGGCCGCCGCGGTCCGGATCCTCTCCGATAGCCAGGAGGATCTCACGGACGGCTGCCTCGATCCGGGGCCGGTCCACTTTGTGGTGCTTTGAGTGGTGGGCGCCGCCCTCCGCCGGGTAGCCGGCGGAGGCGGAAACGTCGTCGTCGTCGAAGTGGGTCACGTAAGAAAGCTTAGCCGCGAAGGGCGTCGGGCCCCGCGTCCGTTACCCCGCCCTGGAACGGGGCGTCCTCGGGGACACCCTGCGGGTGCGGCGGCTGCGCGTCCAACGGCTCATCCAGGCGCGCCTTCTTGGCTTCTTCCTGGGCCTCCCGCTCCGCCCTTTCCTGGCGGGACTCCACGGGGCCCGCCATCTGGACCGGGCGGCTCTCCTTGGACAGCCACACCTCGCGGAAGTCGCGCTTGCGGATGTCCCTGAAGATGTCGGCGATCTCGGCCTGGTTCAGCGTTTCGCGTTCCAGCAGTTCCAGGGCCAGCCGGTCCAGGACGTCCCGGTTCTCGGTAAGGATGGCGTAGGCCTCGTCATGGGCCTGGTCTATGAGGCGGCGCACTTCCTCGTCCACCACGTAGGCGATCTGGTCCGAGTAGTTGCGCTCGTGCCCGGCGTCGCGGCCCAGGAACGGCTCGCCGCCGCCCTGGCCAAGCCGGACAGCGCCAACCCGCTCGCTCATGCCGTATTCGGTGACCATCTTGCGGGCGGTGCCGGTGGCTTTCTCGATGTCGTTGGAAGCTCCGGTGGACGGGTCGTGGAACACGATCTCCTCGGCCACGCGGCCGCCCATGGCGTAGGCCATCTGGTCAAGCAGTTCGTTGCGGGTCACGGAGTACTTGTCGTTGTCCGGCACCACCATGGTGTAGCCCAGGGCGCGGCCACGGGGAAGGATGGTGATCTTGGTGACCGGGGCGGAGTTCCGCAGTGCGGCTGCGACGAGGGCGTGCCCGCCTTCGTGGTAGGCGGTGATCTTCCGTTCGTGCTCCTTCATGACGCGGCTGCGCTTCTGCGGTCCGGCCATGACGCGGTCAATGGCTTCATCCAGCGCGCGGTCGTCGATGAGGTTCGCGTTGGAGCGGGCGGTGAGGAGGGCGGCTTCGTTCAGGACGTTGGCGAGGTCCGCGCCGGTGTAGCCGGGAGTCTTTTTCGCCACGGCCTTGAGGTCCACTCCCGGTGCCATCGGCTTGCCTTTGGCATGTACCTGCAGGATCTGGTCGCGGCCGATCATGTCCGGTGCGTCCACGCCGATCTGGCGGTCGAAGCGTCCCGGGCGCAGCAGTGCGGGGTCCAGCACGTCGGGCCGGTTGGTGGCGGCGATGAGGATGACGTTGGTCTTGACGTCGAAGCCGTCCATCTCCACCAGCAGCTGGTTGAGGGTCTGCTCGCGTTCGTCGTTGCCGCCGCCGATGCCGGCGCCACGGTGACGGCCCACGGCGTCGATCTCGTCAACGAAGATGATGGCCGGGGAGTTGGCTTTGGCCTGCTCGAAGAGGTCGCGGACGCGGGAGGCGCCTACGCCGACGAACATTTCCACGAAGTCGGAGCCGGAGATGGAGAAGAAGGGGACGCCGGCCTCACCCGCGACTGCGCGAGCCAGGAGGGTCTTGCCGGTACCGGGAGGGCCGTACAGCAGCACGCCCTTGGGAATCTTGGCGCCAACGGCCTGGAACTTGGCGGGCTCCTGCAGGAATTCCTTGATTTCCTGGAGTTCCTCAACTGCCTCGTCGGATCCTGCGACGTCGGCGAACGTCACCTGCGGCATGTCCTTGCTGACCATCTTGGCCTTGGACTTGCCGAACTGCATGATCTTGGAGCCGCCGCCCTGCATGCGGGTCATGAGGAACCAGAACAGGGCGCCCAGGAGGATGACGGGAATCAGGAGGGAGAGCAGGCCGGAGAACCAGTTGCTCTCGATGGGCTGGTCCGTGTAGCCCTGGGCAGGCTTGGCGTCCGTTACCGCCTTGACCACGTCCAGCGCACGGGCGTCCACGAAGAAGAACTGGACGCTCTTGCCCTTGTCCTGCCCGTCAAGCTGCAGGTTGTCCTTCAAAGTCAGGTCCACGCGGTTTTCGCCGTCGAAGATCTTGGCCTGCTCCACTTGGTTTCCGGAGAGCAGTTCCAGGCCCTTGTCGGTGTCGATCCGTGCGGCACCGCCGGGGGCTAGCGTTGCAAAGGCCACCAGGAGCAGACCGACCACAACGACGATCCAGATGCCCGGGCCTTTGAAGAAGTTCTTAGCTTTCATCTGTTCGGGGGCAGGCCCCGTCCCTTCTGGTAGTGCTGCACGGCGAGTAGTCTGCGCGCGTGATGGTGCTGCGTCAGCTTCTAGCTATACACCGTCCGGAGTAGATCACGCATGATGGACGGCAAAAGTTCCCTGTGGGCGTAGCGGCGCCAGGACAGCGGAGGACCTGTTCCAAGGGGCGGGGTTTTGTAGGTCAAGGCCGGCGGCGGCGCAGGCGACGGGTTCGGGCTGGGCGGCCTACTCGTAGACGTGCGGGGCCAGGGTACCCACGAAGTCCAGGTTGCGGTACTTCTCCGCGTAGTCCAGGCCGTAGCCCACCACGAACTCGTTGGGGATGTCGTAGCCGACGTACTTGACGTCGATCTCGACCTTGGCGGCCGTGGGCTTGCGGAAGGCGGTGCAGATCTCCACGGACGCGGTGCCGCGGGATTCCAGGTTGGTCTTGAGCCAGGACAGGGTGAGGCCGGAATCGATGATGTCCTCGACGATCAGCACGTCCTTGCCCATCAGGTCCGTGTCCAGGTCCTTCAGGATCCGGACCACCCCGGAGGACTGGGTGCCCGAGCCGTAGGAGGACACAGCCATCCAGTCCATGGAGATGTGGCTGTGCAGTGCCCGGGCCAGGTCCGCCATGACCATCACCGCACCCTTGAGCACGCCCACGATGAGGATTTCGCGGCCGTCATAGTCCTTGTCGATCTGCTCAGCCAGCTCCGTGATGCGCTGCTGGATCTGTTCCTTGGTGTAGAGAACGTGCTTGAGGTCTGCCTGGACGTCGTTTGAATCCACCAATGGCTCCTGTGTAGATGCGGGGTGCGACTATTTTGCGGGCGGTTTTTGAGGCCGGAATACTAGCTTCCCACAGCGGGCCGCTTCGCGGGGAACGGGGTTATCGGATGCAGCCGGCCCGTCAACGGCTCCGGCCGCTTCCAGCTGTGCCAGGGACAGGCGGTAGGCGCCCACCCCGCCGGGCAGCTCAACCGGTCCGGCGGAGCCCTTTCGCCTCAGCAGCGCCTCCGCCGCCAAAAGGCGCTGGTAGCCGGGCTGCTGCCCGCCGACGTCGGCCGCCGCCTTGGCGATGACGCGGTACCTGATGGCCGGGGCCAGGGCGCGCAACGCCTCCTCCGGGAGGCTCACTTCGGCGCCGTTCCGTTCAACGAGCGCTGCGAACGTGGTTTCCGCCACGTCTTCAAGGTAGTCGGCGTCCAGCTGGAGGATTGAAGCGGTCCGGGCAAGGGATTCGGCCACGCCCGGGCCCAGTTTTTCTTCCAGGTGCGGGAGCACCTCCACCCGGGTACGGGAACGCGCGAAGGCCGGGTCCGAATTGGTGGGATCATGCCAGGGCTGCAGCTGCTCCACCTCGCAGATCTCTTCCGTATCCGCCCGCCGGAGCCCCAGGAACGGCCTCAGCAGGAGGCCCCGCTCCGGCCTCATGCCGGCAAGGGAGCGTGTGCCGGAGCCGCGGGCAAGGCCAAGGAGCACCTGTTCAGCCTGGTCGTCCAGGGTGTGGCCCAGCAGGATGGCTCCGGCGCCCTGACCGGCGGCGGCGGCTTCGAGCGCTTGGTGCCTGGCTTCCCGGGCCGCTGCCTCAGGACCCATGCCGGCCGTTGCCACGCTCACGGCACGGATCTCCACGGGGGCAAGCCCCAGGTCCCGCAGTGCCCGCGCGGTTTCCGCGGCCACGCCGGCGGACCCTTCCTGCAGCTGGTGGTCCACCACCACCGCTCCCACCGTGACCGGGTGGCCGTCCACGTGCCCGCGCCGGGCAAAGTAGGCGGCGACGGCGGCCAGCGCCAGGGAGTCGGGTCCGCCGCTGCAGGCTACCAGGACATGCCGCGGGTAACCCGCCTGCGCCAAGGCGTCCTGGACCGCTTTCCGCGCTTTGCCGACGACGGGCGCCAGCCTTCCGGGCCGTCGTCGTCCGCTTGGACGTCCGGGCAAATCAGTGCCCGGCAATCAGAGTCCCATCCGCTCAAGCCACAGCTTGGCGTCGTGGATCTCCGGTTCGGTGGGCAGGTGGTCTGCGGACTCCCACACCTTGTTGAAGCCTTCCATGCCGGCCACGTCCACCACCGCACGCACAAACCTGGCGCCGTCCGAGTATTGGCGCATTTTGGCGTCCAGGCCAAGGAGGCTGCGGATGAACTTTTCGATCACGCCGCGGTCCTTGCCGCGGTCGTTGAACCGCTGCCGGATGGTCTTCACGGACGGGATGATGCTCGCGTCCACGGCATCCATCACCACGTTCGCGTGGCCTTCGAGCAGGCTCATCACGGCGGTGAGGTGCGAGATGGCCGCCTTTTCCTCCGGGTCCTGGAGTAGGTCCAGGATGGCACCGCGGCCGGGGGTGTTGCCGGAGGCGGTGCGGTCCTTCAGCGAGCGTGCGGCGGCGGTGGCCCGCTCCATCAGGGAGTCGACGTTGCCAAGCAGGTGCACGCTGAGTTCGTCGATCTGCTCCAGCATGTGGCGCCGCAGCCAGGGGGCCGCGGCAAACTGCACGCGGTGGGTCTGCTCGTGCAGGCACACCCAGAGGCGGAAATCCTCAGGGGCGACGTTGAGTTCGCGCTCCACGGCCACGATGTTGGGGGCAACAAGGAGGAGCCTTCCGCCGGGAGGGGCGGTGGACCCCTCCGCGAGCGCGGCGAAGGGATCGTACTGTCCCAGGACCTTGCTGGCCAGGAATGCCAGGACGGCGCCGAGCTGGCTTCCGGTGATGGCCCCGCTGACGCTGGCGGCGCCGGGGCTCAGCGTGCCGCGCCGGCTTTCCAGCATCTTCTCCATGGCGGGCTTAAGCATCACGGCGAAGCTCTGGGTGTTGGCTTTGGCCCATGACGCCCGGTCCACCACCAGCACGGAGGAGTCCCGGAGGTCGCGTGCCGCCTCCAGCCCGGTGATCTGGTGGACGTGTTCAACGGACACATCCGCCAGGCGGCGCAGGCTGTCCACGGCCTCACCCATGGCGGCCTCGCTGAGCACGGGCCCGGCCGGGGCCAGGCGTGCGGCGGTGGAGGCGGCGAGGTCCCAGTTGATCAGGGACTGTGCCGTGGCGGACAACGTCTGGGCTGACGACTCGCGTGCAGTGGACTCCATGGTTCCCATCAGAACACAGCATGCTGTGGATAGTCCTTAAGTTCGCTGACCGGCGAACCCCCTCGGAGGCATCCGGGCCGGCCGCTCCTATTTCCGGCCTCCCGAAGTCTTCGTGGTGATTTCGGCCTGGGCAGTTTGGGCGTAGACCTCCTTGCTGACCTCATAACCGTGCCGGTCGAGTTCGAGCGCCTGCGTGTTGACGTCCGCCAGTTGGCCGTCCGTGAGGTGTTCGATTTTGGCGAGGTCCAGGGTTTCCTGGTTCACCCCGCCCTCAGCCGTGACTTTTACCAGCCCGGTTCCGGCTGAATAGTACTTGCGTTGATGGCCTACGTTCGGTTCCAGCGGATTGTGCTCATCGATCACCAACACGTCTCCGTAGCAGCCTGTGGGCACGCAAAGCGCGATGTTTTCTTCGAAAACACTCCCGCAATCGAGGAAACCCACGGAAGCGGCGTGAGCCTGGACATATGCCGGCGTACGGGTCCGGGGCGCAGCCTGCATCGCAATTCCGGCCTGGCTCCCGGAGATGCCGTGGATGAACGTATTGGGTGCCCCGATGAACTTGTCCTCTTCAAACTCCTCGGGATACTCGCCGAACAGCCAAACCGTCCCGGTGTTGTCCTGCGCGAAGAAGGCAAGTTCCGATTCCACCAGCGTCCCGTCCTGGTAATCACGGTCCCACATCACCTGGGTTTTCACGCCGTCAATGACCTTGGTCAGGCCGGTTACGGTGTGCGTGACCCTCCGCTCAGTTGTTCCATCTTCACTTTCGACCGTGCCGGTGGTGGTGTACTTCATGCCGGGTTTCAGCGGAAACCACTTGTTATCAATGACGGGAGACTCCGGAAAGGCGGCCTTGTCGAACTTGATGGCAGACCCTGGCCCGCACAGCTCCGGCGCCGGCGGCACGGCTGCGGGCGCCAGCGTGGGCGGCCCCTGCGGCGCGCCGGAAGGCGAAACCGGCGCCGAAGTGCCGGTGGAATTGGGCGTCGCCCGTCCGGCCTTGGGGTCTGCGCACGACACTATGGCCTCCATCCCCAGAAGCAGCGTGACGGCGGAACCGAGCATTGAGAATCGTTTAAATGAGTGGGACATGATGGTGCCCTTTGTTTGTCAGGCTTTACTACTGTCAGAAGCTGCCTTGGCGCTCCGTTGCGGAGCTCACCGGGAGGCAGCGCGTCGCAAACAGCGTCGGGCCGGGGGCGATCCGGGTGACTGCCCGCACCAGAACGCGGCGATCCGCCAAATTGCAGCATCCAGGACAGGGTGGTCCGTGGCGTGATCTGGCAGGCACAGGCGGGGGCTGCCACGTGGTTCGACGGGATACCGACACCTGCCCCACCCCCTTGACAGCCCGGGGCGGCGGTTCGCTGCCCTGCCCCAATGTGAGGTCGAGTGTAGGATGCGCCGCAGTCCAGCGTCACGGGTAGCCCCTACTTGTTTTTTTCGGCCCGCCGCACTTGGTACTTCAGCGGCAGCCGCAGCCTGCGAGTGCGGTGGCCGCGCGGTCCAGCGCCTCTTTGTTCCCCGCAGCCCCGGGCGTCAGCCCGTTGCCGATGAAGGAAAAGACCAGGAGCCTGCCATCGGCGTCAACCACATAGCCGCTCAGTGCGAGCACCGTGTTCAGCGTGCCGGTCTTGGCCCGCACCAGGCCAGCACCGCCGGCGGTGGCGTCACCGCCGTAGCGCGTGTCCAGCGTTCCGGTGAGGCCGGCCACCGGGAATCCGTCCAGCGCCGCCCGCAGCCTGGTGTCCGTGCCCGACGTAATGGCCCGCACCACCTCGGCAAACTGCCGGGCCGAGACCTGGTTACCCATGGCCAGTCCACAGACGTCCACCAGTTTCATGGCATCCGTGGCGAGGCCGGCTGCAGAGAGCTGCGCCCGGACTGCTGCTGTGGCACCGTCGTTGCTGCCGGGCAGGCCGTCCGCCAGTGCCGTGAGCCGGCCCAATGCTTCCGCCAGGTAGTTGTCCGAGTCCTGCAGCATCACTTCGACCTGCTCGGCCACGGTGGCGGACTGCACTTCCGCCAGCACGCGCGGTTCACTGGAGCCCTCCCCGGGAGCGGCCGTTGCCGCCGTGTGTGCTGCCGCCGCGCCTGCTCCCGCCGGCTGGGGTGAGCGTTCGACGCCGGCTGCCACAGTGAGTCCCGCGTCGGCGCCTGCCGTTCGCAGCCGGGCGGCAAACTCCTCGGCTGCAGTCATGGCGGAGTCCTGCGGGCGCGGACCGGTGATGACGGCGGGATCGTAACGGGCTGAGTTCAGGGCCAGGGGGAACAAGGGCGCCACCTCGCCGGCCGCCACATCCCCGCTGTCCCAGGCAGGGTTCAGCGCGGGTCCGGAGAAAAGGGAGTCGTCCACCAGGACCTTGAGCTCCCCGGACGCGCCGTCCGCCTTCAGCGCCTCCACCGTGCCGGCAGCCAGGGTTGCCAGGCCGGCGTGGCCGATCGTCCGTTCGGGGTTCGACTCGCCCGGCCCCACGAGAACGTCGCCGCCGCCCACCAGCACCACCTGTCCAGGCGCCGCGCCGGCAACAACTGTTGTGCTGAAGCGGTGCCCGGGCCCCAGGGACCGCAGGGCGGCGACCGCAGTGAGCAGTTTCATGTTGGACGCCGGAACGCGGCCTTCCGATCCACCGCGGTCAAACAGGACCTGGCCGGTCAACGCATCCTGGACCAGCGCTGTAAACGTTCCGCCGCCGTCGGCCTTTAACAGCGGATCCAGCCGCGCCGTGACTGCCGGCTGGGCCGGGACGGCAGCCGAAGCATCGAGGGTGGGCAGGCCCTGCCGGGCCGAGAGCGTGGCGGGCTCCTGCTGCCACCCGGGCGCGGGCGGAGCGGGGGCAGGGGCTTCGGGACCCCGGAAGCCGGGGGCCACCAGCAGGGCCGCCGGGACGGCAAGGGCAACCAGGAGGACGGCAAGCAAGACCAGCGGCCACGACCTCCGCAGCCCGGTGATGCCCCCCAGCGCTGCCTGCCGGACACGGCCGTGCTGCTGGTCCGTGCCTATTGTTTTGGTCATGCCGGTGCCGGTCCTCAAGTCCTGAAATTTCCCCACAAGTTCCTGATTCCAGGGCCTCTCGCTATATCCTCAATAATAGTCGGCGGCACCGACAGTGCTTTTTGTTGCCCGTCAGAAGTGCCGCGAACCCCCTGCAATTGCCGAGGAGCATTCCATGAAGCATGACGTGACCATCGAGATCCCCAAGGGATCACGCGTCAAGTACGAAGTTGACCACGAGACCGGCCGCGTCCGCCTGGACCGCGTCCTCTTCACCTCCATGCAGTACCCCACGCACTACGGATACTTCGAGAACACCCTCGGCGAGGATGGCGACCCGTTGGATGCGCTGGTGCTGCTGCAGGACTTCGACCTGCACCCGGGCGTCATCGTCGAGTCCCGCCCCATCGGCGTCTTCAACATGACGGACGACGGCGGCGGAGACGCGAAGATCCTCTGCGTGCCGGTGGACGCCCGCTTCGACCACATCCAGGAGGTCAGCGACGTCAACGACTTCCTGATCAAGGAGATCGAGCACTTCTTCACCCGCTACAAGGACCTGGAGCCGGGCAAGTGGGTTAAGGCCGAGGGCTGGGGCGACCGCGCTGCCGCCGAGGCCGAGCTGGAAGCGTCCATCAAGCGTTACGTGCCCACCGCGCACTGATTTCCTAAAGCAACGCGGGGTCACTCCGCGCCCAATTCTTCGCCAGAATTGGGCCGGAAGTGACCCCGCGTTGTGGTTTAAGGTGAATTGGTGAGCTCAGCGCCAGTCTTCAACCCGCCGTGCGGGCCCGTCACCGGCTGGCGGGACGGGGACGTCGTCCGCGCAACCGGGATCCCTTACGCCACCGCCGGACGGTTCCAGCCTCCCGCCCCCGCGCCTGGCTGGACCGACCCGTTTGCCGCCACCTCCCCCGCGCCCGCCTGCCCGCAGGGGCCGGTGCCGTTCCTCGATGACGTCCTGGGCACCCGCTACGGGGAACTGCCGGGGAGCGAGGACTGCCAGAACCTCTCCATCACCATGCCCGCCGGCTTGGCCCCCGGCGAGCAGCTCCCCGTGATGGTCTGGATCCACGGCGGCTCCTACACCACCGGTTCGGGCGACCTCGCCATCTTCGACCCCGCGGCGCTGGTGTCCGAGAACCGGGTGGTGGTGGTCTCAGTGACGTACCGCCTGGGGCTGTTCGGCTTCCTTGGGACCCGCACCGGCCGGCCGGGGAACCTGGGCCTCCTGGACCAGCTCGAGGCATTCCGCTGGGTCCAGCGGAACATTGCCGCATTCGGCGGCGACCCCGGCCGGGTGACCGCCTTCGGACAGTCCGCCGGAGGTGACGCGATCGCGCACCTCATGGCCACAGCCGAAGCACCGTCCCTCTTCCAGCGGGCCATCATCCAAAGCGCCCCGCTGGGAATCTCACGCGGCAGGGCAAAAATGAACCATGCCATGGGCATCGTTGCCGAGGCTGTGGACGAGGATACCCCCGCCATGGACGTCGTCGAACGAGAAGACCACGTGGCCCAGGTAGCCCGGAAATTCGGCATGCTGGCCGCCATGCCGTTCGGAACCCAGTATGGCCATGCACCGCTGCCGGAGGAACCCGATATTGAAGCCGCCTGGAACCGCACCGCGTCCGGCATCGAGGTGCTGATCGGGCATACGTCCGAGGAAGCGCGGCTATTCCTGCCCCGCAGCCCAAACCTCAGCCGGCTGGCGCGCGTCCCGCTGGTGGGGCCCGCGGCCGTCCGCGCCATTGACTGGGTGGTCACCGAAACCGTCTATGGACGGGCGGCACGGAGGTTCGCGCGGCGCCACGCCCGGGCTGGAGGGAAGGCCCACCGCTACGTCCTGGGCTGGCACGCCCCGGGAAACATCTTTGGCGCTGCCCACACTGTTGACCTCCCGCTGCTTTTCGGCAACCGGAACACGTGGGACGGCGTGGGCCTGATTGCCGGCGCCGACTGGGAAGAGGTTAGCGCGGCCGGACGCGAACTGCGGGCGCTCTGGGCACGGTTTGCCCGCGGCGATGACCTCGGCAAACACGGCACCATCCCGGGAACGCTGCACTACCGTGCAGCGTGAGGGACCCATGCGGGCTTTAGGCGTCGACCTGGCCGCCGTCGGCCTTACCGCGTTCCCTGACGGCGCGCACGCCGCAGCCGCCCGCGACGAGGGGTGGATCCACCTGCCCTCTTGCGGGCTGGCGGAACTCGTCAGCTGGCGGGATCCGCGCCGCCAAGGGTCCAGCTGCGGATCTCCTCCGGGTCCTCCCCGTGCAGCCGGGTGTGTTCCCTGGCCCTCATCCGCCGGTCCTGGAGGTGCTGCCGGAGGAGTGAGTGCCTCTCGGCCAGCCCGGGCACTCGGTCGATCGCGTCGATGGCCAGTTGGAAGCGGTCGATCCCATTCAGCATGGCCATGTCGAACGGCGTAGTGGTGGTCCCCTCTTCCTTGTAGCCGCGCACGTGCAGCCCATCCTGGTTGGAGCGGCGGTAGGCAAGCCGGTGGATCAGCGCCGGGTAGCCGTGGTAGGCGAAGATGATGGGCTTGTCCGCCGTGAAAATCCCGTCGAAATCCCTTGCCGGAAGCCCGTGCGGGTGCTCGCTCACGTCCTGCAGCCGCATCAGGTCCACCACGTTGACCACCCGGATCTTCAGGCCCGGCGCGCCTTCCCGGAGCAGTTCGGCTGCCGCCACAGTCTCCACCGTGGGCACGTCACCCGCGCAGGCCATGACGACGTCGGGCTGCTCGCCGGGAACCTCGGAACCCGCGAACTCCCAGATCCCCAGCCCCCGGCGGCAGTGGTTGGCGGCATCGGCCGGGCCCAGCCAGGTGGGCGAGGGCTGCTTTCCGCTGACCACAATATTCACGTAATCGGTGGAGGCCAGGCAGTGGCCCATCACGCACAGCAGTGTGTTGGCGTCCGCCGGGAGGTACACCCGGATGACCTCCGCCTTCTTGTTCACGGCGTGGTCAATAAAGCCCGGGTCCTGGTGCGAGAAGCCGTTGTGGTCCTGCTGCCACACGTGTGAGGACAGCAGGTAGTTCAGCGATGCCACCGGCTGGCGCCACGGCAGCTGCCGGTGCACCTTCAGCCATTTGGCATGCTGGTTGAACATGGAGTCGACGATGTGGATGAAGGCCTCATAGCAGCTGAAGACGCCGTGGCGTCCGGTCAGGAGGTACCCTTCCAGCCAGCCCTGGCACAGGTGTTCGCTGAGCACCTCCATCACCCTGCCGGACCGCGCAAGGTGCTCGTCGGCGTCGTCAATCCTGTACTGCCATACCTTGTCCGTGGCCTCGTAGACGTCCTGCAGCCGGTTGGAGGCGGTCTCGTCCGGGCCAAAGAGCCGGAACGTTTCCATATTCTGCGAGATGACATCCCGCATCCACGAGCCCAGCGTGATCATCGGGCTGACCCGCTCGGTCCCCGGCTTCGGGACCTCGACGGCGTAGTCCCGGTAGGCAGGCAGCCTTAGCGCCTTCCGCAGTAGTCCGCCATTGGCGTGCGGCGTTGCACTCATCCGGAATGCGCCCGTGGGCGCGGCCTCGGCGACCTCGGGCCGGAGCCTGCCGTCGCCGTCGAACAGTTCCGCCGGGCGGTAGGACTGCAGCCACTCTTCCAGCTGCTTCAGGTGCTCTCCGTTGGTGCGGACTTCGGAGAGCGGAACCTGGTGGCTGCGCCACGTCCCCTCAACCTGCAGCCCGTCCACCACGCGGGGCCCGGTCCAGCCTTTCGGCGAGCGCAGCACGATCATGGGCCAGCGGGCCGCCCCAGTCTGCGCCCCGCCAGTTGTATCCGCGTCCGCCTGGGGCCCACGCCGGCTGTCCTGGATGGCGCGGATCCCGGCCATGCAGCGTTCCAGTGCATCCGCGAAGTCGCGGTGCGCCTGCTCCGTGTTCTCCGGGTCTTTCACGGTCACGAAGTAGGGCTCATGCCCGTAACCGCGCAGCAACTGCTCCAGCTGCTCTTCGGGCATCCGCGCCAGGATGGTGGGGTTGGCGATCTTGTACCCGTTCAGGTGAAGGATGGGCAGCACCGCGCCGTCAGTGGCCGGGTCCAGGAAGTTGTGCGAGTGCCAGCTGGCGGCCAGGGGGCCGGTCTCCGCTTCGCCGTCGCCAATCACGACGGCGGTGACCAACTGGGGATTGTCCAGGACCGAGCCGTACGCGTGGGCGAGGGAATACCCGAGTTCGCCGCCCTCGCTGATGGATCCGGGGCTTTCCGGCGCCGCGTGGCTGGGGATGCCGCCGGGGTACGAGAATTGGCGGAACAGCTCGGCCATCCCGTCGCCGTCGTTGCCCACGTGGCCGTAGACCTCGGAGTAGGTGCCTTCCAGCCAGGCATTGGCGACGACGGCGGGGCCGCCATGGCCGGGACCTGCCACAAAGAGCATCTCGGCGCAGTCGCGGCGGATGATGCGGTTCAGGTGGGCGTAGATGAAGTTCAGCCCGGGGGTGGTGCCCCAGTGGCCCAGGAGCCGGGATTTGGTGTGTTCGGCCTTCAGCTCTTCGCGCAGCAGCGGGTTGGAGCGGAGGTAGATCTGTCCCACCGACAGGTAGTTCGCGGCGCGCCACCAGCGGTCCACAAGTTCAAGCTCGTCCTGCCCCATGCTGCCGGCCATAACCATCCTCACGTCGCGTTCGCCCACCCTTTCGATCCGTCAGGTGCGGCCGTTCCCCCATCGCACCAGATGGGCCGGCCGGAGGCAACCCCGCTTGCCTTGCCGCGGCTACCTGCGGGTAGTCTTTGGATTCAGATGTTCACGCTGACAATCAACCAGACCGATAGCCGGCGCGATGGCGACCGGGTACCGCAGCTGCTCAAGGACCTGCGGCATATTCCCGCACGCCTTGATTTCGACCGGTCCGTCGAGGACGAGGTCCAGGGCATTGTGGACTGCCCGCACCAGGCAGTGGAGGCGGCCCTGATCGCACTCCGGGACGGCTCCTGGTACGTGGGGATCGGCGTCGGGCCCGTCAACGAACCGCTGCCCAACCAGATCAAGGACGCTTCCGGCCACGGACTCGTGTATGCACGGCGCGCCGTGGACCGGCTGCGGAGCAGCAAGGACCGGGTTCCGGTTGCAGTGGAGGGACCCTTGGCTGACGTGGCCCACGACGCCGAGGCGGTGCTGCGCCTGCTGGGGCATATCGTGCGCGACCGCTCCGGCGCCGAGTGGCGGGTGCTCGACCTGCTGACGCCCGGCGTGCGGGGCCAGCAAAAGGCTGTGGCCCAGGAACTCGGAATCACCACGCAGGCGGTCAGCAAGGCGGTGGCCCGGGCGCAGTGGAACGAGGAGCACGCGGCCCGGCCTGCGGCGGCCCGGCTGCTGGGGTTGATCCTCGAAGTCCGGTAGGGGCTGCGGCCCCGCTCAGGCCTGGGCTGCAGCCATCACCGGCTCGCCGTTGAAGTACTCGAGCTGCCAGCCGTCGATTGCATGGTGGTGCGCCAGGTTCAGCACAGCGTTGTCGATGCTGGCCAAAGCGGTCCCGACGGCCCGGCTGAGGCTCACCCGGAGCAGCGTGCCGTGCGCGACGACGAGGAGGCGGCGGCCGCGGTACTCCTCGGCGAGAGCCTCCAGGGCGGCCAGTCCACGGTCAGCTGCCTCGTCCTCGCTTTCGGCGCCACGGAAACCGCCGGGGATGCGGAGTGCGTCCAGTTCAGGGCCCGCCTGCATTCCCTCCGCCGGTCCGAAGCTCCGCTCCGTGAGCTCCGGCAGGCGGCGGACCTCGCCCAGCCCGAGTCCGTGGGCTATCACATCTGCGGTTTCGGCAGCGCGGCTCAGTGGCGAGGACACAATGGCGTCCCATTCGTACGCGGACAAAACCCCAACGGCGTCACGCGCCTGGGCCCGGCCGACGTCGTTCAGCGGAATGTCCGTGGCGCCCTGCAGCCGGCGCTGCGCATTCCAGTCGGTCTGGCCATGGCGGATGAGGGCGAAGGTCGTGAGGGTCATGCTTTCCATTCTGCCTTGTACTGCGTCAGAGCAGGCTGCGCAGCACGTGGGCCGCGCCGTCGTCGAACACTGAGTGGGTGACCTCGTCGGCGACGGCGATGACTTCCGCCGGCGCCTGGCCCATGGCCACTCCGCGTCCTGCCCAGGTGAGCATCTCGATGTCGTTACGGCCGTCGCCGATGGCTACCGTGAGGTGACGTTCGATGCCGAGCCTGCCGCGGAGGTTTTCCAGCGCGCTGGCTTTGGTCACGCCGGCGGCGGCGATGTCCAGCCATGCGGTCCAGCCCACGGAGTAGGTGACGCCGGCGAGGCCCACGTGCTCAATGGCCTCATTGAACTCTTCCGGCGTGTTTTCGGTGCTGAAGACCACCACGCGCACTGCCGTGGCTTCAAGCATGGTGTGGAAATCCACGCCGATGGCCTCGACGCCGAAACTCGGGTCCTGGAAGCGCTCGGTGGACAGGAAGTTGCCGTCCGCATCTTCCAGCGCGTACTTGGCAGAGGGAAGCCGCTCGCGGAGTGCCCGGAGTGCGGGTGCGGGGTCGAACGTGGCCTTATGGATGACCTCGTAGCCGCTGTCCAGTGCTGGATGGAGCCGTAGCGTCACGCCGCCGTTGCAGCAGACGGCATAGCCGCGCTCAATCCCGATTTTCTCGATAATGGGCAGGGTGGCGTTGAGCGAACGTCCCGTGGCGATCATTACCTCGTGTCCGGCTGCCACTACGGCCTGCGCCGATTCACGCACACCCGGGGACATGTGGCCGTCGTGGTCCACCAGCGTGCCGTCCACGTCCAGGGCGACCATGAGCTTGCGGCCGTTGTTGTTGTCGTTATCTCGCCGGTCATCGTTGCCGGCGACTGAGGTTTCAGTCAGCGTTGTCATTCCAATAGTGAACCAGACGCCCCCAAACGCCGCTAGGACTCGCGCCACAGAGTTATTGAACAGTTGGTTAATACCCACAGGTTGTCCCCGGTGTGAGTGTTAACCTCCGTGTTCTGAGGTCTGCACCCTCCCACGGACAAAGCACCCGCGCACGCCCCGGTGCAGGGACCGTTTCCCGGTGCAGCTCGGGTGCCGCCGTTGTCCACATGGGGCGGAACCGTACTGCCCTTCCCTCGGTGGTGCGGCGACCATGGAGGCATGCAGCTGATTGATGCCGCCGCATTGCACCGCAGTACCGGAGACTCGCGCTCGCTCCGCAGGCGGTATGCCCGCGGCGAACTGGTCCGTGTCCGCAAGGGAGTGTACGCGGCAAAGGACGAGTGGATCTCACTGCCACCATGGGAAAGGTACCGGCAGACAATCCTTGCCGTGAACCTTGAACTGCCTTCGTCAAAGTTCTGCCTCAACACAGCTGCTGTCCTGTGGAACCTGGAGATGCTCGCTGTCCCCAACCATGTCCACCTTGCAGGTGCATCACGGGGCCATAGGGGCCGGAGCCTCCCCACTACGTCCGCTGCTCGAATGCCATCCGGATTGTGCGGACTTGAGGGACTCACCTCCTATGGTGTCGCCCGGCATGCTTCCCGGGGACCAACCATCGCGTTCGGAGGGCTACAGATAACGCCATTGCCCGAGACGGTGGTGGCGGTCATCGCAAGAGAGAACTTTGCGGCCGGAACAGTGCTGGCCGATCATGCTATCGGCATGCGTCGTACTTCAGGCCCCCGGGTGAGCAAGGACGAGTTGCTGGGGCACGCCGCGCGCCTGGAGTCGGGCGCACGCCGGCGATGGGTCACCCAGGTGCTCAATTTCGCCGTTGCCAACTCCGGATCAGCAGGCGAATCACTCAGCCGGGCACAGATGCACCTCCTGGGTTTCCCCGCGCCCCTGTTGCAGGCAAACTTCCGCGCGGGAGGCCACTTCATTGCCCGGACCGACTTCTTCTGGCCGCAGTTCAAACTTATTGGCGAGTTCGACGGCGACGCGAAGTACCTGCGCGATGAGTACTTGGGCGACCAGACGTCCCGCCAAGCCGTCCTGGCCGAAAAGAAGCGCGAAGACAAACTCCGTGCGGCCGGATTCAGTGTGGTGCGCTGGGACTGGGCGACTGCTTCGGATGCAGCCAGGCTGGGCGCTGTGCTGCGGAATGCGGGGCTGCCTAACAGCGGCACCAGGGCAAAAAGAACCCTCTGACGGACTTTGCACCCGGGAATGCCCTGGTGCAAAGTCCGTCAGAGGGTGCGATGCCCCGGGAAGCAGGCGAAGCTAGAGGACCGGGAGGACCTCAAGGCCGCCCAGGTACTTCTGCAGGGCCTTGGGCACGTTGACCGAGCCGTCGGCGTTCTGGTGGTGCTCCAGCAGCGCCACGATCCAGCGGGTGGTGGCCAGCGTCCCGTTCAGGGTGGCCACGGCCCGGGTGCCCTTCGCTACGCCCTCGGCGTTCACCGCGCGTTCGCGGATGTTCAGCCGGCGGGCCTGGAAGGTGGTGCAGTTGGACGTCGAGGTCAGCTCGCGGTACGCGCCCTGGGTGGGAACCCACGCTTCGCAGTCGAACTTCCGGGCCGCGGACATGCCGAGGTCGCCGGCCGCGGTATCAATCACCCGGTACGGCAGCTCGCACTTGGCCAGCATCTCCTCTTCCCATGCCAGCAGCCGCTGGTGCTCGGCGGCGGCATCTTCAACAGTGGTGTAGATGAACATCTCCACCTTGTTGAACTGGTGAACGCGGATGATGCCGCGGGTGTCCTTGCCGTGCGAACCTGCTTCGCGGCGGTAGCAGGAGCTCTGGCCGGCGTAGCGGATGGGGCCGGCGGCAAAGTCCAGGATCTCGTCCGCGTGGTACCCGGCCAGGGCAACCTCGGAGGTGCCCACCAGGTAAAGGTCGTCTTCGGCGAGACGATAGATCTCGGCGTCGTGCTTTACGTCAAAGCCGGTGCCCTGCATGGTCTCCGGGCGCACCAAGGTGGGCGTGATCATGGGGACGAAACCGGCCTCGATGGCCTGGTCCATGGCCATCTGCAGCAGAGCCATCTCCAGCCGGGCGCCCACGCCGCGGAGGAAGTAGAAGCGCGCGCCGGAAACCTTGGCGCCGCGCTCCATGTCGATCGCGCCGATCAGCTCTCCGATTTCCAGGTGGTCCTTCGGCTCGAAGTCCGGGAATTCGCGCGGCGTGCCGACGGTCTTGAGCACCGCGTAGTCGTCCTCGCCGCCCTCGGGAACGCCGTCCTCAACCAGGTTTGGGATGGTGCGCAGCAGTTCTTCCTGCTTCGTCTGGGCGGCATCGGCCTCGGCGGAGGCGGCCTTGACCGAGTTGGCCAGCTCTTTGACCTCGGCCAGCAGCGCCTTCTTTTCGTCGCCCTTGGCCTGTGCCACCTTCTTGCCGAAAGCGTTCTGCTCGGCACGGAGGTTCTCGAAGCGGATCAGCGCCGCGCGGCGGGCGGCGTCCGCGGAGATGATCGCGTCCACCACGGATTCATCCGCACGGCGGGCACGCTGGCTGGCACGGTATTTATCCGGGTTTTCGCTGAGGTCTTTTACGTCGATCACCACACAAGGGTATCCAATCCCGCGGAAGGCGGCGGGCGGCAGCGGGCGTGCCGGACCGGAAGGCTTCGCCGGGCTACTGTTGAACCACCATGAGCGACTGGATCCTGTACCTGCTGATTGGGGTGGCCCTCGCCTTTGCCATCTCAAGCTGGTGGGGCGTGCGCAAGCTCAAGGCCCTGCATATCCGCAGTACCGTGGGTACCGACGCGCACGAACCCGGACTGGCCCGGCAGCGCGTGGCTGTCATCCTCAACCCCATCAAGGCACGCTCGGAAGAAGCCAGGGCCACCATCCAGCGCGGCTGCCTCGCGGCAGGCTGGGAGAACCCCGTCTTTTTCGAGACGACGGCGGAGGATCCCGGCTATTCGCAGGTGCGGGCGGCCCTGGCGTATAGGCCCGACGTCGTCCTGGTGGGCGGCGGCGACGGTACGGTACGTGTGGTGGCTGAGTCCCTCGTACGCACCGATGTGGCCATGGGCCTCATCCCGCTGGGTACCGGCAACCTGCTTGCCCGGAACGTTGACTTGGACGTCAATGACCTTCATGCCAGCGTCAATACTGCGCTTTTCGGACGGCAACGGTACATCGACACCGCGCGGATGGATATTGAAAACTCACTCACCGAGGAATCATCCGCACATTCGTTCCTGGTGATCGCGGGCATCGGCATGGATGCCGAGATCCTGGCCGATACCAATGCCGGCCTGAAAAAGGCAGTCGGCTGGCTCGCTTATACCGAGGCCGGCATGCGGCACCTGCCGGGACGCCGGAAGAAGGTTTCGATTTCCTTGGACGGCAGCCCGGGGCAGGTCCGTAACATCCGCAGCGTGCTGTTCGCCAACTGCGGCCTGATCCCCGGCGGCATCGACTTCATACCCCAGGCCATGATCGACGACGGCATGCTGGACGTCGTCGTGATGAGCCCCCGCAGCGCCTTCGGATGGCTGCTGATGTACGTCAAGATCATGTTCAAGCACAGCGGGAAGCTGCCCGACATGACCGTTTACCGCTCCAGGAAAGTGGTCATAAAGTGTCCGGAACCGATGCCCATCCAGCTGGACGGCGACACCGCCGGCGAGGCCACCAGGCTCACCGTCCAGGTTGAGCCGCGGTCTCTTTTGGTCAGGGTCAAAGGGGAGGCTTAGCGGTCAGTTGCGGCTGCGCTTGTTCTCCTCGGCAGCTTTTGCGGCGGCGTGGGCCTCGGACTGCTCGCGGATCATGGCTTGCTCTTCTTCAAAGCGGAGGCGGTCGGCACGATCGGCCTCGTCGCCGTCCCAGTCCTGGTTGTCGGCAGTGGGCCGGGGGTTGACAATCATCCCCTGGCCATCGTTTTCGGTGCTGCTGGTAGTCATGACGCGATCCCTTCGCTAGGGGCCCTCCCCCATGTGGATCAAGCAAGCATACGCATTGTCCACAGCGCGCGAAAGTACTTCAGGGGGCATTTGCGTACGCTTTGGGCGAAGCGGCGTAACCGTTTTCGGCGCCCTGCTATGCAGGCCGGAGAATGTCTTCCACCCACGCCCGCGCTGCGCGAAACGCCTGGTCAGCGGTGTGCGGCTCCACCACGGTGCGTTGCATGTCCGCGCGGGGATATGACCCGAGGAAGCGCGTGGCGGGGCTGATGCGGTGGAGCCCCGCCAGGGCGTCCGCCACCCGCTCATCACCAACGTGCCCGTCGGCGTCGATGCTGAAAAAGTAGTCCCCAAGATACTGTCCTGTAGGCCGGGACTCGATGCGGCTGAGGTTCACGCCGCGGCTGGCAAACTGGTCCAGAATCTCCATCAGGGCTCCTGGGCGGTCCTCCGGAAGCGGCACCACCACTGTGGTCTTGTCCGCTCCCGTGCGCGAGGGCAGCGGGCCGGGGCGGCTGACCAGGATAAAGCGCGTCACGGCTTCCGGATTGTCACCGATGTCCTCCGCCAGGACACTCAGGCCGGGCTGTTCCTGCGCTACCAGCGGAGCACAGATGGCAGCGTCATATTGGCAGGCCTCATCAAGGAGCCCCATGGCCGACGCAGCGGTGGATGAGCCGGGTACGTATTCCGCAGCCGGGATGTTCTGGTCCATCCACAGCCGGCACTGCGCCCAGGCATGGCCGTGCGTTGACACCCGGCGCACGTCATCCAGCCGGACCCCGGGCCTGCCCGCCAGCACGAAACTGATGGGCACCAGGACCTCGCGGATTATCCGCAGTTCCTTGCCGCCGGCGATTGCGTCGAGTGTGGCGGTAACGCCGCCCTCCACCGAGTTCTCTATTGGCACCATGGCGGCATGCGCCGAACCTTCGCGCACTGCGTCCAGGGCAGCATTGACGTTCGACGACGGCACGCGGGTAGCCTGCGAGGCATCCGGCACCTGCATGAGGGCAGCCTCGGTGAAGGTACCCTCGGGCCCGAGGAAGGCATAGGTCACGGAGGACGCGGACATAAGTGTTCCTCGCCTACAGCACCATGGGTTTCAGCCCGTTGTCCGAGACGAGGGGCTTGCCAGCTTCCAGCCACATGTCCATGCCGCCGGAAACGTTGATGGCGGTGTAGCCCTGTCCCGTTAGCCATTGCGCCGCACGATAGGACCGGCCGCCGGTGCGGCAGATGACGTAGACGTCCTCGTCGGGATCGAGTTCCTCCAGGCGCCCCGGAAGCTGGTCCATGGGAATGTGGAGGGCGCCCTCTGCATGGCCGGCCACCCATTCGTAATCCTCACGGACGTCCAGGATGACAGCGTCATCGGGGATGTCGTTGACGGGGACGTTATCGAAATCGCTCATGGTGATTCCTGCCTTCGCGGATCGGGGGTCGCTTTAAGCGTAGTGCTTTACCTCCCGGAGGGCTTGCGTGCAGCCAAGTTACGCTTTTGTGTGAACGCAAGGAGGAAAATTGCTTCCTGAACACCATGTCCTGGCCGCCGCCGGAGGCCGTGGCCGCGGGGCCGGCGGCCGTGGTGCCGTGGCCGCGAGCTCCCGTGGCTGAACTCCATGAACTGTCCGCGGTGGCGCTCCGGAACCAGCTGCGGCAGGGAAAGGTGTCAGCGGCGGAGGTGGCAGCCCATTTCCTGCAGCGGATAGACCGGCAGAACGTCCCGCTGGGTGCTTTCATCACGGTGACGGCGGACCAGGCGATGGAGCGGGCGCACTCCGCCGACTCCCGGCGGGCCCGGACTCCGGCCGGGGAGTTGCCCCTGCTGCACGGCATGCCTGTGGCTTATAAGGACCTGACCGACGTGGAAGGCGTGCCAACCACGCATGGCAGCGCGGCACTGGACCACAAGCCGGCCCTTTGCGACGCACCACTGGTGGCCCTGCTCAGGAAAGCGGGGGCTGTTTCGCTGGGCAAGACCCAGGTGCCCGAGTTCGGGCTGACTGCCTACAGCGAAAACCGGATCGCGCCGCCGTCGCGCAATCCCCATGCCCTGAGCCGGAGCTCGGGGGGATCCTCCGGCGGAAGCGCTGCTGCTGTGGCTGCCGGGCTGCTTCCTTTCGCTCCAGGGACAGACGGCGGCGGATCTGTCCGGATTCCCGCTGCTGCCTGCGGGCTGGTGGGCCTCAAGCCCGGCCGCGGCCTGGTCCCGGCCGGGGAAAGCCTGGGGGATCCCGCCCGGCTGGTGGTGGCCGGACCTATCGCACGGACCTCAGCCGATGCGGCGCTTATGATGGACGCCCTGGTGCCCGCTGGGCCCCCCTCCGCAATGTCCACGCCCGCTGCCCACAGGCGTGGCATGCCCGGGATTGTTCCCGACAATGACGGCGGCTACCTCACCGCGGTGAAGCAAGAACCCCCGAAGCTCCGAATCGGGATTACGCTGGACAGCCCGTGGTCGGGGACGTTTCCTTTCAGCCCCGAGCAGGAAGCGCTGGATGCCCTCAATGCGGGCATCAGCCTGCTTGAACATGCCGGGCATGCCCTCGGTGAGGCTTCCATCCGCTATGACAACCGCTACCCGGATGCCTTCACGACGGCATGGACTGCGGCAGTGGGAACGGCCAGGATCAGCCCGCACCGTGAGGCGCTGCTGGCTCCCCTGACCCGCACCTTCCGGCGCCGGGCACAGCAGCGCAGCCCGGCGAAAGGCGCTGAGTCCCTGGCCTTCCTGCGGCAGTTCCAGCACGATACGGTGGCGCAGTACGCGCGGTGGGACCTGATGCTGACGCCTGCGCTCGCGCAGACACCGCGTCCGGTGGGCTGGTTCACCGGCATGCACGGCGGCGACCGGTGGCCTGCAGCCCCCTGGCCGGGAGACGCCGACGGCGACTACCGCAAGCAGTGCGAATACGCGCCATGGTCCTCGATGGTCAATGTCTGTGGCCTGCCGGCCATCACCCTTCCTGTCCACTGGACCGGAGGAGCGCCCGGCCAGGGATTGCCGATGGGCATCCAACTGGTGGGGCCGGCTGGTTCAGAGGCCCTCCTGCTGCAGGTGGCCAATCAGTTGGGATACTAAGGGCCTTCTGGAGGGCTTGTTGGCCAGGATCTAACACCCGCTTAATGCTCCCGTAACCGGGTGGGGCCAGACTGGCAGGGTCCGCGCAGCTTTCGCTTCCCCTATCTGGCTATCACTCAACGAGGAGTTGCCGACCATGAACGCTGAACACTCCCGCGCCGCTGCCAACGAAACACTCCACGAAGCGAACCCGGCCAGGCCGGACCTGAACAACGCCAATATCAGGGAAGACCTGGCCGAGAGGGGCCGCTGCGGCATGGTCCACCTGCCCACTGGACGGACCTGCCTCCTTCCCTTCCGGCACCATGGCCCGTGCGAGTTCCACCGCCCGCAGGAAGCCGAGGACGTAATCACGGGCGAATAACCATCCTTCCGGCACGACCGCACGTGATGCCGCAACGAGGGCTCTGCGCAAAAGGTGTCGACTCTCCGCGGAAACGGGAGGACGATTAAAGGGCAGTCACTGTGAGGAGGTCTGTGATGTGCTATTCATCCAGCAAGGACTTCGGGTGGGGCGATAGGAAGGAAACCCGCCGCCGGCCTGAAGCCAAGCAGGACACCCCGGAAACCCCGGCAGAAATGCCGGAGAAGACAGTCAAGGCGCAGGACCTCACGTTCTGGGCTTTCCCGGCCTGGTGGAAGACACCAAAGCCCGGCACCACCTCTGCCCAACGGCGTAGGGAGAGGGTCTGACGCCGGCGCGCAAAGTCCGTTGGCAAAATCAACGGAAGGGTCTTCGCTGAAGGCCCTTCCGCTCTGTCCGGAGGCGGCTTTCAGGCGCCGTGTCCGTGCGCGGGCTTCAGGTGAGCTGACGACGGCGGAGCGCGAGCCTGGGCGCCGGGACTTAGCGGCCTTGGCGTTGTGCGTGCCGAAGCCAGCCCGCTAAGGTGGCATTGTAAGCATGCTTAGCATTTTGGAAGGGGACGCGAATGAGTACTGGACAGTACACGCCGGGGAATGAGGGGCCGCCGGAGCCGAGCAGTAAAAGTATGACGCCGGCGGACCGGACCCGTACTTCGGCTGTGCCGGATGTGCGGCCGGCCAGCGACTCGCCCGCCACCCCCGGTCCGACAACTACTCCCGGCCCGACACCACAGACCCCGGATCAGCCCCGGGTGACGCGCGCAGGGGTGGTGTGGGCTGCCGTGGTGGCAGCCCTGGTGATCCTGATCCTGCTGATCATCTTCATCCTGCAGAACCAGGAGCAGGTGGTGGTCCGCTACTTGGGGCTGGAAGGAATGGTCCCCCTGGGCATGGCCCTGTTCATCGCCAGCGTGACCGGCGGCGTCCTCGTTGCAATGGCGGGCGGCGCCCGCATCCTCCAGCTGCGCAGGAACGCCCACCGCGCCAGGGTCCAACAGCGCAGGTAGCGCGCGAAGGGGCAGGTCACCCCGCGCCCAGGCTCCGGTACTTCGCGGACCGAGCGGCAACGAGGCCTGCCGTGGGAAGGCCAGCGAGTGAGCCCAGCTCATACTCGATGGCCTTTGCCATGCGCTGGCAGAATTCGCGCGGCTCCAGGGAGGCGTCGTCCCGCTCATCCACAATGTGGTCCACCAGGCCCTTGGCGTACAGCGATGCGACGTTGACGCCCTGCGCCTGGGCCATTGCGGGGGCATGCGCAGTTGTGCGGTGCACGATGGCGCTGGCACCCTCGGGAGGCAACGGCGAGAGCCAGCTGTGATGCGCCGCAATGGTCCGGTCCGCCGGCAGCAGCGCCAGCGCCCCTCCCCCGGCGCCCTGGCCAAGCAGCACGGAGACCGACGGAGCGGCCAGGCCAATCAGTTCGTGTAGCGAGCGCGCAATCTCACCCGCCAGCCCGCCTTCCTCCGCATCCTGCGAGAGGGCCGCACCCGCCGTGTCGATGACCGTGAGCAGCGGCAGCCGCAGCTCCTCGGCGAGCTTCATGCCGCGGCGCGCCTCCCGCAGGGATCCGGGCCCCATGCCGGCAGCGTCCTTGCGGAGCGGCCGGGCGTGGCCCAGGACGATGCAGGACTGGCCGCCGAAGCGGGCCAGGGCCAGCAGCAGCCCCGGGTCCTTCTCCCCCTGGCCCGTTCCGTTCAGGGGCAAGGCGTCCGCCGCCCCGTATTTCAGGAGCTGCCGCAGGTCAGGACGCCGGGGACGCCGGGAGATGCCGATCGATGTCCACGCGTCCACGGGAGCGGGCCGGACACCGATCGTTGCGGGCTTCGCAGGAACGCCGGCCCGCTTCGCGCACAGAATGTCCAAGGCCCTGGCCACCAGGTCGGCGAGGTGGGCCGGCTCCACCACGCCGTCGATCAGTCCCTTGCTGAACAGGTTCTCCGCTGTCTGCACGTTCTCCGGGAAGGCTTCGCCGTGCAGGGCCTCGTAAACCCGGGGGCCGAGGAATCCCAGGAGGGCGCCGGGCTCTGCCACGTTGATGTGACCGAGGGATCCCCACGAGGCCATGACGCCGCCGGTGGTGGGGTGCCGCAGGTACACCAGGTAGGGAAGGCCGGCCTGGCGGTGCGCCCGCACAGCCCCGGTGATTTTCACCATGGACAAGAAGGCCAGCGTCCCTTCCTGCATCCGGGTGCCCCCGGACGCAGGGCCGGCCAGCAGCGGCAGCCCCTCAGCCGTGGCCCGCTCGACGGCGGCCACGATCCGCTGGGCCGCCGCGTGTCCGATCGATCCCGCCAGGAAGGAAAACTCACTGACGATCACCGCCACCCGGCGCCCCCGGATGAGCCCGGCGCCCGTGATCACGGACTCGTCCGTGCCGCTCCGTTCCCTTGCTTTGGCGAGGTCGCGGAAGTACTCCCCGGTCAGCGGCGGCTCCTGTACCGGCGTATCCCAGGAGACGAAGGAGCCCTGGTCCACCACGTTGTCCAGCAGTTCGGCGGCGCGTAGGTGCCGCACCTTTTCCGTCGTCGCCATGCTATTTCGCCCCGGCGGCTACGGCACCCAGGCCCAGCCACTCGCGGATGGCCTGCCCGTCCTCGTCCAGCAAGGGCGGCGCGTCGTGTTCGGTGACAGTGGTTTCCGCAGCGTCACCGGCGGCGAAGAACCTCAGCGGCGGCCCGGGCAGGCTGACCTTGCCGAGCAGCGGGTGGTCGACGTCCACTAGCAGGCCCTGGGACGCAACCTGCTCCCACGCGTACACCTCGTCAAGCGAGCGCACCTTGCCTGCCGGGATCCCGGCGTCGTCCAGCTTCTGCAGAAGCTCCACTGCCCCGTAGCCGGCAAAGACGCGTTCGACGGCGGCAATCACGCCGGCGCGGTTCCGCACCCTTTCGGCGTTGCTGGCAAAGCCGGGCGCCGCCGGATCCAGGCCGAAGGCCGCGGCAAATGAGGACCACAGTTTTTCGCTGCCGACGCTGATCTGCACGATGCCGTCCCCGCAGGCAAAGAGGCCGTAGGGGGCGATGGACGGATGGTGGTTGCCCTGCGCCTGCGGAACTTCCCCTGCCACGGTGGTGCGGGTGCCTTGGAAGGCGTGCACCCCGATCAGTGATGCCAGCAGCGAAGTCCGCACCACCTGGCCGCGGCCGGTCCCGTCCCGCTCAACCAGCGCAGCGAGCACTCCGAATGCCCCGTTCATGCCGGCGAGGAGGTCCGCGATGGGGACGCCGACGCGCTGGGGATCGTTCGGTCCGGAGCCCGTCAGGGACATCAGCCCCGCTTCGCCCTGGAGGATCTGGTCATAGCCGCTGCGCCGCGATTCCGGCCCGTCATGGCCGAAGCCGGTGATGGAGAGGACCACCAGGCGCGGGTTGAGTTCGTGCATGGCAACCGTGGAGAAGCCCAACCTGTCCATCACGCCGGGACGGAAGTTCTCGATCACCACGTCGGCGCGTTCCAGTAGCCCCCTCAGCACCGACTGGCCATCTCCGCTCTTCAGGTCCAGGCTGATGGATTCCTTGTTGCGGTTGCAGGCCATGAAGTAGGTGGATTGGGGGTCCTCGGCGGGGCCCACGAAAGGCGGGCCCCATCCGCGGGTGTCGTCCCCGGTGCCGGGGTTCTCCACTTTGATGACGCGGGCGCCCAGGTCGGCCAGCATCATGCCGGCATGCGGTCCGGCCAGGGCCCGGCTCAGGTCCACCACGAGGTGGCCCGACAAGGGTCCTTGCGTACTGTCGGTTCTGCTCATGCGCTGGTTCCTTCTCTGAATGGCTGCGGGAATGCAGGTGCGGCGGTTACGTGGCTAGAGCCATCCGGGGACCACCAGGGCGAGCCAGGCAAGGACTGGCCCGGCGACGATCACGATGCCGCTGTAGCCCAGGATCTGCTTGTAGAACCGGTCCTTGTCGACGCTCTCCGGAGCATTGGCCAGGACCAGCGCACCGTTGGTGGAGAAGGGTGAGACGTCCACGATGGTGGAGGCAACCGCCAGGGCGCAGATCACGCCGACCGCTCCGATTTCGCCGGTGGACAGGAACGGCACCGCGAGCGGGATGAGGGCCGCGAGGATGGCAGTGGACGAAGCGAAGGCGGAGACCACGGCACCGATGAAGCAAATGAGCAGGGCTGCCAGCAGCGGCATGCCCAGGCCGGCCACGCCGTTGGAGACGAACTCGATGGTTCCGGCTTCCTCCAGCACTCCGACGAAGGTCAGCATGCCGCAGATCAGCAGCACGGTGGACCAGCTGATCTTGTTGATGGCGCCCTTCTGGGCAGCGGGCGAGACGAGTGCCACCACGATGGCAATGGTGATGGAGACAAATCCGACGTCCATCTTGAAGCCGAGGGCGATGACGGCCAGGGCGATGAGGCCGGCGATGGTCACCAGCTGCGGGACGCGCTCTGAGCGCTCCTTGGTGGCTGCCACGCCGTCGCCTGCCGGATCCCGGGGGCCGTACATGCCCGAGCCGAAGCCCTTGAAGGGGACGTCGCCGGCCTTGGCCCCGACGCTGACCGCCATCCGCGCTTCGGCAGCCTGCTCCACGAAGTGGCCCACCTTGGAGGACAGCAATGCGCGGCCGCCAAGGACCACAAAGAGCACCAGTGCGATGACCAGGTTGAAAAGGAGGCTGGACAGGAACAAAGCGGTGGGGCTGAAGTCCAGGTCGGTTTTGGCGAGGATGCCGTTCACCGTGACGCCATACACGGCGATGGGGGAGAACCCGCCTGCCTGCGCTCCGTGGATCACCATCATGCCCATCAGCAGGGGATTGATCTTGTACTTCCCGGCGAAGCTGAGGGCGATCGGGGCGATGATTGCGACGGCGGCCGGAGACAGCGCGCCGACGGCCGTGATGACGGCGGTGATGGCGAACATGACCCAGGGAATCAGGGCTACGCGGTTACCCACCAGCCGCACGGCGCCCCGCACCAGGAGGTCGATGGTGCCGTTGTTCTGGGCGATGGCGAAGAGGTACGTGACGCCGACGATGGTCAGGAACAGGCCGCCGGGGAAGTTGGCCAGGATGTCGCTGGTGGACATTCCCAGCACAACGGTACCCAGCAGGAAGGCGCCCACGAACGCAAGGGCGCCCATGTTCAGGGGCAGGACGGTGGCGAGCAGGAACATCGCCGCAAGAATGATGATGGACAGAACAGGAGCGGACATCGTTGGTCCTCCGTTGGAATGAAAAGTGTGATGTGAGTTACTGGCTCACTGGACTAGCCTCTTAGACAGTGAGTCTATCTGTCAATAGCCGGGCCCTGTATTCTGGAGGAACCGACGACGTAGCGAGGGCTTTGTGGAGAAGGCATCACGGCTGGGACTGGAGCGAGTTACACGCCCCCGGCTTTATGAACAGCTGGTGGAGCAGATCCTGACGTACATCGAATCTGCCCAACTGAAGCCCGGGGACCTGCTGCCCGCGGAACGTGACCTTGCCGAGCGCCTTGGCGTTTCCCGCGCCACGCTCGCCCAGGCCCTCGTGGCCCTCGAGGTGCTCGGGGTCATTGACGTGCAGCACGGGACCGGAGCCGTCCTGGCCCGCCGGCCGAGCATTGCCTCGGTGATCAAGGGCTTGCGTGAGCACCGCAGCAGGCTGCCGGAGATCGTGGAGGCGCGCAGCACCCTAGAAGTGAAGCTTGCCGCCCTCGCCGCTGCCAGGCGTACAGATGAAGACCTGGCTGCCATCGACGAGGCCCTTGAGGTCATGGCGAAGGAGATCAGCGACGGCGACCGCGGAACCCGCGGCGATGAGCTCTTTCATGAGGCCATTACGGCGGCAGCGCATTCCCCGGTGCTGGCGCAGCTCATGGCCTTCATCGCCGAAATGATTCTGGAGACCAGGATGGAATCCCTCGGCCAGCCGGGCCGGCCGGAGCAGTCCCTCGCCTCCCACCGCAAGATCGCCGATGCCGTCAGCGCGCAGGACGCCGAAGGAGCCGCCGAAGCCATGCTTGCCCACATCGAGCTGGTCTCGGACGTGGAGTTGCTCCGCTGACGCGAGGGTAACGGGCGCGTATTGACCCCGCCAGGCGGCGGTTTTAAACTCTGGACATCGCATGCCGCTTTCGGCGTAAATTCGCCGGCAGTTCCTCATCACAGGCGCCTGACGCCTTCCATATCTTCCTTATCCCCAAGGGCATAGTCCCTTAAGCGGAAGAGCACCAACGATGTCCACAGTCCATGAGAACACTAGGGAACTGGCGATACAGCAGGCACTGCACGAGTTGCGCGGAAAGCTGTCCGGATCCTTGATCGAGCCCCGTGACCCCCTGTACGAGGAAGCCCGGCGGGTATGGAACGGCATGGTCGATCTCCGGCCACGAGCCGTCGTCCGGGCCGGGGCCCTGCCGGATATTGACGCCGTTCTGGACGCCGTGCGGCGCACGGGGTTGGCGTTGGCCGTCCGCGGCGGCGGCCACAATGTTGCGGGGCACGGCACTGTTGACGGCGGACTGGTCCTGGATCTGGGCCAGCTCAAGCGCGTCCAGGTCTACGCCGGCAGCAAGCTGGTGACCGTTGAACCCGGAGCCACCCTTGCCGACGTCGACCGCGAAACTGCCGTCCACAATCTTGCCGTCCCGCTGGGAGTGATTAGCGGAACAGGCGTGGCAGGACTAACGCTCGGCGGGGGCGTGGGCTGGCTGACGCGGTCAAGCGGCCTGAGCCTGGACAACCTGGAATGCGTGGACATCGTCACCGCCACCGGAGAACACCTGCACGCCGCCGCCCACGAGAACCCGGAGCTGTTCTGGGGCCTGCGGCGGCGGCGGAAACTTTGGCGTGGTGACGTCCTTTACCTTCCATGCCCGCGCGCTGCCGCCGGCCCCGCTGGGCGGGAACCTGTTCTACCGGCGGGAACACTGGCGCGCGGCCCTGCTTGCCTTTGCCGATTGGACCCGTGGCCTGCCCGATGAAATGAACCCGATCGTCTCGTTCCTGATCTTCCCTGCGGAATTCGGAATGGGCAGTGACCCGTGGATGATCATCGGGTTTGCGTGGGTCGCGGAGGACCACGAGGCCGGGCTCACCCTTGTCGACCGGCTCCGGGCCGGCGCTCCGCCCGACGAAGAGGAAGTTGGCCCCACCTCCTGGCTGGACTGGCAAAGCGCCATGGACAGCGTCTTTCCCAAAGGCTCGCGCGGTTACTGGAAGAACGTCTCCTTTTCCCGCCTCGATGAGGAGTCGGTGGATGTCCTGCTTGGTTTCGCCTCCGAGCTTGCGTGGGAAGGCACCGGCATTGATGTCCACCACATGGAAGGGGCGTTCGGACGGGTACCTGACCATGCAACGGCGTTCCCGAACCGGTCTGCCCGGTATTGGCTGAATGTCTATGGGTTCTGGCGCGATCCTTCCGAGGACGAGCGGCTGACCGCATTCGCCCGCAAAGCCTACGGGCTCATGCAGCCCTTCGCCGAGCACGGGGAGTACGTCAATTTCCTGGGCGCGGAAATCGGGCTGAAGGAGCCGGACGCTGCCCGGGCGGCGTACGGCCCGGAGAAGTTCCAGCGCCTCGTTGCCCTCAAGGACCGGTACGACCCCCACAACATCTTCCGCCTTAACCACAACATCCCGCCGACACAGGCTCCGCGAGGCTGAACGCAGGGCTTAACACACAACTTAAACGCACGACGGCGGTCCGGGCGCCGGAGCGCCGGACCGTCTCAGCGGCTGGCTGAGGCGGGTTAGCCTGTCCAGGACGTGGGTTCAGTACGTGTAGCCCGAACCGCTGGTGGTGCTGGCTATGGTGAGCCCGATGATGGCCAGAAGCCAGAGCGCGCCGTAGCCCAGCAAACACAGGTAGCCCAGGACCAGGCCGGCGATGGACATGCCCCTGCCCGCCGGTTCCCGCTTCAGCGCCATGTGTCCGGTGATGATCGCGGCGACCTGCGGCAGCAGGATCCAGCCCATGATGACCGACGCGATGCCACACACCATGCTGGCAATGCTCAGTGTTTTCGGCTCTGCCTGCATGCCGTAGTACGCCGGCTGGCCATAAGGGCCGGCTGGCTGACCGTAGGGGCCCGGCTGCTGGCCATAGGGGCCGGCTGGCTGACCGTACGGAGTGCGGTACTGGCCCGGCTCGCCGAAGGCGTTCTGCCCGGAACCGCCCTGCCCGTAGCCGCCCTGCCCATACTGCGGCTGCGACGTTGTGCCGCTGCCTGAGGGCGCGGCGAAACGGGGCGGCTCAAAGCCCGGCGGCGCGGGGGACTCGGCCTGCCCGGATTCGGGACGCTGGCTGGGCTGGTCGGACATGGTTCTTCCCCCTTGGATTTTGTTCCAGCCTACCCCCGGCGGGTCGGGGCATCTATTGTCCCCAGTAGGGCAGAACGTACACCGCAAAAATCACAAAAGCGGCAAGAAGGGCAAGCCGTCCTGCGCCCGCGGCACCATGCTGGCGCGCCGCCGAGCCGGCACCGTACCGAGCCGAATTGCGCCGAACCCGGTTGTGCCTCCGGACCGGGCTAAGCCCCGCGGGCGCGGTCAAGGAGGGGTCCCCGGAGACCACCGGACCGGATGGGGAGTCCATCCTTCGGACAACGCCTGCAGGACCTGCCGGGACGCTTTCTGCGGTTCCGCCGGGCGGGACCGGGGGTCCGGGCCGCACGCTCCGCAGCGCCGTGATGCCGGGTTCCTGTTCGTGGGTCAGCTCCTGGCCGAGATGCTTGTACAGACCCGCCACGGCCTGCTGGTCCAGGACCGGGGGCAGGGCTTCTATTGCACCCACGATGCGTCCGGTACCGGCCACTGCAACATCCGAATTCGTCACGCCAAGGAGGTCCGGCTGGGCAGCCATGCAGATCAACGGACGCACCAGCCTCCGGTGCATCGGCGCAACCACGGACGTCACGGCTGCGCACTGGGCCAGGGCCCCCTCCACCGCCTGGGTCCGGGCGTAGCGCCCCTGCCACAGCACTCCCGAGGCAACACGGACCTCCCCTGTCCAGTTCTTGGAATTCACCACAACCACGCCGCCGGGCCCCACCAGGACATGGTCCAGGCTTGCCTTCGGGCGGCCGGGCCAGTGGACGTCATTCAGCAGATACCAGCCCCGCGGCACCAGCTCGCCCAGCTTCTCGGCCACTGCCGTCGCGCCCTCGGCGCCTGCGTCCCATGGCTTCGTGGAGCGCTCGGCTTCGTCGAGCCGGCGCTTGAGCCTGGCCACCCTTTCCGCGGCCAGCCTGGACTGCTCGGCTGCCCCGTCTCCTGCCCCCATGGCGTCCCTGCTTCCCTGCTGGAAGGACGACGGCGGCCGCCCGCCGTCGTGCCTTGCTTACGTACGTTTTGCCGGATTTTTCGAAGGTAACAGGGCGCGCAGGCGGCGGTATATAAGTACTTTTCGGGGCAGTACTCAGTTTGACTACTCGTTTGATGACGTCATTTCGTCACAGGCCGGACACACGGCCCGCATTCCGGCCGGGTCGTTTTGACTACAGCTCCTGTCTGGCATGCTGGTGCCATGGCTAGCCGCGCGGGCACACTTGCCCAACCCCAGGACCTTGTTGACATCACTGCGCTCCTCGACGCGTATTACGACATCACCCCGGATCTGGCTGATCCGGGCCAGCGCGTTGTGTTCGGCACGTCCGGGCACCGGGGATCCAGCCTCAAGGCGTCCTTCAACGAGAAGCACATTGTTGCCATCACCCAGGCGATCGTGGAATACCGGGCCGGGCAGGGCATCACCGGCCCCCTGTTCCTGGCCAAGGACACGCACGCCCTGAGTGAACCTGCACAGAACTCTGCGCTTGAGGTGCTGGCAGCCAACGGCGTCCAGGTCCTCGTGGACGCCCGGCACGGCTACACCCCCACCCCGGCACTGAGCCACGCGATCCTCACCTACAACCGGAACGCGGGCGCCGGCGCCCCGCAGGCTGACGGCATCGTGGTGACGCCCAGCCACAATCCGCCCGCAGACGGCGGCTTCAAGTACAACCCTCCGCACGGCGGCCCCGCGGACTCCGACGCCACCGGATGGATTGCCAACCGTGCCAACGAGCTGCTCGAGAACGACCTGCGCGGGGTGAAGCGGATTCCGGTCGCCGATGCCCTGGCCGCTGACACCACCGGCAAGTTCGACTTCCTCAGCAGCTACGTTGACGACCTCCCGTCCGTGCTCAACCTGGATGCCATCCGCGAGGCCGGAGTCAAGATCGGCGCTGACCCCATGGGCGGGGCCTCCGTTGACTACTGGGGCGAGATCGGCGAGCGCCACCAGCTGAACCTCACCGTCGTAAACCCCACGGTGGACCCGCAGTGGGCGTTCATGACCCTGGACTGGGACGAAAAGATCCGGATGGACTGCTCCTCGCCGTCCGCGATGGCGTCGCTGATCAAGCGGATGGCTGCCGGTGCGGACGGGACGGCAGCCTACGACGTCGCCACCGGCAACGATGCGGACGCGGACCGGCACGGCATCGTCACTCCTTTTGTCGATGGAGTGGGCGGGCTGATGAACCCGAACCACTACCTCGCCGTCGCCATCGACTACCTGTACCGGAACCGCAGCGGCTGGAACCCGGCATCGGTGGTCGGCAAGACCCTTGTCTCGTCCTCCATCATCGACCGCGTGGCAGAAAGCCTGGGCCGGAAGCTCGTTGAGGTTCCGGTGGGCTTCAAGTGGTTCGTGCCCGGCCTCCTGTCCGGCGAAGGCGCGTTCGGCGGCGAGGAATCCGCCGGCGCCTCCTTCAACAAGAAGGACGGCAGCGTCTGGACCACGGACAAGGACGGCATCCTGCTGGCCCTGCTCGCCTCGGAGATCACCGCCGTCACGGGCAAGTCGCCCTCCCAGCTGTACAAGGGCCTGACGGACCAGTTCGGCGCGCCCGTCTACGCCCGCATTGACGCAGCAGCCACGCGGGAGCAGAAGTCGGCACTCGGCAAGCTGTCGTCGTCGGACGTGACCGCCACGTCCCTGGCCGGGGAACCCATCCTGGCCAAGCTGACCGAGGCCCCCGGCAATGGCGCGCCCATTGGCGGGCTGAAGGTGGTCACGGAGAACGCCTGGTTTGCCGCCCGCCCCTCGGGCACCGAGGACGTCTACAAGATCTACGCCGAGTCCTTCAAGGGCGAGGAACACCTCAAGCAGGTCCAGGCGGAAGCCAAGGCCTTGGTGGACAGCGTTATCTCCTAGGCGGCTCGTCCGTTTCCGGCAGGGTCCACAGGCGCAGGATGCGCCGGACGGTGCGGTCACCGTCCGGCGCCATGTCCACCAGTGCAATACGGTTGAGCACTACGGCGTCGCCCGGGTTCAGCCGCTTGCCGCCGTGGTGCGAGACATGGGGCCGGTAGCCTGCCATCGTGTGGGCCGGCGTCAGGATTGTGCCCCCCAGGCGGCCCGCTGCAGCCACCAGCTGCTCGTGCAGGAATTGCAGCTCCGGCTGGGGTTTGATGAGGTTCACGGGCACGGAGCCGTTCCGGCCGAAGCCTGCATCCTCACCCACGGTCAGTCCGGCGCCCAGGGCGTCCATCGCCGGGCCTTCTGCAAGGCCGGCGACGCGCTCGGCTACGTCAGCACTGTCCGGGCCTCCGGCGTCGAACCTCACCAGGGTAATGTGCAGCGGCCATTCGCTGCGGGGGAAGACCAGCCCGTCCGCCACCGGCTCGACGAAGGCCACCAGGACGAGGTTCCGCATCGGCATAGCCCCAGTCTGCCACCACCCCCTGCCGACGCTCTCTCACTTAACGCGGCTTAACCGCCAACGCTCTCTCACTTAACGCGGCTTAACCGCTAACGCTCTCTCACTTAACGCGGCTTAACCGCCAACGCTCTCTCAGGGGTGAGAGAGCGTTAGCCAAAAAGGTGCATTAAGTGAGAGAGCGTCCCGGGGGTTGGGGGTTGGGGGTTAGACGGTGCGGACGACGTCCTCGTAGGCGAACTTGGGCTTGGCTTCGCCCCACGCGTCCTCGGCAGGCTGGCCGATGTTGACCACCAGGAAGCTCTTCTGGTCCCCGGCCGGGAAGAACGCTGCGTCGATCGCGCCAAAGTCGGCGCCCGTCATGGGTCCGGCGGCGAACCCGAGGGAGCGGACAGCCAGGATGAAGTAGCCGGCCTGCAGGTGGGCGTTGTTGTTGCCCGTGGCGGCGGCGAGTTCCGGGTTGGCGTCATACATGGCCTTGGGGGCGTTGTAGCCGGGGAGGAAGGCGTCCCATTGCCCCGCCCAGTCGGTGTCGTAGCTGAGGATTGCCACCAGCGGGGCGGAAGCCGTCTTGGCGCGGTTGCCCGGCATAAGGGCCTCCACCAGCTTGGCGCGGGCCTCATCAGAACGGACGTAGGTCACGCGCAGCGGCTGGGAGTTGAAAGCGGTGGGGCCGAACTTGGTCAGCTCGTAGATTGCCTGCGCCTGCTCCTCGGTCACCTCTCCGGTGAAGGAGTTGGCGGTGCGGGCCTGGGCGAAAATGGCGTCGACAGCGGCCGAATCGATAACCGCTTCTTCGTGGGCAATGGTCATGGGCTTACCTTTCGCTGCGCCTCCCCGCTTACCGGGGCGGCCTTGTTGCCTTCCATACTTGCAACTTCAACCAGCCCCTCCCTCTTCCCGTGACGGCAGGTGACGTCCACCACAGCAGGCCGCAAGGCGACGCTGGCGGTATCCTTGTCCCAGTTAATCTCCGCCCTCCGCGGCACCCTCCGAAAGCCCCCGAAAGGCCTCCGCCCATGAGCATGCTCGGAATCAAATGGAAGCTGCACGGCACCGGAAAGTCGATTAAGCCCGGCCACGTGGTGGCCCCGGATGAGCGGCTGGCCTGGCCGCTCACCGTCGGCGTAGGCATGCAGCATGTGGTGGCCATGTTCGGCGCCACGTTCCTGGTGCCCATCATCACAGGCATGCCGCCTGCCACCACCCTGTTTTTCTCCGGCATCGGCACGCTGCTTTTCCTGGTGATCACCAAGGGCCGGGTTCCCAGCTACCTGGGCTCAAGCTTCGCCTTCATCGCGCCCATCATGGCGTCCCAGCAGCAGTTCGGCGTCCCCGGGGCTCTGGGCGGCGTGGTGCTGGCCGGGGCCGCCCTGGCCCTGGTGGGCGCCATTGTGCAGAAGTTCGGCGCAGGCTGGATCAACCGGCTGATGCCGCCCATCGTCACGGGCGCAATCGTGGCGCTGATCGGCCTCAACCTTGCCCCCGCTGCGAAGAACAACTTTGACGCCGCGCCCGTCACCGCCGTCGTCACGCTGGCCACCATCATCCTGGTCAGCGTCCTGTTCCGCGGAATCCTCGGCCGCCTGAGCATCCTGGTAGGCGTAGTAGTGGGCTACCTCGTGGCCATGCTGCGCGGCGAGGTGAGCTACGACAAGATGGACGCCGCAGCGTGGATCGGCCTCCCGCAGTTCCAGACCCCTGAGTTCCATGTGGGCGTCCTGGGCCTCTTCGTGCCGGTGGTGCTGGTGCTCGTGGCGGAGAACATCGGCCACGTGAAGTCGGTGGCCGCCATGACGGGGCAGGACCTCGACGACGTGTCCGGCCGCGCGCTGATGGCCGACGGCGCCGCCACCGTCCTGGCAGGCTTCGGCGGCGGCTCCGGCACCACCACCTACGCCGAGAACATCGGCGTCATGGCCGCCACCAAGGTGTATTCGACGGCGGCCTACTGGGTTGCAGGCATCTTCGCCATCCTGCTGAGCTTCTCGCCGAAATTCGGCGAACTGATTGCCACCGTCCCGCCGGGCGTCCTGGGCGGAGCGGCCACCATGCTCTACGGGATGATCGGCATCCTGGGTGTGAAGATCTGGGTCCAGAACAAGGTCAATTTCTCCAACCCGGTCAACCTGACCACCGCCGCCGTGGCCCTGATCATCGGCATCGCGGATTACACCTGGACCATCGGTGACCTCAAGTTCACGGGCATCGCCCTGGGCTCGGCAGCAGCCCTGGTGATCTACCACGGCATGAAGGCCATAGCGAAGGCCAGGGGTACGGTGGCCGAGCCCGAGACGGAACAGGCCGGCCTGCCGCCCGCCGTGAAGGCAGCCGTCAACGCCGCCGCCAAGCGGACGCCCAAGAAGCGCTAGGCCTTCTTCACGGAAGGGGCCCGGCCTTCAGGGACAGGAGCTCGGCGGGCAGGCCTGCCGGATGGCCGGCAGGGAAACGCCCGTGCCCGAACACCGGTCCTGGCTGGGGCCGTTTGGGAGCCAACGGGACCGCCGCTGGGTGCCTGACCTGGCGGATCGCCCAGGGAACAAGGTATTCACGTGCCCAGGCCAGGTCCTCGGCCCGGGCTTCCTTCCAGCTGCGGGGCGGGAGCGCCTTGGGCCGCAACGGTTCAAGGCTGTGGGGAACGGCCAGGGCCTCCAGCACCCCTATGGCTATGGTGTGGTGGCCCAGCGGAGAGAAATGCAGGCGGTCAGGATCCCACATGCCTGGTTTCGTGAGGTCGCGCAGGCACCACAGGTCCACCATGACGGCGTTGTGCCGGGCGGCCACTATGTGCAGGTTCTCGTTGAAGATGGCCACCTTGCCGCGTATCTGGCCGAAGACCGGGGTGGCGCCCCAATCGGGACCGGCGAAAAGGACCACGGTGGCCCCGGAGCGGGCGAGTTGCTCCACCCCGGCGTCGATCTTCTCGGCCAGCTTGTCCGGGTCGCTGCGGCGGAACACAATGTCGTTTCCACCTGCGGAGAGCGTCACCAGGTCAGGTTTCGCGGCCAATGCCGGGCCCACCTGCTGCTCCAGGATCTCCCGCAGCCGCTGGCCCCGGATCGCGAGGTTGGCGTAGGCAAAACCCGGCTGGCCAACGCTGAGTTCCTCGGCCACGCGGTCGGCCCAGCCCCGCAGCCCGCCCTGGTTCTCCGGCTCGGGATCCCCCACCCCCTCGGTGAACGAGTCGCCGAGCGCCACAAAGCGGTGCCAGGGATGCTGTACGGCTCCCGACGCCGGCTCCTCGTGCTTCTGCGCGGTCATGCCGTCCTCCCTTCCGCGGGATGAGGTGTGTCCTCACCCCGTCCGGCCTGCCGGCCATGGGGTGCTTCCGCCTGCTGGTCCAGCTCGGCAGGAGGCAGCAGGCGGAAGTCCGCTACGCCGTCGGGCGTTCCCTGCCTCAGCCCCGTGGGCTCCCTGCCGGAATCCCCGGCCCTGGGGCTCTCCCGGGCGGAGCCGGGTGCAACAACGCTAAGGGCGGCATCGCGCAGGTCAAGTTCATGGTGCAGGGCCTGTGTCTGCAGGAATCGAAGGGCCCCCTCGCGGCTTAGCCCGTACTCATCCATGAGGCTGCGCACCGCCAGGTCCACCAGGACCAGGGAACTTTGCACGACGGCGATCCCCGCCGTCGCCTCGGCGCGCTCGGCCACCCGCACCACTACGCGCAGCGCCCGCGCCACCTGCCGGGCGTAGTTCCTGCTGCGGAGGAGGTCGTCACTTGTGAACGTGTGGGGAAAGGCCGCGTACAGGTTGATGGCGGCGCTTGTTGCGCCCTCGGACGCGATGGGCATGGCGAGGAGCGACTGCACCCCGTGGCCGGCGGCCGCATTCGAGTACCCTGGCCAGCGCCGGTCCCGGCTGACATCGGACAACAGCACGAACTCCCCGCTGCGGATGGCCTCCATGACCGGACCGTCGGCGAATGAGCACTGTTCCAGGTCAGCCTCGCGCGCCTTTTCCGTTCCTGCGGCGACGGTGCGGGCCTGGCCCAGGCGGAAAAGGGTTGCTGCCCAGCTGATGCCGCGCTGTTCACCCTTGATGTCCGCCATGAAGTCACGGGTGACGTCCCAGAGGTAGGTTTCGACGTCCTTACTGTCAAATACCTGTTCCGGGGGTACTGGAAAGGGTCCCCAGCCGAGCTGTCCTGTGGGTTCAGCGGCCATGATCCACGCCTTGGTTGAAGCGCTCCGGCCTACTGCAAAACCTGTCTTCTAAGAATACTCCCCCGCCCGGTTGAAAGGGGGTGCATGCGTAGTCAGCCTGCCTGCTCCTCCCCCAGCACGACGTCGTACGCCTCCACCTGCCTCTCGGTCACCGTGGTGGGCGACTCCAGATGGACAGCCCCGGAGGGCAGGATGCCGGCACCTCCAAACCGCTCCAACGCTCCGGGTTCCAGCCACACGTCGTCGTCAAGGAAGAGGCACTTTTCGGCAGTGGAGTGATCCAGCAGGAACTGGCGGTGTTCCGCCAGGCCACGGCACGGCAGGTGGCGGAGGAGGGTGAGGGACCGGCCCTGAGCCTGGAGTACGCGCACCATGGCTGCAGCGGCAGGATGCTCCCAGACCGGGCTGCCGGTTGATTGGTCACTGATGACGACGGCGAACGCGGGCTCGGCCTGCGCGGCAAGGCCCGCAAGGGTTACGGCAAGTTCCGCCGGACGGTTGCATGTGGGCAGCAGGACGTCCACTTCCACGCCAGCCTGCCCGTCAACGCGCCGTGCCCACTGTTCTGATGATCTCCTGCTCACAGCCCACCTCCTGGCCTGCACCCGGCATGAATTGGCGATTGGGGTCCGCTCTGTCCTGTACCCACATCATGCGGATCTATGCCCGGCACGCGGGAGGCCTCCGCCCTGCGGTTCCCGGGGAACCACGGGGCGGAGGCCTCCATTCAAACGAACTTTCCCAAGGCTCCGGGCAGCCGCCGCGGACGGCCTCGGAACGTGCTATCCGGCGCTGAACTCCTCGCCGTCGTCGTCTTTCGGCGACTTTTCCCGGGGCAGGTCATTGCCGCTGCCGTCCGGAATTCCGGCAGCTTCCTGCCCCGGTTCGGACGAGACCGGAGCGGACCCCTGGGAGTCATCGTTGGACTCGTCGATCTCAGCGGCGCTGGAGGGAAGGTCCATGTCGTGGGGTACCGGATCCCCGCCGGCATCCGCCTGGGGCTCGTTGGTTTCGGCGTCGCCTGAAGCGGCCTCGGCCCCGCCCATTTCCTGCTCGGCCGTGGGCGTGCCGTAGCCGCCCGGGTCCGTTTCGGGCTGCGCGTGCTGGTTTTCCTGCGTCATGGTTTCCTCCTGTTGTCTGTTCGGATGAAGTGGTCTGATGAAGCTGGCTGACTGGTTCACCTAGGCTGTGGGGCCCTAGCCTAGAGCCCCTTGCCCCCGGTTACCGGCAGGACTGCCCCCGAAATGTAGGAGCCGTCCTCGGAGGCCAGCAGTACATACGCCGCGGCAAGCTCGGCCGGTTGGCCGGCCCGCTCCAACGGGGTGTCCTGGCCGAATTTCGGGAGCTTCTCCGGCCACTCCGTTGCCGGGATCAAGGGGGTCCAGATGGGGCCGGGAGCCACGGCGTTAACGCGGATGCCCTTGGGACCAAGTTCCTGCGCGAGCGCCTTGGTGAACGCCACCTGCGCGGCCTTGGTCATGGCGTAGTCAATGAGGCCCGGCGACGGGTTGAAGGCCTGGATCGATGCCGTGGTGATGATGGACGCCCCCGGCTTGAGGTGCGGTACGGCTGCCCGCGCGGTCCAGAGGAGCGAGTACAGGTTGGTCTTGAAGACGCGGTCGAACTCCTCGGTGGGCAGGGATTCCAGGCTCTCGCGGTTCTTCTGGTAGGCCGCATTGAGCACCACCACGTCCAGCCGCCCGAACCCGGACACGGTCTCCTCTGCAATGCGCGTACTGAATTCCTCTTCCCGGCCGTCTCCGGCAAACAGGAGGACTTGCTGCCCGGCTTTGCGGATCCAGTCCGCGGTGTCCTGCGCGTCTTCCTCCTCTTCGGGCAGGTAGGAGATGGCCACATCAGCGCCTTCACGGGCAAAGGCGATGGCCGCGGCCTTGCCGATTCCGGAATCACCGCCCGTGATGAGGGCCGCCTTGCCCTGGAGCTTCCCGTGTCCCTCGTAGCTCAGTTCGCCGTGGTCAGGCTTGGGTTCCATCGGCGCCGTGAGGCCGGGCTGCTTCTGTTCCTGCTCCGGGAACGGGCCTGAGTGGTAGCCGCCGCGGGGATCCTTTGGCTGGTCTGTCTGCTTGCCTGTGTCGCTCATAGTCCGCCTGCTTACTGTGTCGGTTTTCGAAGAGCCCCGCTATGCACCGGTCCTTCGAAGCTATCCCGGCCGGAGGAGCAAAGTCCACCGTTCGGTGCGAATATAATCAGTAAACTTACCAAATGCCGGGACGGGTGCAACGCCGGCCTTGTTTCTGGATACGGGAAGAGTAGAAAGAGAACAAGGAGGCTAGCAGGGGAAGGAGAGGCAATGTCCGGGGTGGAGGATTACACAGGCCCATCGGGCCGGAACGAGACCCGCGAGGAACAACTGGACCGCAACTGGGCAGAACTGCTGCAGGAGTTGCGGGTGTTGCAGATGGGCGTGCAGATCCTTGCCGCCTTCCTGCTGACACTCCCCTTCCAGCAGCGGTTTGCGGATCTCGACGATTTCCAGGTCACCCTTTACCTGGGCAACGTGGTGATCGCGGCGCTGACCACAGCACTCATTCTCCTGCCGGTGAGCGTGCACCGCCGGCTGTTCCGGAAGCGGCTCAAGGAGACGCTCGTGTCCAGCGGGGATTCGATCGCCAAGATCACCCTTGCCGGAATCGCGCTCCTGAGCGCAGGTACGGCTGCGCTGGTCTTCGATGTGGCCGCCGGCCGCTCGGCCGGCCTTACAGCCGGCGGGGCGTTGATGGCAGTAATGGTGGTCCTGCTGGTCTACATCCCCATCCACCTGAACAGGCGCGCCACCGAAGACACGGCGCCTCATGGCTTGAAGGAAGGCTGACAATGAGCACCAAATGGATGAGGGAACACGGGCTGTTGCTGGCGAATGCCGGCCTCTTCCTCGTCTTCTTCAGCGGCATGATCCTGACTGGGGCGGCGAACTACAGCCAGGAGCAGCAGGCGCACGGGGAAGCCGCAGTCTCAGTATTCGAATTCCTGGCTACGGGCGAATTCGTCGAGGCCACCTTTGAGAACTGGGAATCGGAGTTCCTGCAAATGGCCATGTACGTGGTCCTGACTGTTTTCCTGTTCCAGAAGGGCTCTTCCGAATCCAAGCCCGTGGGCAAGGATTCGCCCCAGGATGAGGACCCGCGCCAGGCGGCCATCAAGAAGGCCACCCCCTGGCCGGTGAAGCGCGGCGGCGCAGTCCTCAAGATTTATGAGCACTCGCTGTCCATCCTCCTGTTCCTGCTGTTCCTGGCCTCGTTCACCGCGCACGCCCTGGGCGGCACCGCGGCCTACAACGAGGAACAGCAAAGCCATGGGGAGGCCGGCATCAGCGTGCTTCAATACGTAGGCACCAGCCGTTTTTGGTTTGAGTCCTTCCAGAACTGGCAGAGCGAGTTTCTGGCCGTCGCCGTCCTGGTGGGCGCATCCGTCTACCTGCGGGAAAAGGGATCACCCGAGTCTAAACCCGTTGCCGAGCCGCATTACGAGACCGGCACCTAAGCCAGGCAGCACCGAAAGGAACCCGCCGGCGAACCATCATGGGAACCGCCCCTGCTGGTTGCGCCGGCACCGCACAACACCATCGTTTCGCCCTTAGGCGCCTTCGAGTACCTGGCTGGTTGCCCAGGCCAGGTACTTGGCGGCGTTTCCGATCGCGTCCTGCGGGCTGGGCGCCACGTCCAGCAGCTGCGCGGCAGCCACCACACCGTGTTCGGCGAGTTCTTCAGGCGTGACCAGGATCCTGCCGGCCACTATGATCACGGGAATCCCGCGCTCCCGGGCTGCATCCGCGAGCGCAATGGGTGCTTTTCCGGTCAGGGACTGCGAGTCCATGGATCCTTCGCCGGTGATGACCAGGTCCGCCTCACGTAGCTGTCCGGCCAGCCCGGTGAGCCCGGCAACCAGCGAGAAGCCGCCTTCGAGCGCGGCGTCGGTGAAGGCAAGGAACGACGCCGGGAAGCCGCCGGCGGCGCCCGCCCCGGGGACGTTAACGTCCCGGCCCGTGGCTTCGCGCAGGACGGAGGCCCAGTTGCGGAGGCCGGCGTCGAGGAGTTCCGCGGTGTCCGCGTCCGCGCCTTTCTGCGGTGAGAAGACGTGCGCGGCCCCTTCGGGGCCATAAAGGGGGTTGCGCACGTCGACGGCGATGCGGAAGGTTGTGGCGGCAAGCCGGGGGTCCAGCCCGCTCGTGTCCAGCGCGGCGACGTCCGCGAGTGAACCGCCGCCCAGGGGCACCACGTTCCCTGCGGAGTCCAGCGGCTTCAGGCCCAGGGCACGCAATGCCCCGCTGCCGCCATCGGTCATGGCCGAGCCGCCGAGGCCCAGCACGATCTCGTTGGCACCGGCATCCAGGGCTGCCGCGATGAGCTGCCCGCACCCGTAGCTGTGAGCCCGGAGGGCATTGGCCGGGGTGGGATCCATCTCCGCAAGGCCGGAGGCCTTGGCCGTTTCAATGACGGCGGTGACCCTGCCGTCGTCGGCCTTGCTGATGGCCCACGCGGCGCCGATTGGCGCAAGGATGGGGCCCACGACGGCGTTGAGGCGCTCTTCATAGCCCGCCGCCACCGCCGCCTCCAAGGTTCCCTCGCCCCCGTCGGCAATGGGGAACTGCGTGGCGACGGCCTCCGGGTAGACCCGCAAAGCACCTTCGGCGATGGCAGCCGCCGCCTCGGCCGCGGTCAGGGAACCCTTGAACTTATCCGGAGCAATAAGAATGCGCATGCGTTCCATCATGCCAGCAGGCAACAGGAAAGGGCTTGCCAGGCCCGAAATACGGACCGCAGCCCGGCCAGCACTCCGGCCTAGCCCTCGCGCCACTCGTGGCTGGTGATGTGCGAGCCGGCCTGCGGCCCCATCTGCAGCATTCCGCCGTCGACCGCCCACGATGCCCCGTTGACGTAGCTGGACCCGGCAGATGCGAGGAAGGCGATGACGGCGGCAATTTCCCGGGCGTCACCGGGCCTGCCCAGGGGCACGCCGGGCCGGTCCTTGGCGGTGGGGTCCTCGTTTTCCTGCCCTGTCATGGGAGTGGCGATCTCGCCAGGCGCCACGCTGTTGGCCGTGATGCCGTGTTCGGCAAGCTCGAGCGCCAGCGTCTTCATCAGGCCGCCCAGGCCGTGCTTGGACGCGTCATAGGCGGACGAACCTACCCGCGGCTGGAATTCATGCACGCTGGTGACGGCAATCAGGCGTCCGCCCTTGCCGGCCTGCACCATTCGGCGGGCGGCGGCCTGCAGGCAAACAAAAGCCCCGTTGAGGTTGGTGTCCAGTGTTCGCAGCCACGTGCCGACGTCAAGGTCCAGGAATTTGGTGCCGTCGCCGGTCCCGGCATTATTGACGAAGACGTCCACACCGCCCAGCTCGTCCGCCAGTTCGTCGATGACAGCCCCGGCATCGCGAAGCTCAGTTGTGTCCAGCCGGCGCACCACCGCCCTGCGCCCCAGCCGGCGCACTTCCTCTGCAGTGTCCTCGGCGCCGGCTTCGTCTGAGTGCCAGGTGACACCCACGTCCATGCCCGCCCTGGCAAGGGCGACGGCGGTGGCCTTGCCAATGCCGGAGTCCGAGCCGGTAACGATGGCGGTGCTTGGGGCAAATCCTGCGGTGTCCTGCATGGTGGCAGCCTTTCGTTGGGTCAAGCCGGGCGGCGGAGTTCCGGCGCCGAGGGATATTCGCCGTCCTGTAAAGTTTCAGGTTCTTCCGGCACGGCCATCAGGGGGACCGCAAAGGTCACCACCGGACGGCCGTCCGGATCGTCGGCGGACCTGATGGTCAGGCTCCTGGTTCCGGCGGGCACCGTTGGGGTGAACACCTGGAGGTTTCGCGACCCCAGGGTGGCGGAATCCCGGAACGAGTACTTCGTGCCGAAGTGGTCCTGGAGGATGATGCGTGGCTCCGGAGCGCCGTCGGAGGCCAGTTGGATGTTGACCACCAATCCCGCGGACCAGATTTCGACGGACAGGACGGTGAACTCCGTGGAGCGGGTGACATGCTGCCCATAGGTGGGGGGCAGAAGCATCCCGCGGAGGGAACCGGAGGGAATGAGTTCGCGCATGGTCTTTCCTGTATGTTTTGCGTCCGCCGTCGGCGAAGCAGCGCCGGTATCAAGGGCCGGTGCCGGGCTGGCGGTGTAACGCTACGCTGCTCAGGCATTTTCGGGGCCGGATTCTCCAGCCGGAAAAGTGTGACTGCTGGCCGTCGCTGCGCTGTTCCTGGTAGATGACGTTGAGCCCCGGGAGCGGAAGGTCGCAAACGCTTCCTCCCGGCTGGTGTGGCGGAGCCTCTGTTCACCGTCGAGGTCAATCCGAAGTACTCCCCGGGTGGCCACCGTCACCGGCGCCTTCTCCGTTGCCGGAACGCCTTCGCGCTCTTCGGCCCACTGCCGGATCACTTCGCGGTGCAGGGTGGCCGGGCTGCGGCCCCCGCGCTCCGTTCGTCCTGCGTTGAGGTGGCCTCCTGCGAATACTGAAGGGATTTAGGTCTCCGGGCCCCGGCCTTTCTAAGCGTACTTACCATTCAGCATCCCGATCAGCCTGCGTGTCAAGGGCTTGGCGGCGGCGTCATGCATCTTCGGACGCAAGCCGTCCCGGACGGGCGGACATCCTCCGGGCGGGAGCGGCTGAGCCCTGGCTATTGCCTCGGGCGCAGCACGGCGAAGTACCCCGGGACCCGGCTTTTCCCGCCGACGCCCGTCATTGGATGTGTTTCGATGTCCACTTCCCCGTCTTCGAGGAGCTCCCACTTCTCCGGCGGAAGTACCCGCGAGCGCTCTTCGGGACCGAAATGGCCGGGCATCGGCAGCCCGCGGATGGCACGCTCGAGAGGGGCCGGGATGCCCCGGAGGGTTGCACCGAGGTGGGAAACGTACTCAACAGGAGTGCCCTGGAAGTTCGTTTCGGCGAGGAACACGGTGCCCCGGCTTCCGGTCAGGAGCCGCAGGTTTTCCACCAGCGCCGCCTGATCTGCCTGATCCAGCACGTGGAGCACTCCCCGGATGAAGACGTTTGCGTCCGTGCTGCCGGCCAATCCCGTGCCCGCGCCGGGCTCAGTCATGTCCCGGGCCGCATAGCGTACGGTGCCGGCAGGCGTGGATCCCTGGGCGCCGGCGTGGGCTATGGCCTGCCCCGAAACGTCCACGCCGATGACCTCGGGGAAGACTCCGGCCAACGCGCGGGTGAACCTGCCGTGGCCGCAGCCCACGTCCACCACGGGCAGGTCCGGGTGCAGGTGGCGGAGCAGCACGTCCTTGTAGCCGAGGAATTCATTGTCAGTCCCGGAATCCCAGAGAACTTCGCCTCCGGCTCCGGCGCCCCTGATGCCGGCCCAGTACGTGTCCCATGCCAGCGGCCGGTCCTTGGGGGCCGAGCGGGACAGCCAGATGAGCTTAGGGACCATCAAATACTTCTGCAGGGTGGACCGCAGTGACTTTGCCGGGAAGGACTTCGAGGGGGAGGGCACGGATCAAATATAGGGGGCCGGACAACCCGCAGCGCGATCTGCCGCCCGAGTGGGGGCTGCATGACCCCTTGCCGGCTATTTTTCGTGGCCCGCGATGGTGGTAAAAGTGCTCCTTTTCTTTCCCATGGAGCCGCCCGCCCGGCGTGACCATACAATGTACTCAACTGGGAGGGAAGGGGACACTGTGGCGGCTGACACGCCGAGTGACTTGCGCGCGCCGCGCACCGCCGTCGTGGCAGACCCCGACGACGCGCGCCTCGCTTCATATGCCAAGGCGTTGCGGGATGCCGGCTACTCGGTCCTGTGCGCAGGGGATGCTGACGAACTTGCCGCTTCCCTGGAGGAGAGCCGCCCTTCCGTCGTCGTGGTTGATACGTCGCTGTCCGCCATCAAGGCAGACGCGCCAGTCCTTGTGGTGGTGGACCTCGACGATCCGGCAGAGCTCGCGGCCATGAAGCCGTCCGGCATCCACGACTGCATCGCCAAGCCACCCGCCCCCCGGGAACTGGCCTACCGCGCCACTGCCCTGATCGACATGGTGGCCCGCCGCAATGCCGCCCGCCAGGAAACCGAGGCGCTGCGCGAACAGCTTCGGCAGGTCTCTGCCGCTGTCCGGGCCACGAACGACCCGGAGGAGATCGCGCACCACGTGGTGGCCGGGTTTGGCCGGACATTCAGGGCCGACCACGTCTGGCTGACTACTTTCGAGGACAGCCGGGTTCCCCGCATCAACGCCGCCTGGAGCAGGCCCGGGCTGGCGCCGCTCCGCGAGCAGGCCCTGCCGGACGAGGAGGACGCCCGCCGGGCAGCGGACCTGCTGTGGGCCGGCGCCGAGACCTCGTCTTCACCCGGGACGGAGGAACCGGCGGCCGGCGAGGCCGTTTCGCCGGGCATCGGCGACGCCGTCTCCTCCTTGGCAGTGCCCATGGGCGAGGGAAGCTCTTCGCTGGGCATTATTTGGATTGCGATGATCGACCAGCCGCGGACCTGGTCCGGGACCGAGCTAGGGCTCATCCAACACGTGGCGGGCAACGCGGCGCACGGATTGATCCAGAGCCACCTGATCAGCAGCCAGCAGCAGGTGGTGAAGCAACTGCAGCAGCTGGACAAGGCCAAAACAGACTTCCTTGCCACCGTCAACCATGAGCTGCGGACGCCACTGACCTCCATCATGGCGTACCTGGACATGATCCAGGAGAGCACCGAGCAGCCTGTCTCGCCCGAAGTCCACCAGATGCTGGACATCGTGGTCCGGAACACGGAGCGGCTGAGGACCCTGATTGAGGACATGCTGAGCGTCTCCCGCAACGGCCTTGATGACAGCCTGATGCACCTCACCCCAGTGCGGCTGGGACAGACCCTGGATCTCGTGGCAGCGGCGCTTCGGCCACTGGCTACGCTGCAAAACGTCACCATCGCCGTGGAGCAGGTTCCGGAGGACCCGGAGATCCTTGCCGACGAAGTGCAGCTGCAGCAGGTGTTCACCAACCTGGTCTCCAACGCCATCAAGTTCACCCCCAGCGGAGGGCGCATCCAGGTGGGGAGCGAGTCGCATGCCGCAGCTGACGGTACCCGGTGGGCCACCGTCAGTGTTGCGGACACCGGCATCGGCATTTCGAGCGACGAGATAGACCACGTCTTCACCCGCTTCTACCGGGCATCAAATGCCATGTCCGGGGCCATCCCCGGGACGGGACTGGGGCTGGCCATCACCAAGGACATCGTGTCCCGCCACGGCGGCAGGATCGACGTTTCCTCGATCCTGGGCGCAGGCACCACGGTCACGGTCAGCCTCCCCCTTGACGCTGAACGCAGCCAGGAAAACTGAGCGGGATGCAGGACTTTGATGTTTGCGGATAACGATCCGCGGCTCTCCCGGCTCCTGGAAGGCATCGTGCGGCTGGCGTCCGGAGACCTTACCTCCCGGATCGAGATTTCGCCGGCGCGTGATGAGCTCGATGCCATCATTATGGGCACCAACCTGCTGGCGGAGGACCTGCAGATCATCTACGAGGAGCTTGAGCAGCGGGTGCAGGTGCGGACCCAGCTCCTGCATGAGGCACATCTCGAGATGCAGAAGATGGCCATGCAGGACCCGCTCACGGGCCTGGCAAACCGCTCCGCCCTGATCGACGCTTTGAACGCAGCCCTTGAGGCCGACACCGAATCGGGCGAAAGCCCTGTCCTCCTCATGATGGACCTGAACGCCTTCAAGACCATCAACGACAGCCTGGGCCATTCCGCCGGTGACCACGTCCTGATCACCGTGGGGGAACGAATCCGCGGCGCCGTGCGCGAATCCGACGTCGTTGCCCGCCTCGGCGGCGACGAGTTCGCCATCGTCCTGCCCTCGGCCACCCCCGACCAGGCCGGCTTCGTGGGCCACCGCATCCTGGCAGCCGTAGGTGAGCCCATCGAGCTGCCGGGACGGAGCGTCCGTTGCGGTGCCAGCATCGGGCTCAGCGCCGGTGAGGCGGGCAAGACGCCGGAGGACATGCTGATGGAGGCCGACGTCGCCATGTACGCGTCCAAGGCGGAAGGCCAGAACAAGCTGCACCGCTTTGAGCCGGGACTACTGCTGGTCCGCAGGCTCCGCAGCCAGCTTGTGGAGGATTTGCGTGCCGCGATCAGCAGCGACGGCCTGACGCTCAACTACCAACCGGTGGTGGAGCTGGGTACAGGCCGGGTCGAGGGCGTGGAGGCGCTGGTCCGCTGGAACCACCCGACCCGCGGCTTGATCATGCCGGATGAGTTCATTCCGCTGGCGGAAGAAGCCGGGCTGATCTCAGAGCTGGGGCTGTGGGTGCTCCGGGCGGCTGTGCGCCAGCTCCGCGACTGGGTCAAGGCCTCCGTCGTGGACAGCCGGTTCTCCGTCCGCATCAATATCTCCGCTACAGACCTGCAGAGCCTGCAGTTCATCGAGGATGTCAGGAGTGTCCTGAAGGAAACCGGTGTTCAGCCCGACCAAGTGGTGCTGGAGCTGACGGAAGTTGCAATCGTCAAAGGCAACGATCTTGACCGGTACTCGCTGGGCGGGCTCCGGGGCTTGGGCGTGGGGATCGAGATCGACGATTTCGGCACCGGCTACTCGTCCATCAGCTACCTCCGCCGGCTTCCCGTGGACCGGGTCAAGGTGGACCGGTCGCTGATCGCCGGGCTGGGAACCGATCCCACCCAGCCTGCCCTGATTGCGGCGGTCCTGCAGCTGGTCCGGGCATGCGGGCTGGAAGCGGTGTGGGAAGGCGTGGAAACAGCAGAGCAGGCTGAGCTCCTTCGCGGCCTGGGTTGCCTCAGTGCCCAGGGTTATTTCTTCAGCAGGCCGGTCCCGCCGGAACAAATTCCCGAATTACTGGCGAAACAGCCGGAGCGCGCAAAGCGGCAAGGCTGAAACTACTGCGCATTTGTTTCCTGCGATATACGATCATGATGCGGTGTGTGGGTTTTCGTCGCCGCGAAAATCAGTGTTGGACAGGGCACCGGACTTTAAAGGCGTTTACAAATTGAACAACAAAGGGCCATTGGGTCATTACTTCGTCAACTGGGGGCGTAGCTAATGTCGGTTCGAATACAGGCATGGGGAATTATCGCTGCTGTGCTGGCGGACACGGATCCGGCCGGAGCGGCGGTCCGGCAGCGCCTTAGCACCCGCTTGGATGAAAATCCCGGCGTGCCCGAGCGCGCGCTCCTCGAATACCTCCTTGAAACCCGGCGTAGTGACGCCAATACGCCGGGAACGCTGGAGACTGCCGGGCAGATGCGCCTCGCCCCCGCCGTCCCGCCGAAAGTGGCGGAGCAAATCGACGCGATCCGCAGTATGTCACGCATCAGCGCCCTGCTTGAGAGCCAGATGCTCATGACAGCCTTCCAGCCCATCTACGGACTGGAAGAGAAGATCGTGGTGGGAGTCGAGGCGTTGTCCAGGTTCGTCAGCGACGACGGCGCAGCCGCAGAACTGTGGTTCGCCGAGGCAGCCGCTGTGGGTCTGGGAGCGAACCTCGAGTTCTCGGCACTGGGATCTGCGGCGGCCGCAGCGAAGATGCTTCCCGAGCACCTGTTTGTGTCCCTCAACATCTCCCCCGATTCCTGCCTTGACCCCAGGCTGCCGGAGCTGTTCGAGCACATCGAGCTTCCCGTCAGCCGCGTGGTGCTCGAATTGACGGAAACCGTCAAGGATGAGGAATACCCGCAGTTCATCGCCGCCATTAACCCCCTGCGCGACCAAGGCCTGCGGATCGCAGTGGATGACACCCATTCCGGGGCTGGAGCGCTGAGCCGCATGGTGCACCTTCGCCCCGACTTCCTGAAGGTGGGCCGGAACGTCATCGGCGACGTTGACAAGGACGGCCTCCAGCGCGCCCTGGCCGCATGCCTGGTGGATTTTGCGGAGCAGATCGGAACGTCCCTCGTGGCTGAAGGCATCGAGACCGTGGGGGAGCTCAAGGTCCTCACCGAACTGGGAATCACTGCCGGGCAGGGCTATCTCCTCGGCAGGCCTTCCGTCCGGCCCAAGGACTGGGCCAGCTGGAACAGCCGGCTGGACCTGGACGGGATCAGCCGCCACCTGGGGGAACCCGGGCACGCCGCCGGCACGCCGCACACAAACGAACCGCACTGACGCAGGCTTGTAGTCCGGCAGGCGCCGCCCGGCCGCTCAGGCCGGGGCAGCCCGGCGGATCCTCATCCAGCGGCGCTATTCGCTGTGGCCCTGGTCGCGGCTCATCTGGCCCTCAGCCGGCGGCGTCTCGCCGGGAGGCACTCCCCCGCCCGGCTCCAGGCCGGTGACGTTGCCTTCGGCAGGGTCCGGATTCGGCGACCCGGCCGAGTCCCCGTTCCCCTGCCGACCGGCCCCGGGCTGGGTGCTGCCGGCTCCCGCCTGGCCAGCCTCCTCATGGCCCGGCTGGTCCTTGCCCGGCTGGTCAGGGTTCGCGGGATCATTTTCCGGATGGTAGCTGCTCATGGTGCATGCGTCCTTCCTGCCCGGCCGGGGTTCCTTGCCCCGGCTCTGGACTAATTGTAAGCATGCTGATAATTCTGGAAGGGTAATGCTCCGGGCATCCGCTGGGTTGCCCGGCACGCAAGGTCGGAAGGAGCAGCACATGGGTATCGGCGACAGCATCGGCAAGGCGGCAGAAAACGCCATGGAAGATCTGGCAGGGACATCAAAGTCCACGGAGAAAGCACATGATCCTGATCCCACGGATCCCAACGATGACGTGGAATTGCACTCCTCCTTGAGCGAGGGCTCCAACGCGATGGAAGCGGAGAAGGAAAAGGCTCCGGGACTCAAGACCGGCGCAGCCCCCGGGCCCGTATCGGAGAATCCCTTCGGCGGGGACGCGGAAACGGATGAAGCGAACGACGACGGAGGGCTGGCGGGCGATGCGACCGCACCAGTGGGCGGATCCCCCGCCTCCCAACGCGGCGTCCCAGGCTCCGGGGGGCTCCCCGAGTCCAATCCTGACGAGTTGCGGGCGGATCCTTCCGAAGGCGACCAGGACCCGTCCACCAGCACGGGCCGGGGGTAGGCGCCGGGGGTTGGTAACCTCAGCCGCCCGGCCACTTCCCGCGTTCCATCAGGACCTCGCGGAGCAGGTCCGCGCGGTCGGTCACCAGCCCGTCCACGCCCATGTCAAGGAGCCGGCGCATCTCACCGGGATCGTTGACCGTCCAGACATGGACCACCAGGCCCAGGGCGTGGGCGCGGCGGACAAAGCCCGGCGTCACCACTTCCACCCTGCCGTAACGCACCGGAACCTGCAGGGCATGGACCCCGCGCAGGTTCCGGCGCATGCCCCACCTAAAGACCGGTCCGGGAAGCAGCGGGCCAAGCACGGTGAACAAGCCCACTGAAACCACTCCGGCGGATGCTGCCACCGGCTGGCTCAGCAGCTTCAGCACCGCCCGCCGCCGCCGGTCCGAGAAGCTGGTCAGCAGCACCCGGTGATGCACTTGGTGTTCTTCAATTCCGGCGGCGACGCTGCGCACGGAATTCCAGTCCTTGACGTCCACGTTCAGCTTTACGTCAGGCAACTCAACGAGCAGTTCGTCGAACCGCGGGATGGGCTCGCGTCCGCCGATCCGCACCTCGGCCATCCTGTGGGCGGGAAGCTCGGACACCTTCCCGCTGCCGTCCGTCACCCGGTCCAGCGTCTCATCGTGGAAGAGGAACACCACGCCGTCAGCTGTGGTGTGGACATCGGTCTCGAGGTACCGGTAGCCGAGGTCGACGGCGGCGCGGAACGCGGCCATCGAGTTCTCCAGACCTTCGCGTGAGAATCCACGGTGCGCCATCGCGATGGGCAGCGGCGACCCGTCGGCGTCAGCGTGTACGAAGAAGGGGAGGGCCACAATGCGAGCGTACCCCGGACGACGCCGGCCCGGCGGCGCGCGTCGGGGCCGATCAGGGGCGCACGCGGCAGGGTCAGCCCTCCTGAAGGACTATGTCCACGCCGTCGCTGCAGTGCAGCAGCGTCCGGCCGCGCCCGCCGTCGAAATCGATCCATACCGCTGCATGGTCGGCGGTGACTGCATCCACCACGCCGCTGGCTTCAAAACCCGGGGCCAGGAGGACGCGGACGGGGTCGCCCTGCCGCAGCTTCTTCCAATGCGGAGCAGGCGCGGCCTCGCGGAGCGGCGCCTCAGTATTTCCAAGCTTCGCTTTTCTTCCCATTGCTTCCCCCTGTGCCAGATCGGAGAGGTTGGGCTCTCCGCCACCTACGTTAAGGAGCAAAGATGAACGCGAGGTGAGCGCCAGCTGTGTAAACGGCGCGGCGGGCGTCGCCGGCGGGAATCAGGACAGGTGGACACCCAGCGAGGCGAGCCGTGCTTCCAGGACCTGGGCCACGCCGTCGTCGTCAAAATGCGGGGCCTGCTGCCCTGCCGCGCGGATTGCTTCAGGGTGGCCGCTGGCCATGGCGTAGCCCTGGCCTGCCCAGCGGAGCATCTCGATGTCATTGGGCATGTCTCCGAATGCCACCACGTCCGCGGCGCCGATTCCCAGGCTGGCCGCGTATTCGGCCAGGGTGACAGCCTTGTTGACCCCGGGAACCGCGAGCTCGAGCATGGACACGCCCGGCGATGAGTGCGTGGCGGACGCGAGGTGTTCGACGGCGGGAGCCACCTCCGCGAGGAAGTCATCTGCGGTGCCCTCGCGGACAATGGCCAGGAACTTCACCACGGCGTCGTCCGCTGCCAGCGTTTGGGCAAGCGGCGCCGGGGTGAATTCGGAGAGCAGCTCGCTGGAGCCGTTTTCGATGAAGCCGGGCTCCAGATGGAACCCGGTCAGCGTTTCGGCGGCGAACAGGGCGGCGGGGCGCAGCCGCTTGATGACGCGGCGCACCTCCAGCACGGCATCGATGGTCAAGGTGCGGGCAGAGACCAGCTTGTCCGCCTCAAGGTCCCAGACCACGGCGCCGTTGGAGCAGATGACGGTTCCCGTGTGGCCGAGCCGGTCCTGCAGCGGGTGCAGCCAGCGCGGCGGACGGCCGGTGACAAAAACGAGTTCGACGCCGGCGTCCCGGCAAGCGTGGAAGGCGCGGACGGTACGGTCGCTGATTTTTCCGTCGTGGCCGAGGATCGTTCCGTCAATGTCGCTTGCTACCAACCGCATCCTGCCAGTCTACGTGGCGGCCTTGGGGGTTGGCGCCGTCGTAGGCGGGCCTGCCGGAAACTGACGACAGCCAGGCCCAGGCCCAGGAGGCCCGGGCCTGCCCGCTTTTTGGTTACTTGAAACTGCAAGCTTTATTGTCTGCCCTGCCGCTGGCCGGGGATGTGCCCGGAGGCTTCGCGGGGCCTGCCGCCCAGGCGTGCAGTGACCTTGGCGGCCGCGGCCGCACACGATTCCCCCAAGGCCTGGAGCCGCTCCGCGGAGACCCTGAACCGCGGCGCGGGAATGAGGACGGCAGCCACCACCTCACCGCGGTGGTCGTATACGGGGGCCGCCAGTCCCACTTCATCGATGGAGGTTTCCCCGTAGTTGACGGCCCAGCCTCGACGGAGGTCGTCCTTCAGCCGGACCAGGTAGGCATCCAGGCTGGATTCGTCCAGGCCGGGGTAACTGATCGTCCCGCTGCTGAGCAGGGAGCGGACCCTTTCCTCCGGTTCCTGGGCGAGGAAGACCTGAACCGAGGAACTGAGGGCGTCGCTGTACCGGGCTCCCAGCGGGGTGGTGTGCTTGATCTGGTGGTGGCTGGCGATCTGCTCCACGCAAATGGATTCGTCACCGCTCCACACCATGAGCGCGCTGGTTTCGCCGGTTTGCTCGGACAGCTCCCGGAGAACCGGGTAGGCGACGCGGCGCTCCTCAAGTTCGGCGAGGAGCGGCCCGGCGACGGCAATCAAGCCCAGGCCCAGCCGGAAGCGGCGCGTCTCCGGGTCCCGCTCCACCAGGTGCTCCTGTTCAAAGGTGGCCAGGATCCTGGAGACGGTGCTTTTGTGAAGCCCCACGCGGTTGGCAATTTCGGTGACGCCGAGCAGCGGCTCGTCCGCCGAGAAGGTCCGAAGGACGGCGATGGCGTTGACGATGACGGACGCGCCCTTGCTGTCGCCGTTGCCTGTGGTCTCGGGTTCTGTTGCACTCATGGTGGTACCCATCATTCCCTAAGGGAGGCCGGAAGCGGCGCCACTCGGATGGCGCCGCTTCCGGGGTTTCGTTCCTGGAAGGCTAGGCACCCACGATGTTGTACTCGGGGCCGAACGGGAACTTGGTGATGTTCTCCGCGCCATCCTCACCTACCACCAGGATGTCGTGTTCGCGGTAGCCGCCGGCGCCCGGCTGGCCGTCCAGGACGGTGATCATCGGTTCCATGGAGACCACCATGCCCGGCTCCAGGACGGTGTCGATGTCCTCGCGGAGTTCCAGCCCGGCTTCCCGGCCGTAGTAGTGGCTGAGGACGCCGAAGGAGTGTCCGTAGCCGAAAGTGCGGTTGGCCAGGAGTCCGTACCCGACGTAGATCTCGTTGAGTTCGGCGGCGATGTCCTTGCAGACCGCGCCGGGTTTGATCAGTTCGAGGCCGCGCTTGTGGACTTCCACGTTGATGTTCCACAGTTCCAGGGACCGGGCGTCCGGCTCGCCGTAGAACAGTGTGCGCTCCAGGGCGGTGTAGTAGCCGGAAGTCATGGGGAAGCAGTTCAGGGACAGGATGTCGTGTTCCTGGATCTTGCGGGTGGTGGCCCAGTTGTGGGCGCCGTCGGTGTTGATGCCGGACTGGAACCAGACCCAGGTATCGCGGATTTCGGAGTCGGGGAAGGTCCGGGCGATCTCGTGGACCATGGCCTCGGTGCCGATCAGCGCGACCTCGTACTCGGTGATCCCCGCGGTGATGGCGTTGCGGATGGCTTCGCCGCCCAGGTCACCGATCCGGGCACCGTGCTTGATGACTTCGATTTCCTCGGCGGACTTGATCATGCGCTGGCGCATGGCGGCCTGGGCTACGTCCACCAGGGCTGCGGACGGGAAGGCTGCCTGGATCTTGTTGCGGTTGTCCAGCGGGAGCGAATCATCCTCGACGCCGAGGCGGCGGGGGTTGATGCCGCGGCTCCGCAGGACTTCCTGGATGGCGAAGATGTAGTTGTCCCGGCGCCAGTCCGTGTAGACGATGTTGTCGCCGTAGCTGCGGCGCCAAGGCATGCCGGCGTCGATATTGGCGGTAACGGTGACGGTGTCATCCTTGGTGACCACCATGCCGTAGGAACGGCCGAAGGTGGTGAACAGGAAGTCCGAGTAGTACTTGATGGAGTGGTAGCTGGTGAGGACGACGGCGTCCAGTTCCTTCTCTGCCATGAGACTCCGGAGCCCTGCGAGCCGGCGTTCGAACTCGGCATCGGAGAACGTGAGGCTGACCTTCTCGCCGTTCTTGAGGATCTTGGTGCGCTCGAGTTCGGCGACGGTGGTGGCGTTTTCGGTGGTGATGGTCATCGTGGCGATGCCTTTCTCTGGTGCATTTACTGATGTGCAGGTGGTTCGGTAGGGACGGAAGCTATTCGTGGCGCAGGGGCTCTTTGCAGGTTTCCCTGGAGAGTGCCACGGCGACGAGGGAAACGACGGCGGCAGCGACGAGGTACCAGGCCGGCGCCAGGTCGTTTGCGGTTGCGGCGATGAGGAGCGTCGCCATGAACGGGGCGGTGCCGCCGAACAGCGCGTTGGAGAGGTTGAAGCTGACGGCAAAGCCGCTGTAGCGGACCCGGGTGGGGAACATTTCAGCCAGGAAGCTGGGGAGCGTTCCGTCATTGAGGGTGAGCATGGCGCCCAGCAGGATCTGGACCAGGACGATCACCAGGAAGTTGCCGGTCCCGAGCAGTGCGAACGCGGGAACGGTCAGGACGATGAAGGCGACTGATGCGGTGATCAGCACCTTCTTGCGCCCGTACCGGTCCGAGAGCATGCCGGTGAGGAAGATGAAGCCGATGTACGTGACCAGCGCGATGGTTGTGGCAAGGAATGATTCGGTTTCGCCAAGGCCCAGTTCCGAGGACAGGTAGGTGGGCATGTAGCTGAGGATCACGTAGAAGCCGACGGCGTTGAGCAGTACGGCCCCGACGGCCTGGAGCAGTTGCCGCCAGTGGTTGCGGAAGAGGCTGGAAACGGGCGCCTTGGCGGCGTGGTCGTGGGCCTCCAGATCGCGGAACACCGGGGTGTCCTCGAGCTTTGTCCGGATGTACCGGCCGATCAGGCCCATCGGGGCGGCCAGGAGGAACGGCAGCCGCCAGCCCCAGCTCTGCATCGCGTCGGCAGCGAGCAGCGTGGTCAGCAGGCCGGCGATCAGTGAACCGAGGAGCAGGCCGGCTGCGGTGCTGGCGGGAACGACCGCGGCGTACAGGCCCCGCTTGTTGGCGGGGGCGTACTCCACCAGGAAGGCCGATGCTCCCGCGTACTCGCCCGAGGCAGAGAAGCCCTGGATCACCCTGATGACCAGGAGCAGGATGGGCGCCCAGATGCCGATGGTGCCGTATCCCGGAATCAGCGCGATGCAGAAAGTTGCGCCGGACATTATCAGGATCGACAGCGAGAGGGCTGTCCGCCGGCCAACCTTGTCGCCGATGTGGCCCCAGACGAACCCGCCGAGCGGGCGCACCAGGAATGAAATGGCAAACAGGGCGAAGGTCAGCAGAAGCCCGGTCTGGGGGTCGGATTCCGGGAAGAAGACTGTTGCGATGGTGACGGCCAAGTAACCGTAAACGGCGTAGTCGAACCATTCAACGAAGTTGCCGATGAAGCTGGCCGCAATGACGCGGCGGCGTGTTTCCTTGCTGACGGCATTGTCAGCAGGCCTGGGGTTGAGGGAAGGGTTTCCATTCGACTCCGGGCCAGCATCCCGCTCACGGGCGGGGGAAGAAGTTTCGTTACTCATGTATCCACCAAAGTGTTTGTGGTTGCATTCAGCGCAACGCTGTTGCACCAGAATAGGCGTGACGGCCACCACAGTCAAGGGTTTTCAGCACGTGCGATATCTCTGTTCTTCTGGCTGAGGCGTGACAATACGAAAAGCTTGGGTCCTGAGGGTCCATCACGGTGCGTTGCTCGCAATGCAATAGAGTTGCAGTACGTGCCTGCGCTGCCCCTGCGGGCGTGGGCAGCGCGGCGCAGCCAAGTGCTCTGTTGACACTTTTCAGGCCCAATGACATATTTCGAATAGGCGCTATACGCATCATGTTGTGTAATACGCAATTGATTTAGGGATGCCAGAAGGATTAGGCGGGCAGCAAACCATCCTTTTGGGGGTCGCACCCACCCCTTTGGGTAGCCGCCCGGAGGAGCCGCAGCTCCTAGAATTGATAGTCGGGCCGGGACCTTCGTCCGGCCCAGCGAAAGGAACACGGGAAACATGGTTCACAAAGTCAAGGCCGTCATAGCCAAGGAAAAGAACGCTCCGGTGTCAGTGGAGACCATCCTGGTTCCGGATCCGGGCCCGGGTGAGGCGCTCGTCGATATCCTGACCTGCGGCGTCTGCCACACGGACCTGCACTACAAGCAGGGCGGCATCAACGATGACTTCCCCTTCCTCCTGGGCCATGAGGCCACGGGTGTTGTGTCCGCCGTGGGTGACGGTGTCACATCCATCGCCCCCGGTGACCGGGTGATCCTGAACTGGCGCGCCGTGTGCGGTGAATGCCGTGCCTGTGCCAAGGGCCAGCCGCAGTATTGCTTCAACACCGCCAACGCCACCCAAAAAATGACGCTCGAGGACGGCACCGAGCTCTCCCCTGCCCTGGGCATCGGCGCCTTCGCCGAGAAGACCCTCGTTGCCGCTGGACAATGCACCAAAGTGGACCCCGAGGTTGATGCTGCCGCCGTTGGGCTGCTGGGGTGCGGCGTGATGGCAGGCATCGGCGCCGCCATCAACACCGGCGAGGTAAAGCGGGGCGAGTCCGTAGCGGTGATCGGCTGCGGCGGCGTGGGCATCGCCGCGATCGCCGGCGCCAAGCTGGCCGGCGCTACCACGATCATCGCTGTGGACATTGACGCGAACAAGGTGGACATGGCCAAGTCGCTGGGCGCCACGCACGGCATTGATTCCAGCAAGGAGGATCCCATCGAGGCCATCCGCGCCCTCACGGGAGGCAACGGAGCCGATGTGGTGATTGACGCCGTCGGCCGTCCCGAAACCTACAAGCAGGCGTTCTACGCCCGCGACCTCGCCGGCCGCGTGGTGCTGGTGGGCGTCCCGACGCCGGCCATGCAGCTGGAACTGCCGCTGCTGGACGTCTTTGGCCGGGGCGGATCGCTGAAGTCCTCGTGGTACGGCGACTGCCTGCCCTCCCGCGACTTCCCGATGCTCGTCTCCCACTACAAGCAGGGCAACCTGGACCTGGATGCCTTCGTCTCCGAGCGCATCAGCATCGACCAGGTAGAGGAAGCCTTCGAGAAAATGCACGAAGGCAAAGTGCTCCGCTCCGTCGTCGAACTGCCGGTGGCGGGTTCCTGATGGGCGTCCGGATCGAAAACCTGGTCACCTCGGGCACGTTTTCGCTCGACGGCGGCACCTGGGACGTGGACAACAACGTCTGGATCGTGGGCAACGACGAAGAATGCGTGATCATCGATTCCCCGCACGATGCGTCCGCGATCATCAACCAGGTCCGGGGCCGCAAGGTCCTTGCCATCCTGCAGACCCATGCCCACAACGACCACATCGGCGCCGCCCGCGAGGTCGCTGACGCCGTCGGCGCCCCGATCTACCTCAACCCCCAGGACCTTGTCCTTTGGGAACAGGTCTACCCGGACACGAAGCCGGACCGGGAACTGAACGACGGCGACCTCTTCGAGGTGGGCGGGGCGGCCCTGCGGGCGATCCACACCCCCGGGCACTCCCCCGGCTCCACCTGCTTCTACCTGGAGAGCGAAGGGACCGTCTTCACCGGCGACACGCTGTTCAACGGCGGCCCCGGCGCCACCGGGCGCTCCTACAGCGACTACCCCACCATCCTGGCCTCCATCCGCGAACGGCTGCTCACCCTCCCGCCGGAGACAGTGGTCCGCACCGGCCACGGCGACAACACCACCATTGCCGCAGAGCAGGACACCCTGGGCGGGATCGCGCAGTAGCCGTCGAAATCGGCTAAGGTGCCAACTGGCGCGCCTGGAATGCCGGCGCGCCTTCATGACGCCCAGGCAACACAGAACAAACACCAAGAATGCCGGTAAGGAAGTTGGGACAATGAAGTTCGGGAAACAGCCCGCCCCCGTCGCGGACATCAATGAGGACAACCTCGAGGTCCACAAACCCAAGGCAGAGGCAGCGGGCGTCAAGGCCGTGATGGTGGCACTGGAGCGCGCCGTGGCCCAGGCCGGGGTGGCGCGTACGGCCCACTCGCTGCTGCGGCTGAACCAGCGCGGCGGCTTCGACTGCCCCGGCTGTGCGTGGCCGGAATCGGACAAGAAGCGCAAGGCGGCCGAGTTCTGCGAGAACGGCGCCAAGGCCGTGGCCGAGGAGAACACCCTCCGCACCGTGGGTGCCGAATTCTGGGCAAAGCACTCCATCGCCGAGCTCTCTACCAAGACCGAGTACTGGTTGGGCAACCAGGGCCGGCTGAGTGAGCCGATGGTGATCCGGGCCGGCGAGACCCACTACTCGCCGATCTCGTGGGCCGAGGCATTCGAGCTGATCGGAGAACACGTCCGGGCTTCAACTCCGGACCGCTGCGTCTTCTACACCTCCGGGCGCACCGCGAACGAGACCGCGTTCATGTACCAGCTCTACGCACGGGCCATCGGCACGAACAACCTGCCGGACTGCTCCAACATGTGCCACGAGTCCTCGGGTTCGGCCCTGAATCCCACGATCGGCATCGGCAAGGGCACCGTCTCGCTGGATGACATCCATGATTCCGAGCTGATCTTCGTCGTGGGGCAGAACCCCGGAACCAACCATCCCCGTATGCTGTCCGCGCTTAAGGAATGCAAGGACAAGGGCGGCAAGGTAGTGGCGGTCAACCCGCTGCCCGAGGCCGGCCTGTTCAACTTCAAGGACCCGCAGACCGTCTCCGGCGTGGTGGGCGGCGGCACGCCCCTGGCCGATGAGTACCTGCAGATCAAGGTGGGCGGGGACCTCGCCCTCTTCCAGGCGCTCGGCCACCTGCTGCTGGCCGAGGAAGAGCGCAACCCGGGGACCGTCGTCGACCGTTCCTTCGTGGAGGCGCAGACGGACGGGTTCGATGCCTACCGCCAGGCCCGCCGGGAGCTGGACTGGGCGGAGACCGAGAAGGCCACCGGCCTCTCCCGCGAACAGATCGAAACCGTGGCCGGGATGCTCATCAAGTCCAAGGCCACCATCTTCTGCTGGGCCCTGGGCGTCACGCAGCAGCCGCATTCGGTGGACACCATCAAGGAAATGGTCAACGTCCTGCTCCTGCAGGGCAACTTCGGCAAGCCCGGCGCCGGCGCCTGCCCCGTCCGCGGGCACTCCAACGTCCAGGGCGACAGGACCATGGGCATCTGGGAAAAACCCAAGGAATGGCTCCTCGAGGCGTTGGATACGGAGTTCGGGATCACTTCCCCGCGGCACCACGGCTACGACGCCGTCGAAGCCATGGAAGCCTTCGAACGCGACGAGGTGGACGTGTTTGTGTCCATGGGCGGGAACTTTTCGCTGGCCTGTTCCGACACGGAAACGCTGGAAGCCGGGATGCAGCGGATCGGACTGACGGTGCACATTTCCACCAAGCCCAACCGCTCCCACATCGTCCACGGCCGCACGTCTCTGATCCTGCCCACGCTGGGCCGGACGGACAAGGACGACAAACACCCGAACGGCGCCCAGTTCCTGTCCGTGGAGGACTCCATGTCCGTGGTCCACTCCACCCAGGGCAGGCTGAAGCCTGTCTCCGAGCACCTGCTCTCCGAACCGGTCATCGTGGCCCGCATGGCCGAAGCCACTTTCGGCCCGGACCATTCCGTGGACTGGAAGGCCATGGCCGAAGACTACGACGTGATCCGCGACCACATTGCCCGCGTCCTGCCCGGCTTCGAGGATTTCAACGCCCGGGTCCGCACCAAGAACGGGTTCGTGCTGCCCAACCCGCCGCGCGACACCCGTTCCTTCAAGACCGACATTGGCCGCGGCCGGTTCACGGTCAGCCCGCTGGAGTACCTCACCCCGCCGGACGGGCACCTGGTGCTGCAGACCATCCGCAGCCACGACCAGTACAACACCACCTACTACGGCCTGGACGACCGCTACCGCGGCATCTCCGGCGGCCGCCGCGTCATCCTCATCCACCCCGAAGACCTGGCCGAGCTCGGCTTCGAGGACCGGGACCTGGTGGACGTGGTCAGCACCTTCCGCGGCCACGACCGGAAAGCGGACAAGTTCCGGCTGGTGGCCTACCCCACAGCCAAGGGCTGCGCCGCCGCGTACTTCCCCGAGGCCAACGCCCTGGTCCACAAGGAAAACGTGGCCCGCGTCTCCAATACCCCCGGCTTCAAAGCCATGTTCGTCCGCTTTGAACCGCACCGTGCCGAAGACGCCGCCCACGTTTCTTCAGAGGAACTGGAGCCGGCCGCAGCGCTGTAGTCCCCCGCTGCCCTGCGAGGGGTCCCAGCCGAGCATTACGACGACGGCGACATTCGGCACGTGCCGGGTGTCGCCGTCGCCATTTCTTTGGTTAGTGCCTACACCGGGTTGGTGCCGTCAGGCTCGGCCTCGGAATCCAGGTCCTTGCCGTAGCCGCCGGCCGATGCCAGCCCAGCCACCTGCTGCCCGGCGTTGGTCTGCCCGGGCGTAAAGCCGCTGGAACCTTGAGGTTCTTCCGCAGCGTCGGGCGCGACATCCTTCCGCAGGTGCTCGTCGGAAGGAACGTTCTTGGAAATCTCTTCATCAGCCATCCCAACAGCCAAGCACTGGCAGGAAGCAACGGCAAGGGCAGGGCGGCGCAGGTGCAAGGCGGCGCACGGCGGCGCAGTTGCAGCGCAGTGCAGCGCAGCGCAGCGGCAGATGAGCGCATGACACCCGGGGCACGGGGGTGAGCCCCGCTTGGTCCGGCTTTCAGAACTCAGGCAGGGTCCGTGTCCGTTCAGGCGGGCGGGGCGTGCAGGAACCGCTCAAGGGCTTCTTCTCCCGGGGACAGCCCGAGGTAGGCATAGTCCGGCGGCCCGCCGGTCACGGCTTCTGATTCGCTAGTCACGGACCCTGATTGTTGGGGCCAGCGTGGTGGTTCCCAGTCCTGGTGTTCGCTTGTGTAGTGGCGGCCGGTGGGTGAGGTCCAGCCGGGTGGTTCGTCCTTGGTGGCTGGTGTGGGTTTCCAGGCGCTGGTGTGCCGGAGTTTGTGGTGTTTCGGGCAGGGCTGGCCGAGGTTCGATACGCCGGTGGTGCCGCCTTTGTGCCAGGCGAGGAGGTGGTCGGCTTCGTTGTCGAGGGAGTTGTTGCTGCAGCCGGGGAAGGGGCATTTGCCGTCCCTTAGCCTGAGCCAGTTCCGCATCGCCTTGCTCACCCGGTAGCTGGTACGGCCGATTTCCAGCGGCGCCCCGTCCCGCGGGTCCACCAGCACCCGGTAGAAAGAGTTCGCACCGCCGGCGACGAGATCCCGGGCCATGGACGCCGGGATGGGCCCGTACCCGTCCAGCATGGCCGGTTCCCCGGTGAGGCCCAGCAGGGAGAACACGGGCACGGTGACCAGGACCTCGGCCCGGGGCGAGGCAGTCCCGCTGCCTCCGCTGGTGTTGCCGCTGGTGAGGAGCCCTGCGTTGAGGACCGCTTCGGCGAAGGTGTCGGCCCGGAGCTGGGTCAGGGTGCGGGCCTCGTCCGGTCCCTGCATCCCCCGGGAGATGGCGGTGAGCCGGTTCCAGACCGCGGACGCCTGGTCCGCGGGCAGGTAGGCGGAGAGCCAGGCCATGCCGTCCTGGTCGGGCCGGTATTCGACCCGCCGGTCAGCCATACCCCTGGCGTGGCGTTTTTCGATGGAGTCGGAGTGGTGGCGTTCCCGCCAGGTCCGGGCTTTGGCCCGGAACCGGTAGGCGGGCATCTCGCCGATCGGGGCGGCCGTGGCTGGTCTTGGTGTGTCCGGGTCCAGGAAGCGGGCTTCCAGGGCGGCTGCCCCGGCGGGGTCAAGGGTGGCGGCCTCGTCCACCATGACTGTGGCGTGCTGCCACGAGATTGTCCCGTTGTGAAGGGCTGCAAACGTGCGGGGCAGGGAGGTGGCCAGGGCGTGGGACCGGGCCAGCAGGGCGCCCGCCGCCCGGTCACCGATGGCCATGACAGAGCTGATCTCCGCGGCGATAGCCATTTCGAGCGCCTGGGCGGGCATGTCCGAAGGAGCGGCCGCCCGTGCAGTATTGGCGTATGTCCCTGCAGCGTTGGCCACCAATCCAGCGATTCGGGCCTGGACGCCGGCGGCCCCGGCAAGGATGTCCAAGCAGCCATCGGCCAGCCCGGCCAAGGGATCAGCAGCCGAGAACAGCTCGGAACCGCACCCATCAGCCTCCGCATTGAGCACGGCAAGAGCGGCATTGATGTCCTCAAACGCCTTCACCACCGCCGCTTTCCCCATATACCCATCATGGTGGGAGGGTGTGACATTTTTGCGGGGAAGGAGCGGGCACGCGGAAAACCGGGAGCTGCCAATCTGGCAGCCCCCGGTTGAGAGCTCAATCCAGGTTCCGGACTAGCCGCGGAGGCGCTCCATGCCCGGGTCGAAGAGCGGCTCGGGGGTGACGGTGGCAGCAATGCGCTTCCCGAAGTACTCAATCTCCACCGAATCACCGACGGACACCGAGGCGGGCAGCCAGGCGTAGGCGATCGGCTTGTGGACGGAGTAGCCGTAGGCGGCGCTCGTCACGTACCCGGCAGCAGAACCGGCCACGTACACCGGTTCCTTGCCCAGCACGATGGACGTGCCGTCGTCGACCGTCAGGCAGCGCAGCGCACGCGTGGCCGGCTGCTCCTTGCGTGCCGCAAGGGCGTCACAACCCACGAAACCGGTCTTGTCCTTGGCCACCGAGAAGCCCAGCCCGGACTCGTACGGGTGGTGCTCGGACGTCATGTCCGTGCCCCACAGCCGGTAGCCCTTCTCGAGCCGCATGCTGTTGAACGCGCCGCGGCCGGCGGCGATGATGCCGTGCTCCTGGCCCGCCTCGAATAGCAGGTCCCAGAGCTTCAGCCCGTACTCGGCAGTCGTGTAGAGCTCCCAGCCGAGCTCACCCACGTAGGAGAGGCGCATGGCGGTGACCGGGATGCCGCCCACGGAGATTTCCTTGGTCCGGAAGTACTTCAGGCCCTCGTTGGTGAGGTCGTCCGAGCTGACCTTGCCGATCACTTCGCGTGCCAGCGGGCCCCACAGCCCGATGCAGCAGGTGCTGCCGGTGATGTCGGAGACATGCACCCACTGGCTTGGGTCGGCAGCGGACTGCTTCCGGGCCTCCACCCGGAGGTAGTCGAAGTCCACGTTGCTGTTGACACCCAGCTGGAAGTCCTCCTCCGCCAGCCGTGCGACCGTCACGTCACTGCGGATGCCGCCGTCGTGCTCCAGCAGCAGGCAGTAGGTCACGGCACCCGGCTTCTTGGCAATGTTGCCCGTGCTGAGCCGGTGCAGCAGCGCCTGCGCGCCCGGGCCCACCACGGACAGCCGCTTCAGCGGCGTCATGTCGAAAAGTGCGACGGCGGTACGCGTCTTCCACGCCTCGGCGGCGGAGATGGGGGAGGAGAACATAGCGGACCAGGGGTCGCGCTCCGGCGCCTGCCACTCGGCCGGCAGCTCCTCAAGCAGGCCGCGGTTGGCCTCGAACCAGTGCGGCCGCTCCCAGCCGGCGGACTCCAGGAAGAACGCTCCCAGTTCCTTCTGGCGGACGTTGAACGGGCTCACGCGCAGGTCCCTTGGAGATTCCTTGGGCTGGAGCGGGTGCAGGATGTCGTAGATCTCTACAAAGTTCTGCTGGGATGTCTCGCTGACGTATGCATCGGAGGTCTGCACCTTCTCGAAGCGGGTGAGCTCGCAGCCGTGCAGGTCCGTCTGGGGGTGGCCGTCCACCAGCAGCTCCGCCATCGCCTTGGCCACACCTGCGGAGTGCGTCACCCACACAGCCTCGGCCACGAAGAAGCCGGAAAGCTCAGGCGCCTCACCCATGAGCGGGCCGCCGTCCGGAGTGAAGGAGAAGATGCCGTTGAAGCCGTCCTGGATCGCGGAGCTGCGCAGTGCCGGCAGCAGGTCCTGGCTGTCCTCCCACGCGGGCAGGAAGTCTTCCAGGGTGAACTCCAGGCGGGAGGGCATGCGGTGGTCCGACATCTCCTCTGCGGAGACCTTCGGCAGGGCGGACATGTCCACCGGCATGGGGCGGTGGGCGTAGCTGCCGATGCCGATGCGGTCGCCCCATTCGCGGTAGTACAGGTCCTTGTCCTGGTAGCGCAGGATTGGCTTGCTGGCACCCTTGGGGAGCTCGTTGACGCCCTCAAGTTCGGGCAGCGGCTCGCTGATGGCGTACTGGTGGGCCAGCGGCAGCAGCGGGACTTCCAGCCCCACCATCTTTCCGAGTTCACGGCCCCAGAAACCTGCGCAGGACACCACGATGTCCGCCGGGATCAATCCGTTGCCGGTCTCGACCCCGGTCACCTTGCCGCCCTCCTGGGCGATGCCGGTCACCGTAGTGGAGCCGAGGAAGTTCACGCCACGCTCGCTGCAGCGCTCGATCAGCAGCTGCACCGCACGGGCGGCCAGGGCCAGGCCGTCGGTGGGGATGAGCAGGCCGCCCAGGACTTCGCGGCCGCCGGTGAGCTTGCCGGTGTTCAGGAGGGGGTAGATCTTTTCGCATTCGTCGGCGTCGACAATCCGGCTTTCGACGCCCCAGGAAGTCATGACGCCCATCTTGCGTTTGAGGTCGGCCAGGCGCTCGGGGGTGGTTGCCAGTTCCAGGCCGCCCACCTGATTGAAGCAGGACTGGCCGTCTTTGCTCAGGGCCAGCAGCTTGTTCACCGTGTAGGTGGCGAATTCGGTCATGGTCCGTGACGGGTTGTTCTGGAACACCAGGCCCGGAGCGTGAGACGTGGAGCCGCCGGCAAGTTCCAGCGGGCCCTGTTCCACCACCGTGATGTTGGTCCAGCCGCGGGTGGCGAGTTCGTCGGCAAGGTTGGTTCCGACAATGCCGGCGCCGATAATGACAACGCGTGGTGATGCGCTCATAAGTAGTTCTCCTGTTTAACTTGCGGGCGTTGGCGTTAGCGGAAGACGACGGTGCGGGTGTTGTTGAGCAGGACCCGGTGCTGGCAGTGCCATTTGACGGCACGGGCCAGCGCCTGTGTTTCGGCGTCACGGCCCACGGTCACCAGGGCGTCCGCGTCGAGGCTGTGGTCCACCCGGAACACCTCCTGCTCGATGATGGGTCCCTCATCCAGGTCTGCCGTCACGTAGTGGGCGGTGGCCCCGACGAGCTTCACGCCGCGGTCATAGGCCTGGTGGTACGGCTTGGCGCCCTTGAAGCCGGGGAGGAAGGAATGGTGGATGTTAATGGCGCGGCCACGGAGGCTCTCGCACAGATCGTTGGACAGGACCTGCATGTAGCGGGCCAGGACCACCAGGTCCGCGTTGTACTCGGCCACCAGTTCCAGGAGCCGGGCCTCGGCTTCGGGCTTGGTGGCCGACGTCACCGGGACGTGGATGAAGGGCAGCCCGGCGGCTTCCGCCATGGGACGCAGGTCCTCATGGTTGGAAACCACGACGGCGATCTCCGCACCAAGGCTCCCGGCCTGCCACCGGAAGATGAGGTCGTTAAGGCAGTGGCCGAACTTCGAGACCATCACCAGCAGCCGCTGCGGCCGTCCGTCGTTGATGGTGAAGTCCATGGCGAACTCCCCGGCGATGGGCGCAAAGGCCGAGCTGAGGCTTTCCACGTCCTGGTGGTTGAGCCCGTTCTCCTGGTGGATGTCGGAGCCAAGAGTGAAGGCCGTGCGGAGGTAGAGCTTGCCGCTGACGTGGTCGTCGAACTGCTGGTGCTCCACGATGTCGAAGCCGCGGTCCGCCAGGAAGGCCGTGACTGCCCGGACGATGCCGGGCTGCTCCGGGCAGGACAGGGTAAGGACGAACTGGGCCTGGCGCGTGGTGGGGCCCGCCGTTGCAGCGGCGGCTGCGGCGGTACTGCCGGCGGGGGCGCCAGCAGTGGCGCTGACTGACGGGATGTTCTCGATAACGATGGTCATGGTGTGCTCCTAAAGTGTGGGTGCCGGTTTAATGGCGTCGACGGGTTCGCCGGCGGCGGTGCCGGCTTTCGGGGAATCGCTGCTGGTTGCATCACTGCCCGGACTGTCTCCCCGGCAGGTGCCGTCCGGGCAGCGTTCGCCGCATTCATGCTTGGTGACGAGGTCGAACTGGACGCCGCCATGTTGGTCTACCCCGGTACGGATGGCGCGCTCCACTACGGAGTCGGCCAGCCGCCGCCGCAGGGACAGCGGGTCCCGCCGCAGGTCCTTGACCAGGGCGAAACAGAGCAGCAGCATGACCAGCACGAACGGCAGGGCGGCCACGATGGTGATGCGTTGCAGGCCGGATAGCGCCTCCGAAGGCTCATCACCGCCGGCCAGCATCATCACGGCGGCTACTGCGCCTGTGAGCAGCCCCCAGAAGATGACCAGTCCGCGCTTCGGGTCGGAGGACCCGTTGGAGCTCAGGCACGCCATGACGATCGACGCCGAGTCGGCACCGGTGATGAAGAAGATGGCCACCAGGACCATGGCGAGGACAATAACGGCCGCGGTCAGCCAGGCAGGCATGGACATGTTCCGGACCAGGTCGAACAGGGCTCCGTCGAAGTCGATGGAGGGTGTTCCGCTGGCCATGGACACCAGGCCCGGGGTGCCCGCTTTGTCCGCCTCTTCCTGGACCTTGAAGGCCGAGCCGCCAAAGATCCCGAACCAGATGACGCTCACGATGCTGGGAACCAGCAGGACGCCGGTGACGAACTGCCGGATGGTGCGGCCGCGGCTGATCCTGGCGATGAACATGCCCACGAACGGCGTCCAGGAAACCCACCAGGCCCAGTAGAAGATGGTCCAGCCGGACATCCAGGTGCGCAGCGCCTCGTCCCCCACTGCTTCGGTCCGCGAGGACATTTCGGCCAGGTCCCTGGCGTAGTCGCCCACTGCGGCTGGAATGAGGTTGAGGATGAACAGGGTGGGCCCGGCCACGAAGACGATCAGCGCCAGGATCACGGCGAGGACCATGTTGATGTTGGACAGCCACTGGATGCCGCGGCTGATGCCGGACACTGCCGAGGCGACGAAGCAGGCGGTCAGGATGGCAACGATGGCCACCAGGACAGGTGTGCCGATCTCGCCGATCCACCCGTTGGACGTCAGTCCGCTGCCGATCTGGAGTGCGCCGAGGCCCAGGGAAGCGGCCGTGCCGAACAGCGTGGCAAAGATCGCCAGGATGTTGATGAACTTGCCCACCGGGCCTTCCACCGTCCTGATGCCGAACAGCGACGTGAACGCTGCCGAGATCAGCTGCCGGCGGCCCAGGCGGTATGTGCCGTAGGCCATGGCGATGCCAACGACCGCATACATCGCCCACGGGTGCAGCGTCCAGTGGAAGATGGAGGTGGCCATGGCCGTCTGGATGGCTGCGGGGGTCCGTCCGTCCACGGTGCCGGGCGGCGGCGAAATGTAGTGGTAGAGCGGCTCGGCAACACCGTAGAACATCAGGCCGATGCCCATTCCGGCCGCGAACATCATGGCGATCCATGAAACGGTGCGGAACTCGGGCTTTTCGCCGTCCTTGCCGAGGGGGATGTTGCCCCACTTGCCCAGGGCCAGCCAGAGGACGAAAACAACGAACAGCGAGGCCAGGACCATAAAGAGCCAGCCGGTGTACTCCATGACCCAGTCCAGGGCGAGTGTTGAGGTGGCGGCCAGGCTGTCCCGGCCCAGGAAGCCCCAGGCCACAAAGGCAAGGGCGAGGACACCAGTGATGCCGAAAGTAGCCTTGTCGAGGGTAAGCCTACGGTTCCGCCGTTCTGCCACAGCCTGTTCGGCCTTGGTCTGGCGGAGTTCCTGCATGATTTGTTCGGTGTCCTCCGCGTCGTGGGAGTCGTGGGAGGAAAGAGCGTGCTCCGGTGCAGGAACGAGTGTGGGCTCCTCCAGCTCAAGGGGGGGTTGGGCATCCGGGCGGATGTCGCTGTTCAAAGCCATGTCAAGTCCTTTGGTTTGAATTCAGGGGATGGCGTTGTACTCCGGCGTCCCCGGGCCGGACGGAAGGTTGAACTTCCTGGCATTCGGTAATCAGAGTCAGCTTTCTTAGACTGGCGGTTGTTCCGTAAAGATCAACACGTCTCGTAATAAGCAACAGCGTGGCCTGTATCACAGTCGCGTGTCAAGGTTTTTGTGAAGTCTTAAGCCCTATTTCAGGGGTTCCGGCTGCGCCTTGACAGCGGGCCGGAACAGGGGCTAGGCATCGATCACCAGGTCCGTCTGGGCCACGGAGCAGCAGGGCAGGAACTTGCCTGCAGAGATTTCCCGCGCCCGGATCCCGCCCTGGTGGTTCATCTCGACCTCCCCTGACAGCTTGACGACCTTGCAGGAGCCGCACATGCCTTCCTTGCAGTTCGCGCCGATCCTGACGCCCGCGCGCTGGGCCACTTCGAGGATGCGCTCGGTGGGGTCGATCCGCACATTGATGCCGGTACGCATGAAGGACATGGTGAGGCTGCCCGTTCCCACCGTGTCGAAGCTCGAGGCATCAGGGGAACCGGCTTCCGGCTCCCCTCCCGGGCTGTCGGCGGAGGGGTCGGAGCCGGGCGTGTCCGGGTGGGCGATTTCCAGCGGCAGGCCGGAGGCCTGCAGTGTCCCGCCAGCGTCGTAGCCAGGCTCGTAGAGCCCGAATGCGGCGGGCTGGCTTTCAAAGTAGTCCTCGGCGGATTCGGCGATTTCCTCGGCGATTTCCTCCGCCACGTCGGCTGCAAGCGCCACCTCCGCCTGGTATTCAAGGAGCGTCTGGCGGTCTCCCGAGAAGAACTCCATGTAAATGGAAGTGTCGTCGACACCGACCTTCTTGAGGAGCTCCGTGGCCGTGTTCAGGTAACCCTCGGGACCACATGCGTACACCTGGCGGCCGTTGGCGTCGGGAGCCACCTCCTCGAGCATGGCCGCCGTCAGCCTTCCACTCAGCCCTCCCCACCCCTCCGGCACGCTGCGGTCACCCAGGGAGTAGTAGACCTTGACCCGCGAGTCCACGGAGGCGATGTAGGCCAATTCCCGGTGGAAGGCGAAGCCTCCGGCATCCGAGCCGTGGTAGAGGACCACAACATCGGCGTGTCCGGGCAGGGAGTGGATGGTCCGCACCATGGACATGATGGGAGTGATGCCTGCCCCTGCAGCAAGCAAGAGATACCGTGCCCGCCGGTCGGCGTCGGGCAGGTGGAATGCTCCCACCGGTCCCAGCATCTCAAGAACGGTGCCGGGTTTGACGTTCTCGTGCACCCAGGGCGAAACCAGTCCCGTGGGGTCGCACTTGACGGTAATGCTGAAGGTCCACGGCTCGGTGGGCGAGCTGGACAGCGAGTAGCTGCGGTCCACCGGTTCCTGGTCCTCGCCATTCACGGGAAATGCGACGTTCACGTACTGGCCGGCACGGAACGCCAGGGGCGCACCGTCGCATCGGCGGAACACGAAGGTCATCATGGCGCCGGCCTCGGGAACGGTCTCGACGCATTCGGCCATGAACTCCTGCGGATGCCATGGACCCAGTGCACGGGCTGCCCGGGCGGGTGTCTCAGTGCTTCCCATCACCCTGTTCCACGGCATCTCAAGACCGCGGATACGCTGTGGTTCCTGGATTGCCGTTTCAGTGAGGAGTTCAATCACGCCAAGTGCTCCTGCACGCGCTGCACGTACCAGTTGATGAATGCCTCGACCTGGTATTCGCTCTTCATGTAGGGCCCGGGCTCGTAGGCGGGACTGCCGGCTCCCTGCTGGCACAGCTCCACGAACGCCTTGTCCTGCAGGTTCGTCTGCTTCCAGGTGTAGGTGAGCTTCTCCAGGTCGTAGTCGACGCCTTCCACGGCGTCGTCAGCCACCAGCCAGGTGGTGCGTACCAGGCTCTGGTGTTCGTTGATGGGGAAGACGCCGAACGTGATGACGTGGTCTCCGAGGAAATGGAACCAGCTGTTGGGCTGCAGGTGCATCGAGCAGCGGCCAAGGCGGAAGTCGGGCAAGTCACCCAGCAGCTTCTTGGAAAGCCTGCGCCCGTCCGCGGAGAACGATTCCCCCTCTCCATCGAGTGATTCCCGTGAGATGCGGATTCCCGCGATGCGCGTGTCAAGCTGCTCCACCACCTCGTAGGGAAGGCCGTAGCGGCGGCAACGCTCCTCAAGGGAGGACTGGGCCTCCTTGTTCCGGTCCCACACTTCCTCAAGGTGGGTCGGGATCAGCCCCTCCGTGAGGCCCCAGGTGGGGAAGAGGGAGCAGGCGAGCTCAGGGTGGCCGTCACAGTGGTAGCACTCACGGTTGTTCTCCATGACGAGCTTCCAGTTGCCCTCTTCGATGATGTTCTGCTGGTAGGCAATTTTCGTCTTCGAGAGATCGTGGGGCGCCAGGTAGGGCTCGAAAATCTTTGCGGTTTCGTCAAAGTCCGCCGGCGGTTCATCCGCAATGCAGACGAAGATAAGTCCGGCGACCTCGCGGCCGTGGGCGCGCTTGAGGGCAAAGCAGTTCTTGTCGAACTTCGTCTCCCCCGGGGACGAGGCATGGATCAAGTTGCCCTCCGGGGAGTAGGTCCAGGAGTGGTAGCCGCATACCAGGTTTCCGGTGGAGCCGGCAGCTTCGGTCAGAACGCGGGCGCCGCGGTGGCGGCATACGTTGTGCAGCACGTTCACGCCGCCGTCGTCGTTGCGCAGCACAATCAGGGAGTAAGGCCCGTAGTCGACCGTGACGTAGTCGCCCGGTTCCGGCAGTTCGGCGGTGCTGGCAGCAAAGATCCAGTGCTGGCCGAAAATAGCCTCCATGTCGATGGCGAAGATTGAGCGATCGGTGTAGAAGGGTGCATCGAGGGAGTAGCCGGTGCGCCGGAACTCGAACAACGCGGTAATTTCTGCCAGCTGCTCGGCAGGCAATGATGCAGCGAGTTTTCCGCGTGAATTGAGGGGCACGTTCACTGGAGCGGTCATGGGTTTCCTCCCGGGAGGCATGGGTAGTGGGTGTTGCGTGTTGACCACGGGTGCGCGGGTGCTAACGGCATGGTCGGAGAACTTGTAATGATGAGATTAGGGACACATCAACTGCAACAAAAGCGCAAGATTTTGAAGATAACCATGCAGAATTGATGCATGATCGATCCGAGGCTCACCACACTCCGTGTGTTCGCCCGCTGCGGCACCATCGGCGCGACCGCGGAGCTCACGGGCTATTCTCCGTCTGCCGTCTCCGCGCAATTGCGGGAGCTCCAGCGCGTGCTTGGAATGCAGCTGCTGACGAAAGACGGCCGGGGCGTCCGGCTTACCGCCACGGGACGCTTCCTCGTGGCGGGATCGGATCCCCTCATTGCCCAGTGGGAGAGCCTGCGCGCCGCAGCCATGGAGGCCGGCGACCAGGTGCAGACCCACTTTGGCCTCGGCGGATTCTCCTCTGCAGCCGCCCAGTTGCTCGCGCCTTTGGCCGCCACCCTGCGCTCGACACGCCCCCTGCTGGAGGTGCAGGTTCTTGAGGCTGATCCGGCCCGCTGCTTCGACTTGTTGGTTGCGGAACGAATCGACCTTGCAGTCATTGTCGCCATGCAGTCCGACAGTTATGGTGAGGACGATCCGCGCTTTGAGCAGAGAGTCCTGCTCGACGATCCACTGGACGTGATCATTCCCGGTGACCATCCGCTGGCATCACGCCAAAGCGCGACGCTTGAAGAGCTGGCATCGGAACCTTGGATCACGGAGGCCGCCGGTTCCACCTACCATTCCCTCTTCACCGCGGCGTTCACGGCGCTCGGGGTGACACCGCGGATTGCCCATGAGGCCGTTGAATGGGAAACCCACATCGCGTTCGTGGGTGCGGGGCTGGGCGTCGGCCTGCTGCCCCGGCTGGCGCCTTTGCATGGTGCCGAAAACGTGGTTCGGCTGCGCATCACCGGTCAGGCGAAACCCACGCGCCGCATTGTCGCCGCGGTGCGCAGGGGCAGCATCGCCTCACCCTTGATCCAGGAGTCGCTCGGCATCCTGCAGGTCAACGCCAATCGGATCCTCACCGCCCGGCCCGAAGAGAACCTCTGAGCGCTGCGAAAGCGCAGCCGCGGGTTGGCCTCCCACGGTTCCGCGTATGTTCCTCGATTAACCCGCGATCGTCGCCAGGACTGCCCCGGCACCCACTACGCCGCCCGCTTCCGCCCGGATCTCCGTGACGGTGCCGCCGCGGTGGGCGGCAACCTGGGTTTCCATCTTCATGGCTTCAAGGACGACGACGGGGTCCCCCGCCGCCACTTCGGCGCCCGGCTCCACGAGCCACTTCACCACCGTTCCCGCCATGTCCGCCCGCAGCTCACCGGGGTCCACAGCGGGAGCCGCGGCGCTGCCGTCGTGCTCCCCCTTCCAAGTGTGCCCGGCCAGGGAAACGCCTGCGGGCAGGCCCGCGCCGGAACGTGCCCAGCCGTCCAGCAGGGCCGCGGGAAGACCGACGGCGAGGCGCCGGCCGTCGACATCGACGGTGATGGTGCGCCGGGAACCGTCCGGAGCGGTTGTGCTGAACTCCGGATCCGCCGGGATGGATCCCGCGAAGTCCGTTTCGATCCACCGGGTGTGGATGCGGAGCCCGGTTTCCGAGGTGAAGTCCGGCGCCTGGACCACGGCGCGGTGGAACGGCAGGACGGTTGCGACGCCGGTAACCTCCATCTCCGCCAGGGCGCGGCGGGCCCGGCGGAGCGCCTGCTGACGGTCGGCGCCGGTGACGACCAGCTTGGCCAGCAGCGAATCGAATTGCGGGGCAACAATGGAGCCGGCGCGGACTCCGGAGTCCAGCCGGATGCCCGGGCCCGTAGGGCCACTGAACGTGGTGATGGTTCCAGGGGAGGGCAGGAACCCCCGCCCCACGTCCTCGGCGTTGAGCCGGAATTCGAACGAGTGCCCGCGGGGTTCGGGATCGGCTGCGAGGCGCAGCGGCTCACCGGCAGCGATCCGCAGCTGCTCCTGGACCAGGTCCACCCCGGTGGTCTCCTCGGTGATGGGGTGTTCCACCTGCAGGCGCGTGTTCACCTCGAGGAACGCCACCGTGCCGTCGGCGGCCACCAGGAACTCCACCGTCCCCGCCCCTGTATAGCCGGCTTCGCGGCAGACTGCCTTGGCGGCGTCGTAAATCTGGCGCGTCTGCTGTTCGGTGAGGAAGGGCGCCGGGGCCTCCTCCACCAGCTTCTGGTGCCGGCGCTGGAGGGAGCAGTCGCGCGTTCCCACCACCACCACGTTGCCGTGCCGGTCCGCCAGGACCTGCGCTTCCACATGCCGGGGCCGGTCCAGGTACCGCTCCACGAAGCACTCGCCGCGGCCGAAGGCCACCACCGCTTCACGGACCGCCGAGTCGAAGGCTTCCCCGATCTGGTCCATTTCACGGACCACTTTGAGCCCGCGTCCGCCGCCGCCGAAGGCTGCCTTGATGGCGATGGGCAGGCCGTGTTCTTCTGCGAAGGCCCGTGCCTCACCAGCCGAGGCCACCGGTCCGTCGCTGCCGGCCACCAAAGGCGCACCTGCCCGGACGGCGATTTCGCGGGCGGTGATCTTGTTGCCGAGCAGCCGGATGGCCTGCGGTGCCGGCCCGATCCAGGTCAGGCCGGAGTCCAGGACGGCCTGGGCAAAGTCGGCGTTCTCGGACAGGAACACGTATCCCGGGTGCACGGCGTCCGCTCCGGACTCCCTGGCGACAGCCAGCAGCTTGGGGATATCCAGGTAGGTTTCCGACGGCGCGTTGCCGCCGAGGCTGTAGGCCTCCGTGGCGGCGCCGACGTGCAGGGCGTCGGCGTCCACGTCCGCGTACACGGCGACGGACTCCAGGCCGGCGTCCTCGCAGGCGCGGGCGATGCGGACGGCGATTTCTCCGCGGTTGGCAATCAGGATCTTGCGCATGTGCTGCTCACTTTTTCCGGGAAACGTTGAGGGAAGTGCTGGACGGTTCAAAGGGCCGGGCGTATCCGGGGGCCCGGCGGAACCTGATGCGGCCGCCGATGGGCACCTGGGCGGCGATGTCCAGCTGGTGGTCCACCACCACGCCAATCACGGGGTAGCCTCCCGTAATGGGGTGGTCCGCCAGGAACAGTACGGGCTGCCCTTCCGGCGGGACCTGGATGGCTCCGGACACGGTCCCCTCGCTGGCCAGTTCCCCGTCCCGGCTCCGTTTGAGCGGCTGACCGTCCAGGCGCATGCCCACCCGGTTGGAGCGCGGAGTCACCGTCCAGTCCTGGGTGCAGAGCGATTCCAGCGCGTCATCGTCAAACCAGTCATCCCGCGGACCGGGAACGATATCCAGGACCGTCACTCCCGTGTCCGGGAAGTCGGGCTGCACCTCAGGATTGCCCACCACGTTGGAGGACGTGGCGGCTCCGGCGGCAAGCAGTTGCTCCGGGGCCAGCGGCGCAGGCCCGATCCCGGACATCGTGTCCGTGGACCGGCTGCCGAGCACGGCTTCGGCGTCCGCGCCGCCCCGGATGGCAAGGTAGGTGCGGAAGCCCCGTTCGGGTGCGCCGATGGTCAGGATTTCGCCATCCAGCAGGGCAAATGCCGTGGCCATGGGCACCTCGCGTACGCGCTCCGGCCGGTCGGCGTCGTCCGCATTTTCAGCATCGGAACCGGCGGGAACGTCCGACGGCGTGGCAACAGTCAGTGCCGAGGGCGCCCCGGTGACCGCAAGCACCTGGTCTCCCACGGCCTGCACGCGCAGGCCCCCGGCAACGGTTTCGACCACGGCGGCAGCCGGCTCGTTGCCCACGATGCGGTTGGCGCGGCGCAGGGAGGAACGGTCCAGGGCACCGGCAGCAGAGACACCGAGGCCGCCGTAGCCGGGCCGGCCAAGGTCCTGGACCAGGCTTTGGAGCCCCGGTGACAGGATCCGCAGTCCGGAGCGGACGGCCTGCTCCCGGGTGGCCGGCACTTCCGGATCCGCTGTACCAGCCTGCGGGCCGGAAAGCTCTACCAGTTCCCGCACCGCCCGGAACTGCACCCGGTCTCCGGGGGCAGCCAAAGCGGGCTGTTCGCGGGCCAGGTCCCACATCCGGGCGGCGGTGCGGCCAATCAGCTGCCATCCGCCCGGGGACTGCCGGGGGTAGACGGCGGAATAGTTGCCGGCAAGGGCTACGGATCCGGCGGGGACCGCAGTCCGCGGGGAGCTGCGGCGCGGGACTTCCAGCAGCTGGTTCTCCCCCACCATGTATCCAAAGCCAGGGGCGAAGCCCCCGAAGGCCACGGTCCAGACCTGCCCCGTGTGGGCTGCCACGACTCCCTCAACGCCGAGGCCGGTGATCCGTCCCACGTCGGCGAGGTCCTCGCCGTCGTACACGGCCTCGATGACCACCAGCTTGCCCTCCGCCTGCGCTCGGACCGCCAGGTCCAGCTCCAGCAGCCGGGCCGGCATCCGCCGTGCGGCCCGGGGCGAATCCGCCGTGACCATCACGGTTTCGGCGGCCGCGAGGACCTCCACCTGGCCGGGCAGCGGGTGCTCCAGCAGGAGCGCCTGCAGCGCCAGCACGTCATGGAGCCCCGAGAGTTCGGCGAGCACCGCCGTCGTACCCACCGGCTTGACGGACAGCACGCGGCCGGCGAGGACGCGCGCGGTGGTGGGGTTGGTGACTGTTTCCATGGCAATCCGCGCCGGTCAGGCGTGGCTCTCCTGCGCGTGGCCGTTGTGGAGCAGGCGGAGGTCGGCTTCCGGCTGCGGGTCGCGGCCCAGGCGCATGCCCACAATGGTGATGATGGCCGTCAGCAGGATGTACCCGGCGATCAGGTGCCAGCCGCCGGCTGCTGCGCCGTACAGGGCGGTGAAGATCAGCGGGGCCACTGCGCCGCCGATGACACCGGCCAGGGTGTAGGCCAGCGAGCTGCCGGCGTAACGCAGGCGGGCCGGGAACTGCTCGGTGATGAAGGCGGCCTGCGGGCCGTACATGAAGGCGTGCAGGGCCAGGCCGATCACCACGCCGATGGTCAGCATCACTACGGATTTGCCCTGGATCATCAGGAAGAACAACGGAATGTAGGCGGCAGTAGCCGCGGCAGCTACGCCGTACACCCATCGGCGGTTGAGGCGGTCGGTGAGGGCGCCGGCGGCCGGGATCAGGACGAGCTGGAAGGCGGATCCGATGAGGATGGCCGCCAGGACGTTGCCCGTGGTCATGCCCAGTTCCTTGGTGGCGTACACGGCCACGAACACGGTGAACAGCGCGTAGAGGACATCAGGGCAGAGGCGCGAGAGGGCTGCGGAAACCAGGGCCCGGGGTTCGGTGGTGAAAACCTCCTTGATGGGGGCCTTGGGGCGGTCGCCTTTGGCCTGGATGGCCTTGAAGACAGGGGTTTCCTCCAGCTTGAGGCGGATCACGAGGCCGAAGACCACCAGGATGGCCGAGGCGAGGAAGGCTACGCGCCAGCCCCAGGAGAGGAAGGCTTCGGTGCTGAGCGTGGCCGCCAGGACAGCCAGGGCGCCGTTGGCCATCAGGTTGCCGGCCGGCGGGCCGATCTGCGCAGCCGAGGACCAGAAGCCCCGCTTGTTGGGATCGCCGAATTCGCTGGACAGCAGCACCGCTCCGCCCCATTCACCGCCGACGCCGATGCCCTGGGCCAGGCGCAGGAGCACCAGGATGGTGGGGGCTGCGACGCCGATGACCGAGTAGTCAGGCAGGGCACCGATGAGGACGGTGGCGACGCCGATCAGTACCAGGGTGAACACGAGGACGTACTTGCGGCCGATCTTGTCGCCGAGGCGGCCGAAGATCACGCCGCCGATGGGACGGGCCAGGTACCCCACCGCGAAAGCCGAGAAGGACAGCAGCAGCCCAACGAACTCGTCATTTGAGGGGAAGAAGATCTTGGGGAACACCAGCGCCGAGGCGACGGAGTAGATGGCAAAGTCGTAGTACTCGAGCGAGGTGCCGGTGAGGCTGGCGATGTAGGCCTTGAGCGCGCCGGCCGGCGGCTTCCTTGCCGCGGTCCTTGCTGCCTTGTTGGTGCTGGTCATGTTTTTCCTCCGGGGGTGAGGGGGTGGTGCGGAGGCCGGTGAACGGCCGGGAACGGGTTTAGAGGAACGAACCGATGCTGACACCGGCGTCCTTGAGAGCGGACTTCACTGCAGCGGCCATGGCTACGGCCCCGGGCGAGTCACCGTGCACGCAGATGCTTTCCGCGCGGATATTCAGGATGGAACCGTCGATTGTCCTGACGGACCCCTCGGTGGCCATCCGCAATACATGCTCCGCCACTTCGGCGGGGTCGGATAGGACCGCTTCCGGCTGGGACCGGGAGACGAGCGTTCCGTCCGGGTTGTACGCGCGGTCCGCGAACGCCTCTGGAACCGCCCGCAGGCCCGCTTCCCCTGCAAGCCGCAGGACTTTGGAACCGGGAAGGCCCATGATCGGCAGGCCCGGGTCAACCGATTTCACGGCGTCGACGACGGCCCGGGCCTGGGCGGTGTGGTGGATGATCGCGTTGTAAAGGCCGCCGTGCGGCTTAACGTAACGCACCTGGGCTCCCTCGGCGGCGGCCAGCGCCTGTAGCGCACCGATCTGGTACACCACGTCATCGGCCAGTTCATTGGGCTGAATGTCCAGGAAGCGGCGGCCGAAACCGGCGAGGTCCCGGTAGCCGACGTGCGCACCGATGGCTACGCCGGCGGCAACCGCTTCGCGGCAGGTGCGGCGGATCACGCTGGGATCGCCGGCGTGGAATCCGCAGGCCACGTTTGCGCTGGTGACGGAACGGAACATGGCGGCATCGTCACCGAGCGTCCAGTGTCCGAACGACTCGCCAACGTCGCTGTTCAGGTCGATGCTTGCCACTTGTGATCTCCATCTCATTGAGCGGTCCCTACTAGGATGCACTAAATCTACAGATTGTTCAACAATCCTTCGATTCCACGATGTGACGATCGTGTAAATTCTGAAGTATGCCCGCTCAAGAGACCACACTCCGCTCCGCAGGCCGCCTCCGGGTGGCCGTCCCCTCCGTGGCTGAACGGGTGGCTGACGAACTCCGCCTGCAACTGGCGGAGGGGGCCCTGCTTCCCGGGGCGCGCCTCACCGAATCCACCATCGCGGAGGACCTGGGCGTTTCCCGCAACACGGTGCGGGAGGCCTTCGCGGAACTGGCCAGCGAGCGGCTGGTGGTCCGGCACCCCAACCGGGGCGTTTTTGTGGCCAGCCTTGAGGCTGCGGACGTCCATGACGTCTACACGGTCCGCCGCGCCATCGAGGTCAGCGCCCTGCGGGCTGGCGGGAGTCCGGAAGACGTCGCCGCCGTCCGGGCCGCCGTCGAGGAAGGAAAACGCGCCGCCGCGGCTGGAGACAATGAAGCCCTGGGCACCGCGAACCAGCATTTTCACGGCGCCATTGTTGCCATGGCCAGGAGTCCGCGGCTAAACAGCATCATGAGCCAGGTCCTGGCGGAGATGCGGCTGTTCTTCCATAAAGCCACGGTGGACGCGCAGTTCTACCAGCACTATTTGGCTGACAACGAGGCCATCTGCGCGGCGCTGGAGTCCGGCGAACTGGACCGCGCCGCGGATCTCCTGCTGGCGTACCTGGACCGCTCCGAGGACAACCTCAGCAACGTTCACGGGGACAACCCGGAGTGAATTAGGCCGCCGCAGCGGCGCCAATCACCGGCGCCCGGTGTAACCCATCCTGGCGCTGACCTGGAGCCCGCCCTGCTTTAGCGCCTCGATAAGCCTCGGGGCCGTTTCCGGATCAAAGCGGAATGCCGGCCCGGAAATGCTGATGGCCCCGATCACGGCACCCAGGTGGTTGTAGACCGGAACGGCAACCGCAGTCAGCCCGATCTCGAACTCCTCCCGCACCACGCCGTAGCCCTCGCGGGCGACGTCGATCAGCTGGGTTTCGAGTTCCTTCCGGTTGGTGATGGTCCGGGGCGTCCGCGCCGGGAGTCCCGTCTCCTTCAGGATGCGGTCCCGGTCTTCCGCCGGCAAGGCGGCCAGCAGGACCTTCCCGCTGGAGGTGGCATGCAGCGGCGTCAGGTTGCCCACCCAGTCATATGTGGCCAGGGTGGACGGGCCCATGGCCTGGTCCACGTTGACGGCGAAGTTGGAGCGAAGGACCGCGAGGTTCACCGTTTCCTTGAATTCCTCCGCCAGGGCCTCAAGGACCGGCCGGGCCTCCCGGACCAGGCTGAGCCGCCCCGGAATGGAGCTGGCCAGCCGCAGGATGCCGAAGCCCAGCTGGTACTTTCCGCGGTCGCTGTTCTGGTGGACCATTTCGCGGCTCACCAGCGAACCGAGCAGCCGGGAGACGGTGGATTTGTGGATGCCCATCTCCTCGGCGATGTCGCTCACGCCGGCATGGCCGTCCCGCGCCAGGATCTCCAGGACGGCGAGGGCGCGGTCAACGGACTGGACGCCGCCGTGCTGGCCCGCCTCAGCATCGACGTCGGGTTCGCGATCTTTGTTCGAAGCCATGACTAATACTCTCAAGTAGCCTGCGCAGCGTGAAATCACCGCACCGGGACCCGCCGGGCGAGGACTGGCGCACGGGCATCCAGCGAACTGGAGGTCAGCGCAGGCCGTTGCTGTGCGCGAGCGCCATGGCTTCGGTGCGGGAGGAGGCGCCGATCTTCCGGTAGAGGTTGCGGAGGTGGAACTTCACGGTGTTTTCGCTGATGTGGAGCTTCGCGGCGATGCCCCGGTTCCGCTGGCCGGCCGCCAGGAGCTGGAGGACCTCCAGCTCCCGCTCCCCCAGGTTCCAGCCCGCAATGTCGGCCGGCGGGCGGCTGGGTGGGTCGAGCGGGAGGGTGACGGCCACATCGGCGCCCCAGCCCGGCATGACATCCACGCCCATGCTGCCGTTGAGGGCCTCCACTCGCTGGACGAGGCGTGCCACGGCGGGGGCGGTGGCGGAAAGTTCGCCGGGACCGTCGTCGCGCACATTGACCAGGAGGTTCACGCCGTCGCAATCCCACTGGGTGCGGATCCGGCGCACTCCCTGCTGGTCCACCATGGCCAGCACCAGGCCGCGGACGATCGCCCTGGCGGCGTGCGCCACCTCACCGGGAAGTGCCCGGCCGTTAACCGGCGGCTCGACGAACTGTACGTCGATGCCGCTGAAGTTCATCAGCGGGCGCAGGTCCTCGCGCAGGCGCTGGAACGCGGACGCAACGGGCTCCTCCACCAGGTCCGTGGTGCGGTCGCTGAGCGTACGGAGCCCCACCAGGGCCTTGGCCGCGACGTCGGTTGCCGCCGTCCTGGCGGCGCCGTCAGCCAGCGCAGGCGATCTCAGCGCGGCGAGCAGTGTTTCCAGGGTGGTGGAATGCCGGTCCACCAGCTCGGCGGTCACCCGCAGGCGCTCTGCCGAGGCCGCGCGGGACTCAATGAGGTACGACGGCGGCGCATCAGCCACCTTCTCGCGGATCCGCTCGGCTGCCAGCGCCCAGAGGTAGTGGAGGACCCATTGCGGGTCCGGACCGGCCCCGGCTGGCGGGATTGGCCGGGGGTCGGAGAGGACCAGCAGCGCGTTGCTGGGTGAGGAGACCGCGAGGACCGGGCGCAGTTCGCCGCCGAACACGGCCTCACCATGCCAGGCGGCGCCGTCCGCCCCGGACCCGTCAGCGGTGAGCGGGGTACGGATGGCGTCCAGTTCCGCGATGGACACGCGGCTGATGACGGCCTCGGCGCCCGCCTTCTTCTGCGGCCGGCCGGTGCAGTCTTCCGTGAAAATCACCAGGGCACTCGATTCCCAGTAGGGGCCGAGGGCCGCCCGCAGCCGGTGGGCGGTATCCATCAGGGGAGCCGTGGCCAGGGCGGCGACTGCTTCGAGAAGGTCAGTGTTGTTCGCGCGTTCCACCTGCCCAGTGTACTGGCCGGACGCAGGAGACCTACCTCTTTGGGTAGCCACGACCGCCCATTCATGGCGTTGGGCCCACCCAACGGACGGGCGAGCATTGAAGGGTCGCAACGTCCAAGGAGGTACGAGCATGAGCACCATCGCACCAGCAGGCCCTGCAGCCCTGGCTGGTCCAGCCCTGACCGGCACAGCCCGGGCCTTTGACCACAACCGGGCCCTGGTCCTGGACGAGGTCAGCAGCGTCTTCCAGCACGTGGACGCCGCAGAGATCGCAGCCCTGGTGACCGAGCTTCGGCTGGCCGGCAGGATCTTCGTCACCGGCGCCGGACGCAGCGGCCTGGTCCTGAAAATGGCGGCGATGCGGCTGATGCACCTCGGCCTGACGGTGCATGTGGTGGGCGAAACCACGGCACCGGCCATTCGCGCCGGGGACCTGCTGCTCGCAGCTTCAGGCTCCGGCACCACCGCCGGCGTGGTGACAGCGGCGGAAACCGCCGTCGCCCAAGGCGCCCGCGTGGCCGCTTACACCACCAGCACTGGTTCCCCGCTCGCGGCCGCTGCCGCCGCAGTCGTCCTCATCCCGGCTGCACAGAAGACGGACCACGGCTCGGCGGTGACCCGGCAGTACTCCGGGAGCCTCTTCGAGCAGGTGCTTTTTGCCACCACCGAGGCGGTGTTCCAAAGCCTGTGGGACGAGGACGCCGCCGCCCCGGAGGACCTCTGGCAGCGCCACGCGAACCTCGAGTAAGCCCGCGTCCCCCAACAAATCCGATTCCCACCGAAAGAGATAGAACATGAAACTGCAAGTAGCCATGGATGTCCTTACCGTCGAAGCCGCACTGGACCTGGCCGGCAAAGTCGCCGAGTACGTGGACATCATCGAACTGGGCACGCCGCTGGTGAAGAACGCCGGGCTGTCCGCCGTCACGGCCGTCAAGACCGCCCACCCGGACAAGATCGTGTTCGCGGACATGAAGACGATGGATGCCGGCGAACTCGAAGCCGAAATCGCCTTCAACGCGGGCGCAGACCTGGTGTCCGTCCTGGGCAGCGCCGACGATTCCACCATCGCCGGGGCCGTCAAGGCTGCCAAGGCCCACAACAAGGGCATTGTGGTGGACCTGATCGGCGTTGCGGACAAGGTGGCCCGCGCCCGGGAAGCCCGTGCCCTGGGGGCAAAGTTCATCGAGTTCCATGCCGGCCTGGATGAGCAGGCCAAGCCCGGCTACAACCTGGACGTGCTGCTGAACGCCGGCGAAGAGGCCCGCGTGCCGTTCTCCGTCGCCGGCGGCGTGAACCTGTCCACCATCGAAGCCGTACAGCGCGCAGGCGCCGACGTGGCCGTCGTCGGCGGCTCCATCTACGGCGCCGACGATCCCGCCGTCGCTGCCAAGGAACTGCGGGCCGCGATCATCTAGCAGCTCCGCCAGCTGCGGCCGGCGGGTGAGCCGGCCGCACTCACGACGGCGGCCCCCACTGACGCGTGGGGGCCGCCGCTTCGCGTGGCCGGCTACTGGAAGGACCGGATGGTGATGCCTGAGAAGGTGGCCGGGCCGCCGTCCGTGTAGAAGGAGATCCCGTTGTCTCCCTCCGCAAAGTGCACCTGCTGGGAGATCACGGTGTGGCCGGCGTTGACGAACACCTCAACGCTCTGGGTGTCCACGAAGATGCGCAGGTGCACTGACCGCGCGGCAGCGTCGATGGGCGCTGCCGCACGAGTGTACGGCACCAGCGAGAAGCCGCCCAGGTCCGACGGCCCGCGGTCCACATAGAGCTCGTTGCCGTACTTTCCGATGTTTGTATGGCGGGCGCCGTCAGCGGAGCGGCCCACGGAGATCCCCACGTTCGTGGCTGCCTCCCAGGAAATATCGAGTTCCAGCTCGTAGGCGCGGCCGCACCAAGGCATTACGGTGCTGCCGTTGACCGTGCGGTCCGGGAATGTGGTGGTGGAGCCGGCGTAATTCGCGAGCGCCCCGACCGGGCTGCTGAGCAGGCTGTACCAGCCGCCGCCCTGGCGTTCGAGGCGCAGTTCGCGGACGATCGAGTTCTGCCCGTTGTACCCGTCGGACGCATCCGTGGGAACGTCGCGGGCGGCGTACTTCCAGTTGTTCATCCAGCCGATGGCGTACCGCCGGGTTGCCGGCGCCTCTGCAGCCGGCCAGGTCACCGCGCCGTACCAGTCCCAGCCCCAGTCCAGCCATTGGGGATTGCTGACGTCGTCGGCGAGGAACTGCTCCCCATCCCAGGTTCCGGTCCAGTAGGCGTAGGTCATGGGCAGCCCGACACTGTAGGCATCCATACTGGCGCCCAGCACCCAGTGGCGGGTGCCATCGTCGGCTGTCATCTCGAAGAGGTCAGGACACTCGATGCCGCCCAGCGCGGGATTGGGGAAGTCGAAGTTGCGCTTCAGCTGCCAGTTACGCAGGTTCGGGGAAGTGTAGAACGCTGCGTACCGCGCGCGCCCGATCACGCACACCCACTCGTTGCGCACCGTATCCCAGTGGATCTTCGGGTCCCGGAACCATTCGGCATTGTCGATTTCCGCCTGCGTGGTGGCCGCCCTTCCGTCCGTGTTCACGATGACCGGGTCCGGCAGCGCAGTGAACGTGTAGCCGCCGTCGGTCGACCAGTAGAGGTACTGCTCCTGGTACTTGCGGATGCCGCCGGTGGGCTGGGTGGCAAGGACTACGATGGCCCCCGCGCCGAAGCCCGCCGTGTTGGCGGTGTCCACCACTGCCGATCCGGACCACACGGGGAAGTCCGGCTGCAGCGGCAGCGCGTCGCCGTGATGGCTAAAGGCCACCCCGTCGATTGTGGTTGCGTGATCCCAGCCGCCTTGGCCGTTGTTCTGCGTGGAGTGCAGGTAGTAGAGGTGGTAGGCGCCGTTGACAAACACGGGGCGCTGCGGATCGCACAGCCAACCGGAGGGCGGCGTCATGTGATAGGCCGCCCGCAGTGAGCGCTTGGCCCATGCCGGAACGGCAGGGACAGTGCCGCCCATAAGCAAGGCGAGTGCTCCTGCTCCGGTGCCTTGCAGGACATGTCGTCGGGATAAGGCAGATGTCATCGTTGACTTCCTCTCAGGGGCGGCTGCTCCGCCGGGCGCTCGGAGTGATGGAGCCACCGGTGGTTCGCTGACCAGCCCGCCGGCTGATTAAGCGCTTTAGCAGAAGAAGATACCCAGCGGCAAACGGTGAGGTCAAGCGTTTCAGCAAAACTGCTGCCGTCATAAACGGGCCGGGAAAGAGTGCCGGAATTATTTTTGCTAAAACGCTTGATCGCTGATTAAATCCACGCTAGCTTCATGTGATCAAACGCTTTAGCAGAATGGACATCAACGCCGATGAGCTACCCAGTCTTCTTCCAGCCCGCCGATGCCTGGGTTGGAGACCTTATCCCTTTCCAGAAGGACGGGGAGTTCTGGCTCTTCTACCTTTCCGAGGTCCGCGCCGACCCGAAGCCCGGAACGGCCTGGAACCTGGTAACCACCAAGGACCTCACCCAGTTCCAGGACCACGGGGTGGCCCTCCCCCACGGGACCACAGACGACCTTGACTTCAACTGCTACACAGGCAGCGTCATTGCTGACGACTCAGGCGTCCACCACCTGTTCTACACGGGACAGAACCCGGGCAACCTCGGAAAAGACGGCCTGCCCCTGCAGCTGGTCATGCACGCCACCAGCACGGACGGCATGAACACGTGGGTCAAGCACCCGGAGCTTACGTTCGGTGCGCCGGACGGTTTTGAGTCCGCGGACTGGCGGGACCCCTTCGTCTTCCGTGACGAGGCGGCCGGCCTGTGGCGGATGCTCCTGGCGGCCCGGCACTCCGACGGCCCCGAACGCCGCCGGGGGGTCATCGCCCAGTGCATCTCCGCAGACCTGATGACGTGGGAGCACACGGACCCCTTCTGGGATCCCCGCAGGTACATCACGCATGAATGCCCTGACGTGTTCGAATGGGGCGGCTGGTGGTACATGGTCTACTCCGAGTTTTCCGAAACGTTCACCACCCGGTACCGGATGGCCAAGAGCCCCACGGGGCCGTGGACAGTTCCTGGCCTGGACAGCATCGACGGGCGTGCGTTCTACGCGTCCAAGACGGCGGAGCGGGACGGCCGTCGGTTCTTCTTCGGCTGGATTGCCAGCAAGGAAGGCAATTGCGACGACGGCGCCTGGCAGTGGGCGGGCACCATGTCCGTCCTGGAGGCACGGCAGAACCCCGACGGGACCTTGGCGTTCGGCCTCGTGGACGAGCTTGTGGACAGCTTTTGGGACGGGGTCCCGCTCGAGCTGGCGAGCCCGCTGCCCATCAGCCTGGACGTGCCGGACTCCTACAGCGCCGCCGTGGCAGCAAACGATCTGCCCACGCAGTTCTATGCCAAGGCGGTGCTGGACATCCAGCCGGGCACCACGGAATGCGGGATCCTGCTGCGCTCCAGCCCGGACGGCGACCACTCCTACGTCCTCCGCCTCGAACCGAAGCGTGGACGCCTGGTGTTCGACCGGTGGCCCCGGACCGTCACCGGCGAGGCGCAGTGGCATGTTTCCGGCGACGTTCCCTACGCCATCGAACTGGAACGCCCCTGCCACCTCCCGCCCGGCAGCCACACGCTGGAAGTGGTGGTCGACGGCGACCTGTGCGTCGCCGTCGTGGACCGCCAGGTGGCCCTCAGCACCCGGATCTACGACCTCCCCGCGGGCGGGATCGGCGTGTTCGCCGGCGAAGGATCCGTCACCGTCACAGATTTCGAAGTACGCAAGCGCACCGACAACTGAATACCCCCCGCAACCCCCATCCTCCGTTCCAATCAAGGGAGATTGACCAATGAAGAACCTGTTCCGCGCTGCCGCCGCCGCAGCCGTTACCGCCCTGGCGCTGACCGCCTGTGGCGGCGCAAGCTCCACAGACCCGTCCAACGTCAGCCCCACCGGCGAGATCAAGCCGCGCGAGATTTCGTGGCTGCTCTCCCGGCCCGCCGACGGCGCGGTCATCAACATCATGAAAAAGCTGGCCGACGACTACGCCAAGGACCACCCGGGCTTTGAGCTCAACCTGATCACCACCCCGGACCGTCCCTCCTACATCCAGAAACTCGAGACCCTGGCGGCAGCCAACAAGCTGCCCGAACTGTTCGACACCGACGCCACACCCTTCGCCCAGGAGTTGGCCAAGCAGGGCAAGATGGTGGACGCCGAAAAGCTGCTGAAGTCGCTCAACGTCTACGACGACTACCGTCCGGGCGCGCTGGACTACCAGCGCTTCGACGACGGCTCCCTGTACATGATCCCGTTCCAGTTCGAGCTGGAATTCATCTGGTACAACAAGGCACTGCTGCAGAAGGCCGGCGTCGCAGTACCCACCTCGCTCGACGACATCCCGGCCATGTGCACTGCCCTGCGCAGCGCCGGCATCACCCCCATCGCCATCGACGGCCAGGACCAGTGGCCGCTGGAACGCTACGTCGCCTACCAGCCCTTCCGGGAAGCCGGCCCGGACTTCGTCCAGAAGCTGAAGAAGGGCGAGGCGAAGTTCAGCGATCCCGCCGGCCAGAAGACTGTGAACTGGATGGCGGAACTGGGCAAGGCCAAGTGCTTCCAGGACGGCTTCTCCGCCCAGGGCTACTCCGACGCGCAAAACCAGTTCACTTCCGGACAGGCCGCCATGTACAACATCGGCACGTGGGAACTGCCCAGCCTGGCCACGGAGAAGCTGGATCCTGCGGTCCGCAACGACATCGACTTCTTTACCCTGCCCACCACGGCCAACTCCGTGACGGCGGCCAACGAATTCGTGTCCCCGTCCGGCATCGGCATGGCGGTGAACGCCAAAACCTACGATCCCCTGGTGAGCGACTTCCTGAAGTTCGCCCTGGAAAAGTACCCGGCCGAATATGCCGCCACCGGCGCACTGTCCCCCACCACCGACGTCGAAACCGTTGTCCCGGCCAACGCCACGCCGCTGTACCGGAAGGCACTGGACCAGGCCAAGGAACTTGGTTCCAAGCAGGCAATGCCGTGGGACACGCAGCTGGACCCGACCACCAACGGCCGGCTGCAGCAGGAGCTGGTCCTGCTGGTGCAGGGCAACATCACGCCTGAGCAGTTCACCGAAACCATGGACAAGACCATCGCGCAGAACGCCCCCAAGTTCTTCAAGTAGGCACTGCTTCCTCACGAAACCAACGCGGCGGGGGAACTCAGAGGTCCCCCGCCGCAAGGCCCCGAAAGGCCCCGCCATGCAATCCAACAGGATGCTGCCCAACAGGTCACGGACCTCGGTCCTGGTCTTCCTGCTTCCACCGCTGCTCCTCTACGGCGCAGCAGTCCTCTTCCCCATCGTCCAGTCCCTGTTCCTCAGCTTCTTCTCCTGGAACGGCATCAGCGACATGGAATTCGTGGGGCTGGACAACTATGTCCGGATGTTCGCAGCCGACGATATCTTTTGGCGGGCGTTCCTGAACGCCCTTGTGTACCTGGCCGTCTGCCTGGTGCTGCAGCTCGGCGGCGCCCTGGTGGTGGCCAGCCTCCTCACGTCGCTCCGCCGCGGACGCGAGCTGGTCAAAACCCTCTACCTGCTACCGGCCGTCATCTCCACGGTGGCCATCGCCTTCCTCTTCGTGCGGATCTACTCCCTGGAGCCCGTGGGCCTGCTCAACCAGCTGTTCCACTGGCTTGGCCTTGGCAGCCTGGAACGGCCCTGGCTCTCGGACGTCAACACGGTCCTTGCGGCGGTGTCAGCACCGGAGGGCTGGCGTTTCACCGGGCTGTACATGCTCATCATCTACGCCGCCCTGCTCGCAGTGCCCAAGGAGCTTGAGGAGGCCGCCGTCCTGGATGGCGCGTCCCGGTGGACGCTGTTCACCAAGATCCGCTTCCCGTACATCCGCCCGGTGTGGATCACCACCACCATCATGGCCACTACCTACGGGCTGCGCGGCTTCGACATCCCATACCTGATGACCAACGGCGGTCCGGGGCAGTCCTCGGAACTGCTCACCACCTACATGTACAAGACGGCATTCACCAGCACGGACTTCGGCTACGCCAGCACCATCTCCGTGTTCATCGTGGTTGAGTGCCTCGTGGCCGTCGGCCTCATCCTGTTCCTGCTGAAGCGGAAGGCAGACTCATGATCACCCAGGCAGCCCCTCCCACCCCGCCCGCCGCCGTCGTACCTGTCCGCCCGTCCGGAAAGCGCCGCCGGCGCAGGCCCGACCTGTTCCGGACGCTGTCCCGCGTGCTGGTCATGCTCATCGTGATCATGCAGGTCTACCCGCTGGCGTGGCTCTTCCTGACCAGCCTCCGCACGGAACAGGACTTCGCCACCGGTGATCCTTTTGCCCTGCCCGGCTCCCTGACCTGGGAGAACTATGCCCGGGCGTTCGAAACGGGCGACCTGGGGCGGAACATCCTGAACAGCTTCATCGTCACCATGGGGGCGAACATCCTGATTGTCCTGCTGGGCATGATGGCCGCCTACGCCATCCAGGTCCTCGGTTTCCGGCTCAGCAAACTGGTCCGCGGACTGTTCCTGATCGGCATCATCGTCCCGGTCCAGATCGCCCTGGTCCCCCTGTTCATCGACTATTCGGCCGTGAACCTGCTGGACACCTACCAGTCGATGATCATTCCGCTGGCCGGTTTCTCGCTGCCCATGTCCATCTACCTTTTCTGCTCGTTCTACGAGTACATCCCCAAGGAAACGTATGAGGCAGCCTCCCTGGACGGCGCCGGCCCGTACCGGATCTTCGGGCTGATCACCATGCCGCTGTCCCTGAACACGGTGGTCACGGTGGTCCTGGTCAACAGCATCTTCATCTGGAACGACTTCATCTTCGCCAACACGTTCGTCTTGTCTGAGGACCTGAAGACCATTCCGCTGGGCCTGCAAAACTACATCGGCGCCATGGGCAAGGTGGACTGGACGGCAACCTTCGCCGCAGTGTGCGTGACCATCACCCCGCTGCTGCTGGTGTTCCTGGTGCTCAACAAGGCCATGATCCAGGGACTTGAAAGCGGGGCGACGAAGGGATGACGGCAACAGCGGGTGGATATACTCCTCAAGGAGGGCAGATGAGTTCAATGGAGAATGGGGCGGACATGCCTGCCCCTGCAGCCTCCGCGGCAGCAAAAACCCCGGAGCGCGCGCACCCGGTCACCCTTCGCGACGTGGCGGAAGCGGCCGGAGTTTCCACGGCCACGGTGTCCCTGGTGGTCAACAAGAAGAAGGCCGCCCGGATTGCCGACGATACCCGCCGGCGGGTGCAGGACGCCATCCGGACGCTGGGCTACCGCCCGAATGCGATGGCCAAAACGCTGGTCAGCGGCACGTCCCGGTTCATCGGACTGGTGGCTGACGGAGTTGCCACCACGCCCTTCGCCGGCCAGATCATCCACGGCGCACAGGACGAGGCCTGGAAGCACGGATACGCCCTCCTCATCGCCAACACCGAAGGCAACAGCGAACTGGAGCAGGACGCAATCCAGATGATGCTCGAATACAAGGTCCGCGGCATCCTCTACTCCACCTGGTTCCACCGCCAGACGGACATTCCGACGCCGCTCCGGGAAGCCGACTTCGTCCTGGTCAACTGCTTCTCCAAGGAGCCCGGCACCCGGGCCGTGGTGCCCGACGAGGTGCAGGGCGGCCGCTCGGCCACCGAAATCCTGCTGGGGCACGGCCACCGGAAGATCGCCTTCATCAATGCCACCATCCCCGCCCCGGCCAAGGACGGGCGGCTCCAGGGGTACCGCGAAGCATTGGAGAAGGCAGGTGTTCCGTTTGACCCGGAGCTGGTGCTGGAGGCCTATCCGGACCAGGAAGGCGGCTACGGGGCCACTCCGGAACTCCTCAGGCGCGGCGTGACTGCGGTGTACTGCTACAACGACCGGATGGCAATGGGCCTCTACGACGGCCTGCGCGAGCACGGCCTGTCCATTCCTGAGGACATGGCTGTGGTGGGGTTCGACAACCAGGAAGTCATTGCCGCCCATCTGCGCCCCCCGCTCTCCACCGTCTCACTCCCCCACTATGAACTCGGTGCGGCGGGTGTCCGGATGCTGCTGGGGCCGGACAACGCACCCGCGACTGCGGCAGACGGGGTGGCGAAAATCCACTGCCCCGCCGTGGAACGGGCCTCCGTCCGGGCCCAGGCGCACGCCTGAACCAGAGCTGCTACGGCCCCGGACGGCGTCCGCCTTTCCTTAGCTTGATGCCGGGAAGAGGACGTGGAGAGCGGCAATTACCGTAGCGGCGTCCTGGGGATTAGCGGGATCGAAGCTGGTGAGTTGCCCGAACCGGGCAAGGCGGTTCAGCACAGTGTTTCGGTGGCAGTACAGCTCCCCGGCAGTTTCTGACACCGATCCGGTACGGAGGTACGCCTGGACCGTCTCGATCAGCCGGTCACGTTCATGCGTGGAGATCGTAGCAAGCGGGCCCAGCACGGTGTCCGCCAGGACGGTCCCGTATTCTCCCAGCCGGGTCATGGCAACATGCCCCCATGCCTCACGCACCGTCCGCTGACCTGGGCGCTGCGGCGTCACCACCGGTAGCGATTCCAGGGCGATCCGAAGCATCCGGGGCACGTCGGCCAAGGAGCGGGCGGGAGGCGCCACAAAGCAGTCCAGCCGGGACAGCCACGGGCGGGCGCCCTCCGGCTCCCGTCCGGCCCGGGCGGGAACGTCCTCAAGAATGAGGATCAGTGCGCCGTCGCGCTCGTGGAGGAAGTGTTCAGCACCGGCACGAAGCGCCTCCGCACGGAATGCCTTCTGGGCGTATTCGGCGGCAACGGCAACGATGAAGTTGCTCTCCGGCGCCACGCCGAGCGCGCGGGCAGCCTGTCCCAGCACCTGCGGGTCCTTACCGTCCGAATTGAGCAGCCGCGACAGGAGGAACGCGCGCTGCGTCTCTTTTTCCTGCGCCATGCTGGCGAGCTCATCGAGGTAGCCTGCGTGCACCCGGATGGTGTGGAACTCCACCGCTTCCCAGACGCGCACTGCATCCTTGGTCAACTCCGGCAGGGACGACGGTGGAACCTTCTCCAGCATTGCCGTCCAGAGCACCCGGAAGTCCATGCGCACTGCGCGCAGCAGGGATTCCAAGGGCAGGCCCTGCTGCGCGCGGCGGTGTCCCAGTGCGTCGGACATACCCGCGAGCCGGTCGGGTATTGGAAGGCTTCCCACCAGCCGCAGCAATAGCTCTATCGAGGCTACGGCTGTCTCTTCCAGATCCTGGGCAGTCACCGCAGAGGCTGCATAATCGTCAATCTTCTGCACCTCGAGAAGGTACTCGTGCGCGATCCGGTCGATGTCGGCGAGGCAGTCGGACACCAGGTCAGACACCACCGAGCGGCTGGCGGCTCCAGCAGACGCCGGGGTCCTGTCCGCGGACGCTGTATTGGGCATATGCCCATTCTAGAACCGGACTGCACTGTGTTCGTCCATTGTTTCCCCACGTGATCCATCCCACCATTGAAGGAGGTGTTCTGTAAGTTCGCGCCCGTATCCGGAAAGGACCGCCGTCGAGGCCCATGCTCGATCTGAAACTTGTCAAGGCCCGCATCTTCACGATGGACGATGCCCGTTCAACAGCCCACGCCATGGGAGTGCTCCACGGACGGATCATCGGGTTTGACGACGACGTCCTGGACCTCCCGGCTCGGCGGACGCTTGACTGCGGCGGAGCCGTCGTCGTCCCCGGCTTTGGTGATTCGCACAACCATATGGCGTGGTTTGGGCAGTCCCTCGCCGAACTCGATCTGTCCGGCTGCCGGACCCTCGAGGAACTGTACGATGCAGTCTCCCGCTTCGCGCGCGGTCTCCCTGAAGACGCGTGGGTGGTGGGATCGGGTTATGACGACACCGTCCTGGGGGGTCATCCGCACCGGAGCGGCCTGGACCGGTCCGCTCCCGGCCGTGCCGTATGGCTCAAGCACCGCTCAGGGCACATGTGCGCCGTAAACTCCGAGGTGCTTGATCGCACGGGCGTTCTGGACGGCTCGGCGATTGTTCCCGAGGGCGGCACGGTGGTGGAGGATTCCGGGGGGCCTACCGGATTGCTTGAGGAGCAGGCCCAGAAACTGGTCACTGCGCTTGTTGTGCCTTACCCGGTCACGGACCTCGCGGACGCGATTGGCGCAGCAAGCGAGGTTTACGCTTCCGAAGGCCTGACGCATGTTGTGGAGGCCGGCATCGGGTCGGGCTGGATCGGCCGTAGCGCTGTCGAACTCGCTGCCTATGTTGAAGCACGACGCCGGGGCCTGCTGAAAACCCGGGTCCAGATGATGGCCGTCAGCGATGCCCTGCACCCGCTCCAGTCCAATGCCACGGACGGGATTAGCTTCGGCTTGGACCTCGGCATCACGTCGGGCTTTGGGGACGACCACATCCGGCTGGGCGCCATGAAAATATTCATCGACGGTTCCCTGATCGGCCGCACTGCAGCAGTAAGCGAGCCGTTTTGCGACCATGATCACGGCAACGGCAGCTTCCAGCTCTCCCCCGGGGAACTGGCCCAGCGCATTATCGACGCACACTGCTCCGGCTGGAACGTCGCAGCGCACGCGATCGGGGATTCGGCAGTCGACGTCGCGCTGGACGCTTTTGAGGCCGCGCACCGGAAGCTGGCTCGGCCCGACGCGCGGCACCGCATCGAGCACGCCGGCATGGTCCGTCCGGACCAGCTTCCCCGGTTCGCAGCGCTGGGCGTCACACCCGTTCCGCAGCCGCACTTCCTGTATGAGGTGGGCGACACCATGGTGGACGCGGTGGGCGAGGAGCGGACGCCGTGGCTGTACCGCCACAAGTCCTTCCTGGACTCCGGCGTACGCGTTCCCGGCAGCTCGGACAGGCCGGTAGCGGCCGGGGCGCCGCTGCTGGGCATGCAATCCATGGTGACGCGCGCCAGTTCCGGCGGCGCAACGCTGAGCCCACAGGAACGGGTCGACGCCGGGACCGCCCTGCGCGCCTACACGGTCGACACCGCGTGGATGGCAGGCGAGGAAGACCGTCGGGGAACGCTGGAACCGGGAAAGTTCGCCGATCTCGTGTTCCTTTCCGCCCACCCCGCAGACGTACCGCCCCACGAGATCGGCCAGATCAGCGTGCTGGCGACCCTGCTCGACGGCGCCTGCGTTTTCGGGCACGGCTACATCGAGAAACTCCAAAGCACCGCATCGTCCCACCCCACTCCCACATTGAGAGGCACCTAGCATGCAACCACATGACGCCACCCAGGAAGAAGAAGCAGCCGTACCAGTTGTCAGCGGAGCCGACGCCGGCAAAATCGCCCGCGCGGCCTTCGTAGGCACTGCGCTCGAATGGTACGACTACTTCCTCTTCGGCACCGCTGCAGCCATCGTTTTCAACCGGCTGTTTTTCACCTCGCTGGATCCGACGGCTGCAACGTTGGCAGCCTTCGCCACATTCGGTGTCGGTTTCGCTGCCCGTCCGCTCGGCGCCGTTCTCTTCGGCTACATCGGTGACCGCGTCGGGAGGCGTCCGGCGCTGCTGATCACCATCGTCGCGATTGGCGTGGCTACGGGCCTTATCGGCGTGCTGCCTGATTTCGGCACCATCGGCCTCGCAGCACCCATCATGCTGGCCATCCTGCGCCTGGTGCAGGGCCTCGCAGTGGGCGGTGAGTGGGGCGGCGCCATGACCATCGCCGTCGAACACGCCCCCATTGAGAAGCGTGGACGGTATGCCGCCCTGGTGCAGGTCGGTTCGCCCGTGGGCACGCTGATGTCCTCCGGCGCCTTCGCACTGGTACTGCTCATGCCCTCCGAGGTCTTCGATTCCTGGGGCTGGCGCCTGCCGTTCCTGGCGGCATTCCCGCTGCTGCTGGTCGCACTGTACATCCGGCTGAAGGTTGAGGAATCACCGATCTTCCGTGAACTGGTCAAGCTGGAGGAACGCGCCAAGATTCCGGCAGTCGATGTCTTCCGTCAGGCGTGGGGCCGGCTGATCGTTGCTATCGCCGCCGCTTTCCTCGGCGTCGGCGGTTTCTACATCATGACTACCTTCGTCATCAGCTACGGCACCGCAACCCTCGGCCTGGACCGTGGACTCATGGTCAACGCCACCCTGGTCGCCGCCGTCGTGCAGATCGGCGTCATCCTGGTCATCGGCCGCATCAGTGAGAAGGTCGGCCCGGGACGGATGACCTTCATCGGCGGCCTCGTGACCGCTGCCGCAGCGTTCCCGCTCTTCTGGATGATCGACTCCCGCAATCCGTTCGCCATCGTCCTCGCCGTCACTCTCGGCATCGCTCTGCTTTCCGTGGCCTACTCGGTCACCGGTGCCCTGCTGACCGAGATGTTCCCGCCGCAGCTGCGTTACAGCGGCGTCGCGCTGGGTTACAACCTGGCTGGTGCCCTGAGCGGGTTCCTGCCGCTGATCGCCGTCGCCCTGCTCGGTGTTTCCGGTGGAGCGTCCTGGACCGCTTCCCTGCTGCTGATCGTCGTGTCGCTGATTACCGCAGCCGGTGGATTCTTCGGCGAGCGCCTCCGCGTCAAGGACAAAGCGATCGTACGGTAATGAGCCCCATGCTGAACCCGGAAACCGCGCGCCGTATTACCGACGCCGTGGATGCAGCTTTTGACCGCCAGCTTGAATTCACCGCGGAACTGATCAGGCATCCCTCGCTGAGGACAGCCGAGGCCGGGGCGCAGGACCTGATGTTCGCAGAGTTTGAGGCCCGCGGACTTGCCATGGACCGCTGGACGCTCGACGGCGAAGCCCTCGCTTCGCATGTGGGTTACGGTCCCAGCACGGTCGCCTTCGAGGACCTGACCAACGTGGTGGGCACCTACGCTCCCCCGGAGGAAAAGGGCCGTTCGCTCATCCTGAACGGGCACGTCGATGTGGTTCCCACCGGGCCCGTGGCGACGTGGGAAAGCAGCCCCTGGGATGCCGTGGTGAAGGACGGCTGGATGTACGGCCGCGGGGCCGGTGATATGAAGGCCGGGCTCGCTGCCAACCTGTTCGCCTTCGACGCCGTCCGGGCCGCCGGCTTCGCCCCGGCCTCGACCATCCACTTCCAGTCAGTTGTGGAGGAGGAGTGCACAGGCAACGGGTCGCTGGCTGCGCTGCAGCGCGGCTACACCGCGGATGCTGTCATCATCCCCGAGCCGGAAGAGAACATGCTGGTCCGGGCAAACGTGGGGGTGATCTGGTTCCGGGTCCGTGTTTCCGGCAGGCCTACCCATGTACGGGAGATGGCGTCAGGCTTCAACGCCATCGACGCCGCCTACACCGTCATGGGTGCGTTGCGGGAGCTCGAAGCCAAGTGGAACGCAGATAAGGGCAGCCACCCGCACTTCGAGGACACCGACCATCCGATCAACGTCAACATCGGCATGATTTCCGGCGGCGACTGGCCTTCAAGCGTGCCGGCCTGGTGTGAGTTCGATGTCCGGGCAGCCCTGTATCCGGGGGTCCCGGCCGTGGATGCGTGGAATGAGATCCTGGAGTGCCTGCAGACGGCCGGGGCGGGCGCATCGGTCTCGGCCGAACGGACGGGCTTCTTCTCCGAGGGCTACGTCCTGGAGGAGGGATCGGAAGCGGAAGCGGCACTGGCCACGGCGCACGAGGCTGTCTTCGGTTCGGCGTTGCAGAGCTTCACGACGCCCGGTTACCTGGACGGCCGGGTCTTCACCCTTTACGCGGGGATCCCGGCGCTGGTCTACGGGCCCGTCTCGGAGGCGATTCACGGGTTCGATGAGCGTGTGAACATCGAGTCCGTCCGCCAGGTGACCAAGACCATCGCCTTGTTCATCGCCGACTGGTGTGGTGTCACCGAGGCACCATGATCCTTACGGTACGCAGAAGGCGCCCGGCCAATGGCCGGGCGCCTTCTGCGTGTTGTGGTGCCTACCGGGGGTCGAGTTCCCCGAGGCAGAGGCTGCGGACAACGTCGGTGAGCACGTGCAGGCCGCTGATGATGTCCTGGTCCGTGGTGTACTCATGCTCGTTGTGGGAGATGCCCTCAACTGAGGGGACGAACAGCATCACGGTGGGAACGATGTCCTTCAGGTTGGTGGAGTCGTGTCCGGCCAGCGTCTTGACCCGCGAATAGGCCAATCCGCGGTTTGCAGCGGTCTTTTCGGCCAGTGCCACTCCTTCCGGCTGGTAAGGGGTAACCGGCCAGCAGTGGGATCCCGTCTTGCTGATCTCCACCCGGGCAGCCCGCTCGATCTGGCCGATGCGGTCGTGGAGCATCTGGTCGGCGTCGGCGAGGAGTTCCTCGTCGGCCGACCTCAGGTCAAGGAGCAAGGAAACCAGCGAGGGGACGACGACGGGCGAGTTGGGATAGACGTCAAGCTGGCCCACCGAGGTATGCACAGCCCCGCCTGGAAAGTGGTCTGCGATTTCCCTCGCGGCGACCACGAGCATCGACGCACCCAGGAGGGCGTCGCGCCGGTCAGCGATGACCGTTGAGCCGGTGTGCGCCTGCTCGCCGCGGACCTCAAACTGGTACTTGTTGGCCGCCCAGTTGGAATCGACGACGCCGATGGTGACGCCGTCGCGTTCCATGCTGCGGCCCTGCTGGATGTGGATTTCGGCGGCGTAGGCTGCTGTCGGCCCTGTGCCCTCGCCCAGCGATGCGGTTGCTTCCAAGGCCTGGCGAACGGTTGTGCCGCCATGGTCCGCCGTCGCCAGGGCTTCCTCGGGTGTCATCTTTCCCGTGTAGACGGAACTGCCCATCATGGACGGCTTGAAGCGGGCACCTTCCTCGTTGAACCAGTTCACGACGGCCAGGTTGTACCGGGGAATTGTCCCTGCGGCACGCCATTCGGCAGCGAGGCTGAATGCTGCATGGGCGGCGGCGAGCACGCCGTAGGCACCGTCATACCGTCCCGCCGTCGGCTGCGAATCAAGGTGGGAGCCAACCAGCACGTATGGCGCACCGGGGTTCACCTCCAGCAGGCCGAACTGGTTTCCGACCTGGTCGAAGGATACGTTGAACCCCTTGTCGCTAAGGATGGCGGACAGCCAGGCCCGTTGTTCCCCGTCTGCCGGCGAACCCGCCTGCCGCTCCACACCCCCGCCGGGAGTGGCACCAAAGGCGCTGAGTGTGGCGAAGTCCTGGAGGAACACGGCGTCAGCTCCCGTGAACTTCGTCGGATCGGGTTCGGGCACGGCTCCGTTGCTCATGACTGCTTGTCCTTCACGCTTGGATTAATGATGTACACAATCGTCTCAGGACGGGATGCCGGAGGCACTGGGACCCGACAACCATTTCAGCCCGGGGCATTGTGAATCTGCACATCGGGCAAGGAAACAATGGCGGTAGCGCGGCTTGTGCTACAGCACCTTGCGGATGGTTTCCTCGAAGCTGGTGACGTGGTGCAGGGCCAGCTCGCCTGCCTTATCGGCGTCGCCGGCGGCCACCGCCTTGAGCAGGTCCACATGCTCGGTGATGTGGCCGGTTACCGAGGGCACCTTGTCCAGGACCACGCACCAGATTCGGGTGGCCAGGTTGTCGTAGCGGATCAGGGTGTCTTCCAAATGGGGGTTGGCGGCGGCCTTGTAGATCAGCCGGTGCACCATGAGGTCGTAGCGCATCAGGTCGCGGGACTCCCCCGGACTAGGCTCAAGCCCGGCAATGGCATCAGCCACCTGCAGCAGTTCCCGCCGCATACTTTCACTCGCCCGGTCCGCCGCGCGGCGGGCAGCGAGGGGCTCCAGCAACTCCCGGATTTCGGAGACGTCGGCGAGCTCCGTGAAGTCGACGTTCGTGGCGAAAGTCCCCCGGCGCGGATACGAGATCACCAGGTGGTCCACCTCAAGGCGCTTGATTGCCTCTCGCACGGGAGTGCGGCTGAAGCCGAGCTCCGCAGCCAGCTGCCCGTCATTGATGGGCTCCCCGGGCCGGATCTCCAGCATGATCAACTTGTCCCGCAGCTGCCGGTACGCTGCCTCGGCCTGGGACGGAGCTTCCTCCTCCGCAGGGGTCAGGGCAAGAAGTGCATTCAAGGCGCCGCTCCAATCTTTGATACCCGCCGGATCCCCAAACGGTAGCTAAAAGCCGTTTTCCGTGCAGCTATTGACTCTGCTGTGATTCCAATCATACCATTGTTCCCACACTGATATATCAGTCATTGAACAAGTGGTATTTCAAAGGAGCACCCGTGGTTGAGCAGTTGAACGAGCGACTTTCCGCAGTCGATCCAGAGGTCCAGCAGGCCATTGCCCAGGAGCTGGTGCGCCAGCAGTCCACGCTGGAAATGATTGCCTCGGAGAATTTCGCCCCGTCCGCCGTCATGGAGGCGCAGGGCTCGGTCCTCACCAACAAGTACGCGGAGGGCTACCCGGGCAAGCGCTACTACGGCGGCTGCGAGCACGTTGATGTGGTGGAGCAGCTTGCCATCGACCGCGTGAAGGCACTGTTCGGTGCCGAGTTCGCCAACGTCCAGCCGCACTCCGGCGCGCAGGCCAACGCAGCCGCCATGTTCGCCCTGCTGAACCCGGGCGACACCATCATGGGCCTGGACCTGGCCCACGGCGGCCACCTCACCCACGGCATGCGCATCAACTTCTCCGGCAAGCTCTACAACGTGGTCCCCTACCACGTGCGCGAATCCGACCTCCGGATCGATATGGCCGAGGTGGAAGCCCTGGCCCTTGAGCACCGCCCGCGGCTCATCGTGGCCGGCTGGTCCGCCTACTCCCGCCAGCTGGACTTCGCCGAGTTCCGCCGCATCGCGGACCTGGTGGACGCGTACCTCATGGTGGACATGGCACATTTCGCCGGGCTCGTGGCCGCGGGCCTGCACCCGAACCCGGTCCCCTACGCCGACGTCGTCACGACCACCACCCACAAGACCCTCGGCGGACCGCGCGGCGGCGTCATCCTCGCCAAGGAGCAGTACGCCAAGAAGATCAACAGCGCCGTCTTCCCCGGCCAGCAGGGCGGCCCGCTGGAGCACGTCATCGCCGCCAAGGCCGTGGCCTTCAAGCTCGCCGGCAGCCCCGAATTCAAGGAACGCCAGGAACGCGTCCTGCAGGGCTCCAAGCTCCTGGCCGAACGGCTCCTCCGCGACGACGTCGCCGCGGCCGGAATCTCCGTGGTCAACGGCGGCACCGACGTGCACCTGGTCCTGGTGGACCTCCGCAACTCCGAGCTGGACGGCCAGCAGGCCGAGGACGCCCTGCACCGCATCGGCATCACGGTGAACCGCAACGCCGTCCCCTTCGACCCCCGCCCGCCGATGGTCTCCTCCGGACTGCGGATCGGCACGCCGGCCCTGGCCACCCGCGGCTTCGGCGCCGAGGAATTCACGGAGGTAGCCGACGTTATTGCGACGGCGCTCATCGCCGCTGCGGGCAACGCCGCCTCCGGGACCACGTCCCTGGGCGACAGCACCGCCGTCGAACTCCGCGGCCGCGTCACCGCACTGGCGGAGAAGTTCCCCCTCTACCCCCACCTCAGCAACGGCACTGAAGTTGCCGCCCTTGAAGCAGACCTGATTGGAGCAGCCCAGTGAGCGCAGACCTCCTCCCCGAGCACCCGGATTTCCTCTGGCGCAACCCGGAGCCCAAGTCCTCCTACGACGCCGTGATTGTGGGCGGCGGCGGGCACGGCCTGGCCACCGCGTACTTCCTGGCCAAGAACCACGGAATGACCAACATCGCCGTCCTGGAAAAGGGCTGGCTGGCCGGCGGCAACATGGCCCGGAACACCACCATCATCCGGTCCAACTACCTCTGGGACGAGAGCGCCGCCATCTACGAGCACGCGCTCAAGCTCTGGGAGGTCCTGCCCGAGGAGCTGGAATACGACTTCCTCTTCAGCCAGCGCGGCGTCATGAACCTCGCCCACACCCTGGGCGACGTCCGCGAAAGCATGCGGCGCGTGGGAGCGAACAAGCTCAACGGGGTGGACGCCGAGTGGCTGGACCCCAAGCAGGTCAAGGAACTCTGCCCGATCCTGAACATCAATGACAACATCCGCTACCCCGTCATGGGCGCCACCTACCAGCCCCGCGCCGGCATCGCCAAGCACGACCACGTGGCCTGGGCGTTCGCCCGCAAGTGCGACGAAATGGGCGTGGACATCATCCAGAACTGCGAAGTCACCGGCTTCGTCAAGGACGGCAACCGCGTAGTGGGCGTCAAGACCAACCGCGGCACCATCAACACCGAAAAGGTGGGCCTCGCCGCCGCCGGACACAGCTCGGTCCTGGCCGAAATGGCCGGCTTCCGGCTCCCCATCCAGTCCCACCCGCTGCAGGCGCTGGTCTCCGAACTGCACGAGCCGGTCCACCCCACGGTGGTCATGTCCAACCACGTGCACGTCTACGTGTCCCAGGCCCACAAGGGCGAACTGGTGATGGGCGCCGGCGTTGACTCCTACAACGGCTACGGCCAGCGCGGCTCCTTCCACGTGATCGAGCACCAGATGGCCGCCGCCGTCGAGCTCTTCCCCATCTTCGCCCGGGCCCACGTGCTCCGGACCTGGGGCGGGATCGTGGACACCACGCTGGACGCCTCCCCCATCGTGGGCAACACGCCGGTGGAAAACATGTTCGTGAACTGCGGCTGGGGCACCGGCGGCTTCAAGGCCACCCCCGCGGCCGGGCTTACCTTCGCGCACAACATCGCCACGGGCTCTCCGCACAAGCTGAACAAGCCGTTTGCGCTGGAACGCTTCGAAACTGGCGCGCTGATCGACGAACACGGCGCCGCCGCCGTGGCCCACTAGCCGCCAGCGAACACTGCACTTTAGAAAGAAGACGCACATGCTGCTCATCTCCTGCCCCAACTGCGGCTCCCGTGACGAGACCGAGTTCCACTACGGCGGCCAGGCCCACGTGCCGTACCCGGAAAACCCGAACGAGCTGAACGACCGCGAATGGGCCGAGTACCTGTTCTACCGGGACAACACCAAGGGCGCCTTCGCCGAACGCTGGCTGCACAGCACCGGCTGCCGCCAGTGGTTCAACATGCTCCGCGATACCGTCACGTACGAGATCCAGGCGATCTACCCGATGGGCACGCCCCGGCCGGATGCCGCCGGTCAGTTGACCGCCGAAACGGGCACCGCCAGCCTGGCCCCGGACAGCACAACCACCGGGACCGCGGCACCGGACATCTCAGGGACCAGCACCGCTGCAACCAGCATCGCCCCAAGCACAACCTCCGCCAGCACCACCGCCCCGGAAGGAGCAACCAAGTGACTTCCCAGAACGCCCGCCTCGCCGCCGGCGGACGCATCGACCGCACCATCTCCTGGCGTTTCACCGTGGACGGCGAGGAGTTCACCGGCCACCCCGGCGATACCCTCGCCTCGGCCCTGATCGCCAACGGCCGCATCAACGCCGGCAACTCCCTCTACGAGGACCGGCCCCGCGGCATCATGTCCGCCGGCGTGGAGGAATCCAACGCGATGGTGAAGATCGCCGCGCGTTTCCCCGGCGACGTGGCCGAATCCATGCTTCCCGCCACTACCGTCACCCTGGTGGACGGCCTGAAGGCGGAACTCCTCAGCGGGCTGGGCAAGCTCGACCCGGCCGAGGACCGCGCCGAGTACGACAAGAAGTACGTCCACACCGACGTCCTGGTGGTCGGCGGCGGCCCTGCCGGCCTGGCCGCGGCCCGTGAAGCGGTCCGTTCCGGCGCCCGCGTGATGCTCCTGGACGACCAGCCCGAGCTGGGCGGATCCCTCCTCTCCGGATCAACGGCACCCGAACTGGCTGAGACCATCGAGGGCAAGCCCGCCCTGGAGTGGGTGGCGGACGTCGAAGCCGAGCTCGTCTCCGGTGCCGAGTCCACCGTCCTGAACCGCACCACGGCCTTCGGCGCCTACGACGCCAACTACGTGATCGCCGTGCAGAACCGCACGGACCACCTGTCCTCCCCCGCCGCCCCCGGGGTCTCCCGGCAGCGTATTTGGCACATCCGTGCCAACCAGGTGGTGCTGGCCCCCGGCGCCCACGAGCGCCCGCTGGTGTTCGAGAACAACGACCGGCCCGGCATCATGCTCGCCTCCGCAGTCCGCAGCTACCTCAACCGCTATGCAGTGGCCGCCGGCCGGCGCGTGGTCATCAGCACCACGAATGACAGCGCCTACGCCCTGGCCGCGGACCTCCGCGCCGCCGGCGTGAAGCTCGCCGCCGTGGTGGACGCCCGTCCGCAGCTCACCGCGGTGGCCGCTGCCGCCGTCGAAGCCGGCACGCGGGTGCTGATCGGCAGTGCCGTGGCCAACACGTCTTCGCAGTCGGCAGACGGCCGCGTGGACGGCGTCACCGTCCGCAGCATTAACGACGACGGCGAGCTCACCTCGGGCGTCGAACAGATCGCCTGCGATCTCCTGGCCGTCTCCGGCGGCTGGAGCCCGCTGGTGCACCTGCACTCCCAGCGGCAGGGCAAGCTGCGCTGGGACGACGAACTGGCCGCCTTTGTGCCGAGCACCGTGGTTCCCAACCAGCAGACCATCGGCTCGGGCCGCGGGAGCTTCGCCTTGGAGGATTGCCTCGCCGAGGGCGTCTCCGCCGGCGCTTCCGCAGCCATCGCTGCCGGGTTCGCGTCCGCCGTCGTTCCTCTCGTCCTGGCGGAGCCGAAGGCCTCCGCCCCCACCCGCCAGCTGTGGCTCGTCCCCGGCGAGACCGGGACCCCGGATGACTGGCACCAGCACTACGTCGACTTCCAGCGCGACCAGTCCGTGACTGACGTGCTGCGTTCCACCGGAGCCGGCATGCGGTCCGTGGAGCACATCAAGCGCTACACCTCCATCAGCACCGCCAACGACCAGGGCAAGACCTCCGGCGTCAACGCGATCGGGGTCATTGCCGCCGCGCTCCGGACCGCCGGCGAAGCATCCCGCGGCATCGGCGACATCGGCACCACCACCTACCGCGCACCGTTCACCCCGGTGGCGTTCGCGGCACTGGCCGGACGCCAGCGGGGCGAGCTGTTCGATCCCGCCCGCAAGACCTCAATCCACCCTTGGCACGTGGCCAAGGGTGCCCTGTTCGAGGACGTCGGGCAGTGGAAGCGGCCCTGGTACTACCCGCAGGACGGGGAGGACATGGACACGGCCGTGCTGCGCGAGTGCGCTGCCGTCCGCGACTCCGTGGGCTTCATGGACGCCACCACCCTGGGCAAGATCGAAATCCGGGGCAAGGACGCCGGCGAGTTCCTGAACCGGATCTACACCAACGCCTTCAAGAAGCTCGCCCCGGGTTCCGCCCGCTACGGCGTGATGTGCATGGCGGACGGCATGATCTTCGACGACGGCGTGACCCTGCGCCTGGACGAGGAGACCTACTTCATGACCACCACCACCGGCGGCGCCGCCAAGGTGCTGGACTGGCTGGAGGAATGGCTGCAGACCGAGTGGCCGGAACTGGACGTGCACTGCACCTCGGTGACCGAACAGTGGAGCACCATTGCCGTCGTCGGACCCAAATCCCGCGCAGTCCTCGCGAAGGTGGCGCCGGAACTGGCCGCCAACGGCGGACTGGAGGCCGAAGCCTTCCCGTTCATGACCTTCCGCGAAACCACCCTGGCCTCCGGCGTCCGCGCCCGGGTCTGCCGGATCTCCTTCTCCGGCGAACTGGCCTACGAAATCAACGTGCCGTCCTGGTACGGGCTGAACACCTGGGAAGCCGTGGCCGCCGCCGGGGCCGAGTTCAACATCACCCCCTACGGCACCGAGACCATGCACGTGCTCCGCGCCGAGAAGGGCTACCCGATCGTCGGACAGGACACGGACGGCACCGTCACCCCGCAGGACGCGGGCATGGAATGGATCGTCTCCAAGGCCAAGGACTTCATCGGCAAGCGCTCCTACGCCCGGGCCGACGGCCAGCGCGAGGACCGCAAGCACCTGGTCAGCGTGCTGCCGGTGGACGGGACGCTGCGGCTGCCGGAAGGCACCCAGCTCGTTGAGAAGGGCCGTTCCACCAACCCGGCCTACGGGCCGGTCCCGATGGAAGGCTTCGTCACCTCCAGCTACCACAGCGCGGCACTCGGCAGGTCCTTCGGCCTGGCCCTGATCAAGAACGGCCGCAACCGCATCGGCGAAACCCTCGTGGCTGCTGCCGGCGACCAGCTGGTGGACGTCGTCGTCGCCGAAACCGTACTTTTTGACCCCGAAGGGACCCGCAAAGATGGCTGAAACAGCAGCACCTGCAACCTCGTACCAGAAGAACCTCTCACTCCGCGTCAGCCCTGCCGCCCGGCTCCGGGCAGACTTTGAAACCGGGTCCGTCCCCGGCGTGGTGGAGATCAGCGAAGTGGCATTCCTGACCATGGTGGGCCTCCGGGCCAACCGGGACAGCGACGCCGGACAGCGCATCGCCTCCGTCACCGGCGGCCTGCCCGCAAAGTGCGGCAGCGTGGCCGGCGCCGGTGAGACGTCCGTGCTGTGGCTCGGCCCGGAAGAGTTCCTGGTGGTAGCTCCGAGGGAAGCGCACGAATCCCTCGGCGGCGACCTGATCCAGGCGCTCCGGGAAGCGCTCGGCGATGGGGCTGGCCAGGTGGTGGACCTCTCCGCAAACCGCACCACGTTCGAGCTCACCGGGCCGCGGGCCCGCGCCGTCCTGGAAAAGGGCTGCTCGCTGGACCTGCACCCGCGCGTCCTGAAGGCCGGAACAGCCCTCTCGACGGAGGTCGGCAACATCCCCGTGGTCCTGTGGAAGACCGGCGACGAGAGCTACCGGATTTTCCCCCGCGCCTCGTTCGCCGATTTCCTGGGCCGCTGGCTCCTGGACGCCATGCGCGAATACGCCTCGCCTGAGGTCCCCTAAATGGCACTCAGCGTCCTGGACCTGTTCACCGTTGGCATCGGGCCGTCGTCGTCACACACGGTGGGCCCGATGCGGGCGGCGAAACTGTTCGCCGACGGACTCAAGGGCGACGGACTCCTGAGCTCCACCCGGCGCGTGCAGGCCGAACTGTTCGGTTCGCTGGGCGCCACCGGGCGGGGCCACGGTTCGGACAAGGCCGTGGTCCTGGGCTTCAAGGGCCTGGACCCCGAAACCGTGGATACGTCGACAGCGGATGACCAGGTGGCTGCGGCCGCCCTCGACGCCGAACTGTGGTTGGGCGGCGACCACCGGGTGGACTTCAACTGGGACGAGGACGTGGTCCTCCACCGGCGGAAGTCCCTCCCGGCCCACCCCAACGGCATGACCTTCCGCGCCCTGGACCACACCGGGGCTGTCCTGAGCGAACGGAGCTTCTATTCGATTGGCGGCGGCTTCGTGGTGGACGGGGACGCCGACGCCGGCGACCGCGTGGTGGCTGACGCCACGGTCCTTCCATATCCCTTCACGACGGCGGACGAGCTGCTGGAGATCTGCAGCCGTGAAGGCATGTCCATCTCGGACGTGATGCTCGCCAATGAGCTGACCTGGCGGACGGAAGCGGAACTGAGGGAAGAACTGCTGAAGCTCTGGGCCGTCATGCGCGAATGCGTGGACAACGGCTGCGCCGCGGAAGGAATCCTGCCGGGCGGCCTCAACGTCCGCCGCCGCGCGCCGTCGTTGTTCCAGACCCTGACGGCGGACACCGGCGTGACCGATCCGCTCCGGGCGATGGAGTGGGTGAACCTGTTCGCCCTCGCCGTGAACGAGGAGAACGCCGCAGGCGGCCGGATCGTCACCGCGCCCACCAACGGCGCGGCCGGCATCGTCCCGGCGGTGCTGCACTACTACGTGAAGTTCGTGCCCGGCGCCAACGACGACGGCGTGGTCCGCTTCCTGCTGGCCGCGGCCGCCGTCGGAATCCTGTTCAAGATCAACGCCTCCATCTCCGGTGCCGAGGTGGGCTGCCAGGGCGAGGTGGGTTCCGCCTGCTCCATGGCCGCCGCCGGGCTCTGCGAGGTCCTGGGCGGCACGCCCGCCCAGGTGGAGAACGCCGCCGAGGTGGGCATTGAACACAACCTGGGCCTGACGTGCGACCCCGTGGGCGGGCTGGTGCAGATCCCCTGCATCGAACGCAACGCCATCGCCAGCGTCAAGGCCATCAACGCCGCCCGCCTTGCCCTGCACGGCGACGGCAGCCACAAGGTATCCCTCGACAAAGCCATCAAAACGATGCGCGAGACGGGCGCCGACATGAAAACCAAGTACAAGGAAACGTCCCGAGGGGGCCTTGCCGTGAATGTGATCGAGTGCTGAGCCATGACCGCCATTGAGACTGAAACTTCCCTTTCCACGCCGGTGACCACAGTGGAGCATGTCCTCACGCTGGACTGCAGCGAGTCGCCGGGCATCGTCCACGCCGTGTCCGGCTTCCTCCTGGAGCACGGCTGCGACATCATCGACAACCAGCAGTTCGGCGAGCGTTCCGAAGGGCACTTCTTCATGCGGGTGCATTTTGCGTCCGACGGCGATGCCTCCACCGCGGACACGCTGCGGACCGCGTTTGGTCCCGTTGCGGAGCGCTTTGGGATGCGCTGGCGGCTGGAGCCGCACGGTTCCAAGCGGCGGGTGCTGATCATGGTGTCCAAGTTCGGGCACTGCCTCAATGACCTCCTGTTCCGGGCACGCATCGGCGAACTGCCGGTGGACGTGGTGGCGGTGGTGTCCAACCACACCGACCACCAGGCTTTGGTGGAGTGGCACGGGATCCCGTTCTTCCACGTGCCCGTCACGCCCGACAGCAAGCCTGCGGCCGAGGCGCGCCTGCTGGAGCTCGTGGACGAGTTCGACGTGGAGCTCGTGGTGCTGGCCCGCTACATGCAGGTGCTCAGCGACAACCTCACCCGCAAACTCGACGGCAAGGCCATCAACATCCACCACTCGTTCCTGCCCAGCTTCAAGGGCGCCAAGCCGTACCACCAGGCGTACGCGCGCGGTGTGAAGACCGTTGGTGCGACGGCCCACTACGTCAACAGTGAGCTGGATGAGGGCCCGATCATCTCGCAGCAGACTGTGGAGGTGGACCACACCTACGGGCCCGAGGACCTGGTGGCCGCCGGCCGCGACACCGAGTGCAAGGCCCTGTCCAACGCCGTGCGGTGGCACTGCGAGGGCCGGGTGATCCTGCAGGGCAACCGCACCGTGGTGCTGCGGTAGCCGCTGACCCGCCCTCCCCACCCGACGCTCTCTCACTTAACGCGGGTTTTCGGGCGACCCTCTCTCACCTGATGTGCGTTTTCGGGTGACCCTCTCTCACCTGATGCGGGTTTTCGGGCGACCCTCTCTCACCTTGGGGGATCATTGCCGTAGCTGTTCTGGGAGCCCCCTCCCCGGCCGGGAATCGAGTACTACAGTGGATGCATGGCTGCCAGCCGCAATCCGCTCGACGACCTGCGCGAAACCATCGGCCGGCTGGCCGATCAGCTCAAGCTGCCTGGTTCGGAACGCGTCGACGACCTGGTCGGCGATCTCATGGCTGCGAGGCCCGGGCCGGCCCGGCCGCTGTCCGAGGTGCAGGCCGAGCTCGACGCGCTGGTCGGGCTGGAGACCGTGAAGGAACAGGTGCGGGCGCTCGTCGCACTGCTCCAGGTCCAGGCCCGCCGTAAGGCGCATGGCCTGCCGGAGGTGGCCACGTCACAGCATCTGGTGTTCCTCGGAAACCCGGGCACGGGCAAGACCACCGTCGCGCGGCTCCTGGCCGAGATGTACCGCGCGGTCGGTCTGCTGCAGAAAGGACACCTGGTCGAGGTAGACCGTTCAGGCCTGGTGGGGCAGTACGTCGGCACGACCGCCATCAAAACGGACCGGGTGATCCGGCGTGCGCTGGACGGCGTCCTGTTTATCGACGAGGCCTACGCACTGGCCCCGGAGGACGGCCGGATGGACTTCGGCCCCGAGGCGATAGAGGTCCTGCTCAAGCGGATGGAGGACCACCGCCACCGCCTGGTCGTGATCGTGGCCGGGTACCCGCGGCTGATGGAGTCCTTCTTGCTCTCGAACCCCGGACTGCGCTCCAGGTTCGCCCGCGAGATCACGTTCCCCGATTACTCCGTTGACGCCCTACAGACGATCTTCCACCGGATGCTGGCCCAGCACGAGTACAGGCTGGAGCCGGGTGCGGACCAGATGCTGCGCCGCATCTTCACCGGGCTCCACGCGGGCGAGGACTCCGGTAATGCACGGTTCGCCCGCACGCTGTTCGAGCAGGCACTCAACCGTCAGGCGCTGAGACTGTCGCGCGACGAGGAACAAAGTCTCGACGCGCTCGATCGTGAGGCCGTCATGACGCTCACCGCGGACGACATCGTTGAGGCCGCGCTGGCCTTGGGCGAGGAGCCGGAACCGGAACCGAGGCCCGAACCGGAACAGCCACGCTGGTGGCGCTGGCTGGCCTGACCGCATCTACGGCGGCTGTCAGGCGAACCCGGACGCCTGAGGGTGATCAAGCCAGCTATTCCGGAGCGCCCGCTTAATCCTCTGTACTGCGCGCTGAAATTCGTCCGCAAGGTCGTCCTTATCGAAGACCAGGACGGTCCAGCCGGCGGATTCGAAGGCCTTGTCCCGCCTCCTGTCGCTGAGGATCTGTGCCTCACCGAGGTGATGTCCGCCGTCGTACTGGATCGCAAGGCGGCGATGACGGTAGCCCAGATCGGCCGACGGCGACCGCGACTCTCCCGCGCGCAACGGCACCTGGAGTCCGGGCTCCGGCAGCCCGGCGTCGGCGATGGCCAAGCGAAGCAACGTTTCCGGCGCGGAGTCTGCACCTACCCGGATCAGATCCAGCGCTTCACGGGCGCGGACGACGCCTTGCAAATTCGGGTGGCGGCCCACCAGCATCCGAAGGCCCGCGATGGTGTCATAGGGCTCCGTCCTCCCCTCGAAATCCACCCGCGGGACGCGGACCAGTTGGTCACCCATGCTGACCAGGTCATGGAGCGGCAGCACGCGTGCCAAGTCGAGCCAGGTGCGGGACCGCGTGCTCAGGCGGATGCCGTCGACAAGTTCGATCTCGTCTTCACGTGCCAGCACGGTATGGCCGAACACGCCCTTCCGGCGGACTGATGGCAGCGAACGCGGCTTGCTGAGATGCAGTTCCGTGGAATCAGCAAGCCACGGAGGCAGTACCTGGCAGCGAAGCCGGGCGGCGGTCACATGGGAGATCCAGGCTCCCGGCGACGCAGCCGACAACGCCCTGGCCGCGCCTTCCAAATCAAAGTCCCAGTCCACAGGGCGGTAAAGGCCGCGGCCCACGTTCATCACATCCTTGCGCCGGAGCCGGTTTACGGTGACGCCGGAAGCCCGGGCAGCGCCGAAGGTGAAGGGAGCTCTTGCCAACGACTGGGGCAGAGAATCCTGCTTTTGCATGCTGGCATTGTGCCCCGATATGGCCGGACGCTGCAGAAGTTATCCACAGGCCTGCCGTCGCGGCGCGGGAGGTGAGAGAGGGATGCCCCGAAACCGACATTAAGTGAGAGAGCGTTGTCAAAAAACTGACATTACGCTCCCCCAACACCGGGGCGAGGTTCACGCCGTCGGCCGTCCGCGAGTCGTGGCCGGTGGCTGCCGCCGGCTGAACCCGCACAGAACGGAATCCGAGGAACGATACCCAAAGGGCGCTGACGTGGGACGACTAAGTGATGGTTGACTCTCCTCCCCGCCAGGCCGAAGCTTTGGGAATGACAAACGAACCCGAAGTGCGGGCCCTCATGGCTGTTGTCGATCGGCTGGCGGAGCGCTTCCCCGAGGAACCGCGCTCCGTCATTGAAAACGTGGTCGCCGAAGAACACCGCGTCCTCGATGACGGCCCTATCCGGGACTACGTGCCGGTCCTGGTGGAACGGGCTGCAAGGCTCCGTTTGACCCAGCATTAGCGGACATCGCTCTTAAGCTTTGTCCGGGCCAGGGACTACACTGAACTAATCGAACATATATTCGAATTAGGGTGTGTTGTGGGCGTAATTGTCGGTCCCCGCGTGATAGATGCGGGCGTCTCATTATTCTCGGTGCTGATCTCGCCCGTGCCGGTGGCCGCGGGCTTTCCGTCACCGGCACAGGACTACTTCGACGGCCGGATCGATCTCAATGCCCACCTGATCAAGGACATCACCAGCACCTACGTCGTCAGGGTGACCGGCGACTCGATGGAAGGCGCGGGGATCAGCGACGGGGATGAGCTGATCGTGAACCGGGCACTGGAACCCAAGGATGGATCCGTCGTCGTCGCCGTCCTGGACGGCGAGCTGACCGTCAAGCGCCTGCGCCTCACCGGGACCGGGGTGGTGCTGCAGGCCGAGAACCCGAGGTACCCGGATATCCGGGTCCAGGCGCTGTCCGAACTGACCATCTGGGGCGTCGCAACCAGGTGCCTGCACCATGTCTAGGCCGGGCCTCATGCGGCAGATGCCGCAGATCGCCCATGTGGACGTGAACTGCTTCTACGCCTCCGCCGAGCGCGCGTTCGATCCCTCGCTGGAGGGCAAGCCGCTGGTGGTCCTGTCCAACAACGACGGCTGCGCGGTGACCCGTTCCCCCGAAGCCAAAGCCTTAGGCATTGCCGTGGGAGAGCCCTGGTTCAAGCTCGCACCCCGCGCCAAGGAATGGGGCTTGGTGGCCAGGTCCAGCAACTATGAGCTCTATGGCGACATCAGCGCCCGGGTGATGAACCGTGCACTGTTGCAGCCAATGCAACTGTCTACGATTGCAATCGCCCACTAATTGCGGCGACGGGCGGCGCTGCAATCGACGGTAGCAGGGAAATGCCGGGGCCAATGCGATGCGATTTGACCCAATGATGCATCTGTCCGTACTTTGTTGTATCTAATGCAACATAATGAAAACGCGGCACCCGCCTTGAGGCTGCTATCTTCGGCGTCGAACGTCTCGATGATGAATCCTGAACAGACGGTCTTCGAGGCGATGATCGACGGATGGCGGAATCAGCAGCAAAGCCGGGGCCTGAGAGCAGCGACGATTCGGGCACGACTCGCGATAGTTACGCGGTTCCGTGAGTTCTCCGACAAGCCTCCGTGGCAGTGGAGAGTCAGCGACCTTGATGAGTTCACCGATACGATCGGCGGTGACAAGAGGGCCCTGTCAACGATTCGGCACTATCACGGCGCCATACGGGTCTTCTGCGAGTACATCACGAATCCGCACTACGACTGGATGGAAATCTGCGAAGCGCAGTTCGGCGAGGTGCCCTCACAGGTGTGCCTGCCCTGGAACACGGTCGCGCACCGATTCGAGTTCGAAGGGGACGCCGCTCGGCGACCCCTCTCATACGAAGAAGTCCAGCTGTTGTTCGATACGGCTGATGCGCGCGTTGAGGCGCTGGTAACGTCGCGTCGGAAAGGGGCTCTCGGGGCGCTGCGCGACGCGCAGTTGCTGAAGACGGTGTACGCCTTCGGTCTGCGCCGCACGGAAGCGGTGAAGCTCGACCTGACCGACCTCCATCACAGCTCCGCGGTGCCGGGCTGGGGGCGGTTCGGTGCTGTTCACGTCCGGTGGGCGAAGGCTTCCAGGGGCAGCGCTCCGCGGCGACGAACGGTCCTGCTGGTTCCTGAGTTCGACTGGTGGATACAAGGAATGCAACAGTGGGTTGAAGACGCCCGGCAGAGATTCGCGCCGGGCGACCTTGAGGCAATCTGGGTCACTGAGCGGCGCACGCGCGTGACGGCTGGCTTCCTGGACCGGCGTTTTGCAGCGTTGCGGGATGAGGCGGGGTTGTCGAAGGCACTCACGCTGCACAGTCTTCGGCACTCGTACGTCACTCACCTGATCGAATTTGGTTATGCCGAGCGCTTTGTGCAGGAACAAGTCGGGCACGCGCAGGCGTCATCAACGTCGATTTACGCTTCTGTGAGTTCTGATTTCAAGAATCGGGTGCTCACGAAGGCACTGAAGAACCTTGTAGAAGGAGACAACCGTGACGATTGAGCTGGAGACGACCTGGAATCTCCGATCGGTAATGGCTTCCCGGGGAATCTTCCAGACTTCCAAGCTCGGACCCCTGCTCGCGGAGCGGGGAATCGACCTGTCCAGGGAGCAGGTGTACCGGCTGGTTGCCCAGACGCCGCAGCGAGTGCGGCTGGATGTTCTCTCGGCTCTCTGCGACGCACTGGAATGTTCCCTGGATGACCTCGTATCGGTGAAACGCAGCACGCCAGAAACCCTGCCCGTCGCCGTCGGCGAACAAACACGCGGTTCGATCGGTGATCTCCGTCCGCTCCGGGCAACCATCCGGCGTCCCGGACCCGAGCAAGCTTGAAGTGGCCGACCAGAGTACCGGGCAGCAGCTATCGGAGATCGTCTCGCTCATCCAGGACACGGACCCCGAACTCTCAGCCACAGACATCAAGACAGTCGTCATCGAGGTCGCTCCCGCAGAGCGAACGCAGCGTCTCCTCCAGCTTGCGCTGATCAAGCAGCCAGGGGTCTTGCAAGGCAAGCACAAGAACGTCCCGATCACCGTCCAAGAACTGTGTCATGCGCTCGTTGCCGCCGGCGCCCGCGGCATCATTCTTCCGAGCTGTGAAGGGTGCGGCCGGCACCTCCGGCTGCCCCACAAGGCACCCAACGGAGGGCGGCACTGCTCACGCTGCGCCCGGAACCACTCGTCGGCGCCCTGCGCCGCCTGTGGGCGCACCCAGCCAGTTCAGCGCAACATCGATGGAGAGCGTTTCTGCAGGGCGTGCTGGCGGGCGGACCCCCGGTCATTCGACGTCTGCTCACGTTGCGGTCAGTCCGCGACCATCGTCGTCCGGCGACCGGAGTTGGTGTGCCTCAACTGCTACACCGCGCCCGAAAAGACATGCTCGCTATGTCATAGAGCGGGTCGGGTCGCCACACACCTTGAAGGAAAATGCGTATGCGCCCGGTGCTACTACGGCATGCGGAACCCACACCCATGCCCCGAATGCGGCCAGCGGCGGATGCTGACAAATCTCCTGCACAAACAACTCGTCTGCGCTGAATGCGCAGGCGCCCCGGTCACCATGGCTTGCCCCGGCTGCGGCTCAGTTCAAGAATCACGCAAGCACCACCTGTGCGCACAATGCCGCCGACCCATCGTCGTCCGGCGGCTTCTCTCCGACGAAACGGGCCAGATCCGGGACGAGATGCAGTCCTTGGCCGACTACCTGATGTCCCACCACCCAAGAGCAGAGTCGCTGAGCCGCTGGGTAGACAACAGCAGCGCCGCAGCCACCCTCCGTGACCTTGCCGGCGGCACACTGCCACTGGAACCCGCAGCGATCATCGAGCGGGCAGGTTCCGTGCAGTCGGCCTCGTTCCTACTCTCCCTGCTCGTTGAATCCGGCACGCTGCCTGACCTAAACGTCCAACACGCCCGCTTCGAGCACTGGCTTCGCGTCTGGCTGGCCTCTCTCGAAGCACCAGAGGACCGACTTCTCCTGCGCCAATACAGTGCGTGGGGATTGAACTCCCCAACCCACACCACACCACGCGGTACCGCCAAAGCCCGCTACCAGAAACAACGTGCAGCTCTGAGGTCCTGCGCCGAGCTTCTCCGACGCATCCGCGTCCAAGGCCACTCGCTCACGGCCTATCCGCAACGCGAACTCGACGCCTTCCTCACGGGCTCCCCGAGCCAACAGGACGCGCTGGCGCCCTTCACCCGCTGGTTGCGGCAGAACCGCATGAGCCGCCTCAGAGTTGAACACCGCAAGAATCAGCTCGCCGGAAGCGGATTCGACTCCGACCACCGCTGGAAAATGGCCCGCCTGTTCCTAGGAGACACCCACCTATCACCCGTTGATAGGGTCGCGGCCCTGCTCGTCCTGCTCTACGGCATGCACCTGACGAAGATCGTGGCCATAGAACGTGCCCAAGTAGATGTCCTCCCGGATCGAGTGACCCTGACCCTCGGGAAGGAACCGATCGAGCTGCCCCGTGCGCTAGGCGAAGCCCTCACGGACCTCCTCAATCTTAGCCAGCCCCGGTCAGAGCGCTGGCTCTTCGCCGGACGGAACCCTGGCGCGCCCCTCACGGCCGGCGCCCTCGGAAAACGGCTCAACCGTCACGGCATGCAGACCGGCAGCGCCCGAGTCACCGCACTCCTTGAGCTTGCACAGCAAATGCACCCTAGAGTCCTATCGGATCTGTTGGGAATCTCAACAACTTCAGCGACCGCGTGGTGGCGTCTCGCCGGAGGTGACTGGGCCTCCTACCCCGCCCTCCGCTGATACTTCCGCGCGGGAACAACAAAATGAACGACCAACGTGCCCTGTGAACGACCAACGTGCCCTGTGTCGACAGCCCGGGACACGCCGTCCGTGGGAGGACAATCATCCCCATGTTCACTTCACCGTCTAAGGCACGCCTGGATGCAAACATCGCTCTTAGTCTTGACGACAGCTTCTTCTTGTCCCGACCATTCGGCTACTTTTCATCACGGATCTCGTCGTTGCTAGGGAGCCATCCTCCGGACGACGCGGAGTCAGGGCAGATCGGGAGAGAGTTCGCGTCCTTGCTTGGGCAGGGCACCCACCGTGACCTCTTGTCCTTCAACGAGTCCGATCGTGAGCTACAGGTTGCGATTGACGCCTTTGCTCTCCGCCACCATGCCGCTGAATCACTGGTGCGTTTGTATCACTCCCTCACAGTAGGCACCGCAGCACAGGGGCCAGTGAAATGTGTGTGGGCGGCAATAGCCGAAGGACCGACCAAAACCGTCGACCTGGTCAGAGAGGCTAAGGAGTTCCTACGCAGTCCAACCGGGCACGACACCTTTTGGAGAGTTGTCTTCCCCGAGGAAGTAGCGGCCCATCCGGAAATGCAGCGGAAAGCCGACCAAGCCCTTAATGTCCTGGGCGACTGGCTGACTCATGCAATGTCGCTCTTGGTCCGCGGTGATATCAATATCAACGCGGCACACAACAAACTGAAGCATGGGCTGGCGGTTCGAGCACGCGATGACGTGTTGGCAACAGTAACAACCCAGGCCCCCACCCCTGACGGTGGCGTCCCGCTGAGCTCACTGACCGGCGAGGACGCGGCGAACATCCTTGAGGGAGTAACCGTTGAATACTTGGCGAGGCCTCCCCGAGAAGACCAAAGGAAGCAGGGACTGGAAGTGACCGTACTCAACTTGAGACCGGCCACCCTCCTAGCCGAGACATGGCTGATGGCGACCGCTCATGCTGCAATATTCCACGTGGCTGCGGCCCGGCACTTCGATGAACGGGAAGCGGACATTCAGCCATTTCCAACGCTGCCACTAGGACCTACACCGGAGGGACTCCTAGGCGAGTCGGTAGTCGGTATTCGATACCCCGTCACCACGCCACCAGACGGTGGCCCCATAGATAGACGGCCAGGAATCGCGTTCCAGACGAGCTTCGCGCACGTTGAAGTGCCAGATGAGGGTCCAGTCCCAGGCGTCGTTGTAGAGGGCTAATGTACGGTCGCTCCGACTCATGTGTAGATGGCGATTCCCTTGGTTCTCACGCCACAATGGGCCCATCGATGCCCCACGGACAACCGCAGCGTCCAGGACATTGCTGCTGACCTTCTTGGGCTCACCGGATGGACCGACAGCCCGGCTGTCTAGGGTCATCGATCAGCCGGACTCCTACCCTCGGCGAGTTCAAGCACACGGCCAACGGCGCTCTGGTAGGCACCGTAATCAGACGCCGACCGGCCATTCAGGCCGTCGACCGCGAGCCGGAACAGCAAGGCGCGGATCAGGTACTGCGGAAAGTCCCGCGCCGCGCTGATCGTTTCGAGAAGTGACAGCGGCGCCCCCTCGAAGCAGACGGCGTCAATGGCGATCACGGCTATTGAGTAGCTCACGGGACGCCAGTCGACGGTCAAATCGATGACGGCGGGTGGAAGAGCGGGGTCGAACAAGACGTTTCCGGTGAGATCGCCGTGAACGATGCAAGGGGGATCGAACACCTGCCGCCGTGCGCTCACGAGGTCAGCGATGTAGGGAGCCGTGATCGGCGGACCATCATATTCTCCCCAGGCAAACCGGTCAGCTTTGGCCCAGGCGTGAGTTCGCTTATCGACAAAGTCAGGGCGCCGTACTTCAGCGAAAATCGCACTGAACTCCCGGGCGATTTTTGCCAGTTCCGCCCATCTTCCCGGCTGGTGTTCGCCGGTGAGGTAGGGGAATGCCGTCCAGCCGTCGACAATCAGCTTGCCTGACCGGCTTCTGATCGGAAGGCTCAGGCGCAGCTCACCGCCGACGCTGTGTTCGCGCGCAACTTCGTCCAACCAGAGCAACTCCTCGGGAAGCACATCAAGAGGCTTCAGTGTCACGTCGCCAACTCTCCAGGCCGTTCCTCGGCCGCCCTCCAGCTTGACCAGGGGCCCGGCGGCGCGGAATTCAGCTTGGGTTTCGATCGGAGGATGCACCTGATCACTATAGGTGGTGACCAAGGAATGGGGGTCTCACTTGCCCCAATTTCCGGGAACTATGAGGCCAGCCCGGAGTCGAGTTTCATCCGAAGCGAAGAATTTGTCCTCTTCATCCATCCAGCGATGCCAAAGTGCCCTGCGCCCTTCTCCGTCCCGCTCTATGCCGCGTCGCAGACGCTCATCCTCGTGAGCCTCCACCCATACAGCGAATGCAATCCGGCCTATGCTCTCTCGCCTGGTGCACGTGACGCCTTCGATGAGCACCACCGGATTCCAGTTCACCGTTGTCCAACGTCCCAGGGAATCACCGAACTCGTCGCCCTCCCAATCCCGTTGCTGGTAGTGGGCCGGGTACCCATTGAGTAGGGGGTCCAGGACCTGTTGCTCGAACCTGGGCCACCATCCGGCAAAGTTGTTCCAGGAAACGAAGTCGTCAATTGGGATGACCGGGGCGTTCAACAATGGGGCCAACTTCCCCGCCAACGTGCTCTTACCCGATCCTGAAGGCCCATCGATTCCGACGATCTTAATGCCCCGAACGGCTGGGGTCTCCAGCACCGCCTTCTGGATGTTCTGCAAAGTGTTGTTCACGTGACAATCCTTCATGCTAATTGCGTGTGGCTCTCTCACGGCTCACCGCCCGACGCTAGCGCAGTTGGATTAGACCGGCGTTGGTGGGACGGAAACCGCATGCATCGAAGTAGAAACTCTTTAGGTGGTCGTCGAAGTCAACATGAAGCCATTCGCAGCCCGCCTCCCTCGATTGCTCGGTGGCTACGGAGAGGAGTCTTTTCCCGATGCCCTGACGGCGCGCCCTGTGTGCCACCAAGGTGTCTTCGATGAACGCGTGTGCCTGTCCGTCCCAGATCACGTTGACGAAGCCCGCGAGGCCTTGGTCGTCGCGAGCTGTGACCCACCCCAGGCTCAGGCGCGAGAGAACATCAGTCCAATCGATTTCAACCAATTCATGATCGAAGCCTTCTGCGTGCGGCTGGTTAATTTCTTCGTTCCGAACCATTCCGCGCCATTCAAAGGTGATCGTCATGCTGAACAGCATTGCAGATGCCGCCGCCTACGGACCGCCCGGGTAATGTAGCGAGATGCCGAACCTCACCATGACGATCAGACGCGCCGGCATCAACGATGTGGACAACGTTTGGCGTCTGGTTCAGGATTTCGCGCGAACGTTCTCGCCGAAGCGGGAATCCTTTGACCTAACCTTCCGCTCATCGCTCCAGGCGCCCCAGACGCTCATTCTGGTAGCCGAACAGCGTGACGGATCCGTCGTCGGCTACCTTCTAGCCCATTGCCGAGCCACCTTTCTTGCCAACGGCCCTGCTGCCTGGGTCGAAGAGGTAATGGTGGCCGAGCGGTTACGACGGCAAGGTGTCGGACAGGCCTTGATGACTGAGGTCGAGTCGTGGGCGCAGGCGCAAGGCGCCGCACATGTCTCTCTAGCGAGCCGGCGGGCGGGCGATTTCTATCATGCCTTGGCATATGAGGACGCCGCGACCTTCTTCAAGAAGACCCTCGATTCCCAGTAAGGGGCCCGGCTGCGGCCATCTGGGTGACGCCATTCAGGATTGGGTCTGCCCGCTTAGCCTCAACACGCTCGAAATTGACAGGGAAAGACAAAGCGCCGTATGGCTTCCGGGGATCTGCTCCGTCGCGAGGGCGACTGATGGCGTCGACGAGTTGTGCAGACCACCCGCGTCGGGACGCCCCAGACTCAGGCACATCCTGGGAGGAATAGTGAACTTTCAAGTAGACGCCCCTACCAGTAGAACTGCTGGCCAGGTATTCCGCGTGGCTTGAGGTCTACAGCATCGACGAAGCCTTCCTCGGAGTGAAGGGCAGCCCGGAGCAGCTGCTGGCGCTGGGCAGGACCATGAAGGATATAGTCCGCCGGAACGTTGGCGTGCCGGTGTGTGTCGGGATTGCGCCCACCAAAACGCTGGCCAAGCTGTCCAATAAGTGGGCCAAGAACAATCCCGTGTTTGCGGGGGTCTGCCACTGGGACAGCGTCCCGGCGCCCCTGCGGGAGGAACTGCTGAGGCGCCTGCCCGTGGAGGAGATCTGGGGCATCGCCGGGCGCCTGACCAGGCGCCTGAACGCCATCGGCATCCACTCCATCCTGGACCTCAGCCGGGCCCACCCTGTTGCCATCCGGGATAAGTTCTCCGTTGTGGTGATGCGCACCGTCCTGGAACTGAACGGCACGCCCTGCATCCCCATGGAAGAGGAACGCATCGGCCGGGACCAGCTGATCTTTTCCCGCTCCTTCTCCGCTCCGGTCACCACCGCGGCCGGGCTGCGGCAGGTCCTCAGCGTCTACGGCCAGCATGCGAGCGCCCGGCTCGCGAATCACGGGCTGCAGGCCAAAGTCCTCACCGCATTCGCTGGCACGTCCCCCTTCAGCGGGCACGAACAGGCCCACCCGTCGGTGTGCGTCGTACTGCCGATGCCCACGGCGGATCCGCTCCTGCTCACCAAGGCGGCGCACGCCCTGCTGCCCACCATCCGGGACGGCCTCAAGTACGTCAAAGTGGGGCTTATGCTCACGGACCTGCGCCCCTCCGGCAACCAGTCCCCGCTGGAACTGTTCGAGAACCCGCACGAGGAACGCCACATCGGCACCCTGCTTGAAGACGTCAGCAACCGTTTTGGCCGGGCCTCCATCGGGTTGGGGCACGCCGGCATCAGGTCCGGCCTGGACTGGACCATGAAGCGCACCATGCGGTCGCCCCGGTACACGACGCATTGGGACGAGCTCCCCCTCGTCAGGGCTGCGTAGACGCTCCTGCCGGGGCCGCCCCAAAGACGCCCCGCGACGTTTCTTGACGCCCCGCTACGCCCTGTTGAGCGTTCGCGACCTTCCGTGAACGCCCGCTACGGGAATGATTGTGGGGCTGCCGGGCGCTCCGTAATCTCGTCTCAGCATCCGCCCCCAGCAAAGGAAATTCCCATGTCAGACCCTTCGAACAAGAGCCCCAGGAACCAGCCCGCCTCCACGCGCATCGTGGCCGGACAGTCCGCCGCTCCCAAGCGCTCCCTCGGCAGGAAGATCGGCATCGGCGCTGCACTGCTCGCCCTGTTGGGCGGAGGCGCCGCCATCGCGGCGGCGGTGAACAGCGGCGGCACTCCCGCTGCCGTGCAGGAAACCGCGCCCGCCGGGAACCCCGCCGCGGAATTGAAGCTTGGCTACTTCGGCAACGTCACCCACGCGCCCGCCCTGGTGGGCGTCAGCCAGGGCTACATCGCCGGCGAACTGGGCGACACCAAGCTCAGCACCCAGGTATTCAACGCCGGGCCGGCAGCCATTGAGGCACTTAATGCCGGCGCCATCGACGCCACCTACATCGGCCCCAATCCGGCCATCAACTCGTTCGTCAAGAGCGGCGGCGAGTCGATCAACATCATCGCCGGCGCTGCAGCCGGCGGTGCCCAGCTGGTGGTCAAGTCGGACATCAACTCCGTCGCCGACCTCAAGGGCAAGACCCTCGCCTCCCCGCAGCTCGGTGGCACGCAGGACGTCGCCCTCCGCGCCTGGCTGGCTTCGCAGGGCTACAAGACCAACGTTGACGGCAGCGGCGACGTTGCCATCAACCCCACGGAGAACGCCCAGACCCTGAAGCTGTTCCAGGACGGAAAGCTCGACGGCGCGTGGCTGCCCGAGCCCTGGGCCTCCCGCCTGGTGCTGACCGCCGGCGCCAAGGTGCTGGTGGACGAAAAGGACCTGTGGGACGGCGCGCTGTCCGGCAAGCCGGGCGAGTTCCCCACCACCATCCTGATCGTGAACCAGAAGTTCGCCGCGGACCACCCGGACACAGTGAAGGCCCTCCTGAAAGGGCACGTGAAGTCGGTCGAGTGGCTGAACGGAGCAGCCGACGGCGAGAAGGCCAGCGTCATCAACGCCGCCCTCAAGGAAGCCGCGGGCGCCGAGCTGAAACCCGACGTCATCGACCGGTCCCTGAAGAACATCGTGTTCACCGTGGACCCGCTGGCCGGAACCTACCAGAAGCTCCTGGCCGACGGCGTGACCGCCGGAACCACTAAGCAGGCGGACATCAACGGCATCTTCGACCTGCGGGCGCTCAACGGCGCCGCCGGCGATAAGACCTCGGCCGCGGGGCTCGGCAAGGAATAGGTCCCCAGCCAACACGCTCTCTCACTTAATGCGCCATCCTGGCCGCACGCTCTCTCACTTTTCTTTAGAAAGGGAGAGAGCGTTGGCGGTTTAGGCGCATTAAATGAGAGAGCGCTGGC
>NZ_JAUZVL010000006.1:0-211845 GCF_031844545.1 Arthrobacter sp. AB6
GCGGATGCTGGACAGGGCCGGAACTCCGCCCCAAAATGGGCTGGTGGGGATCATCATCGCCAACCTGTTCATCACCCTCGACGGCGTCTACCAGGCGCCCGGCGGCCGCGAGGAGGACACTGCGGGCGGCTTCGCCTTCGGCGGCTGGCAGGCGCCGGTTTCCGACGACGAGGCTGAAGCGGCCATCGAGGCTGAGATCAGCCAGATCGACGCCCTGCTTCTCGGCCGGAAAACCTACGACATTTTCGCCTCCTACTGGCCCCGCCAGTCCGGTGATATCGGGGGCACGCTCAACCGGGTGCCGAAGTACGTTGTCTCCGGCGCCCTCGCCTCTCCGAGCTGGGCGGGCACAACAGTCCTGCCGGATGCCACGGCCGCGGGCCGGCTGCGGGAGGAATACGACCAGGTGCACATGTTCGGCAGCGGCGTCCTCATCCGTTCGCTGCTCGCGGCAAACGTACTGGACCGCCTCCACCTCTGGCTCTATCCGGTAACCCTCGGGCAGGGCAAGCGCCTGTTCGACGCCGGGACGATCCCTGCGTCCTTCCGCCTCGCGGAGCCGGCGCGCAGCTTCCCGAAGGGGGCGGTGTCGCTGGTCTATGAGCGCGCGGGCGACGTTGAGACGCAGGACATGCCGGGCACGTAAGTCCGCGCCGCTCCCGCCGTCCCGCCGACGAAAAAACCGGCCCAGCGGATGCTGGACCGGTTTTTTCGCGTACACGGTTGCCCCGTGCGCAGCTACTTGCTAGTGGCTGTGGCCTGCGTGCTCGTCTTCCTCGGCAGGCTTCTCAACAACCAGGGTCTCGGTGGTGAGAACCAGGGCAGCGATGGAAGCTGCATTGCGGAGGGCAGCGCGGGTGACCTTGACGGGGTCGATGACACCGGCAGCGATCAGGTCCTCGTACTCGCCCGACTTGGCGTTGAAGCCGTTGTTGGTTTCGAGCTCGGCAACCTTGGCGGTGATGACGTAGCCATCGAAGCCGGCGTTCTGGGCGATCCAGCGCAGCGGCTGGACGAGCGCGCGGCGGACAATGCCCACGGCAGCGGCGGCGTCGCCTTCGAGTGCCTTGACGGCCGGGTCCTCATCCAGTGCCTTCAGGGCGTGGATCAGGGCCGAGCCACCGCCGGCGACGATACCTTCTTCAAGGGCAGCGCGCGTGGAGGAAACAGCGTCCTCGATGCGGTGCTTCTTCTCCTTGAGCTCAACCTCGGTGGCTGCGCCCACCTTGATGACACCGATGCCGCCGGCCAGCTTGGCCAGGCGCTCCTGGAGCTTTTCACGGTCCCAGTCGGAATCGGTGCGGGTCAGCTCAGCGCGGAGCTGGGCCACGCGTGCTGCCACGTCTTCGGCCGAGCCTGCGCCGTCAACGATGGTGGTGTTGTCCTTGGTGACCGTGATGCGGCGGGCGGTACCCAGCACCTCAAGGCCGACGGTGTCCAGGCTGAGGCCCAGTTCCGGGGAGACAACCTGCGCGCCGGTGAGGGTGGCGATGTCCTGCAGCATGGCCTTGCGGCGGTCGCCGAAGCCGGGAGCCTTGACGGCGACGACGTTCAGCGTGCCGCGGATGCGGTTGACGATCAGCGTGGACAGGGCCTCGCCCTCAACGTCCTCGGCAATGATGAACAGCGGCTTGCCGGCCTGCAGCGCCTTCTCCAGCAACGGCAGGAATTCCTGGATGCTGGAGATCTTGCCCTGGTTGATCAGGATGAGGGCGTCCTCGAGGATTGCTTCCTGGCGTTCCGCGTCCGTGACGAAGTACGGGGACAGGTAGCCCTTGTCGAACTGCATGCCCTCGGTCAGGACCAGTTCGGTCTGCGTGGTGGAGGATTCCTCGATGGTGATCACACCATCCTTGCCGACCTTGCCGAATGCCTCGGCGAGGAGCTCGCCAACCTCGTCGCTCTGGGCGGAGATAGCTGCAACGTTGGCCACCTGGGTGCCTTCAACGGGGCGGGCGTTCTCCAGCAGGCGGGCGGCGACGGCTTCAACGGAAACCTCGATGCCCCGCTTGATCTGGCCGGGGGCTGCGCCTGCCGCTACGTTGCGCAGGCCTTCCTTGACCAGGGCCTGGGCCAGGACGGTTGCCGTGGTGGTGCCGTCACCGGCAACATCGTTGGTCTTGGTCGCCACTTCCTTGGCCAGCTGCGCGCCAAGGTTCTCGTAGGGGTCGTCCAGCTCCACTTCGCGGGCGATGGTGACGCCGTCGTTCGTGATGGTGGGAGCGCCCCACTTCTTGTCCAGGACGACGTTGCGGCCGCGGGGGCCGAGCGTCACCTTGACGGTGTTGGCGAGCTTATCGATGCCGGCTTCAAGAGACCGGCGGGCAGCGTCGTTAAACGCAAGCTGCTTTGCCATGGTTTTGTCCTTTCAAGACAGAACCCCGCGCAGCCGACCAGCAGAATGCATGACCAGCGGCACGGGGATCCGGAGAGTTACTTTACGACGATCGCCAGGACGTCGCGGGCGGACAGCACGAGGTACTCGGTGCCGCCGGTCTTGACTTCGGTTCCGCCGTACTTGGAGTAGATAACGACGTCGCCAACGGCTACGTCGACAGGAACGCGGTTGCCGTCTTCAAAGCGGCCGGGGCCTACTGCAACAACTTCGCCTTCCTGCGGCTTCTCCTGCGCGGAGTCCGGGATGACCAGGCCGGAAGCCGTGGTCTGCTCGGCTTCGAGCGGGCGGACAACAATACGATCCTCAAGAGGCTTAATAGAGACCGACACTCGGACCTCTCCTTTTCGTCAGCAAATTCGTGGACTGGAAAGCTTTCCGCCGTGGCTGGCAACCGTCGTCGCGGTGCCGGCAGCAGCCTGGCTGGCAGCTCTTCATGTGTTAGCACCCTCCTAGGGAGAGTGCTAATGAAGACTCTATGTAAGGGTTAGCACTCGGTCAAGGCGAGTGCCAGCGTTTCGTCACGGGCGGACACCAACCCATGTACATTTGACCGGTGCGAGCAGCCCTGTACCTGACCCTTGCCACCCTCTTCTGGGCAGGCAACTTCGTTGTAGGCCAGGCCGCCATGGAAACCATGCAGCCGCTTCAGCTGACCTTCTGGCGCTGGGCCCTGGCTGCCGTGCCGCTGCTGGTCCTGGCGCAGGCGGTGGACAGGCCGGACTGGCGCGCTGTCCTGCGCCGCTGGCCGATGCTCCTTCTCCTGAGCTGCCTTGGCATGAGCGCCTACACCCTGCTGCTCTACAGTGCGCTGGGGCACACCTCGGCGCTGAATGCATCCCTGGTGACTGCGGCAAACCCTGCCCTGATCATGATCCTGGCTGCCATCCTGCTCCGGGACAGGCCGGGCCCCCTGAGCTGGGTGGGCGTTGCCCTGGGCCTGGCAGGGGTCCTGCTGATCCTGGCCGGCGGCAACCTGCAGCGGCTGCTGACGTTCTCGATCGATGCCGGCGAATGGCTGATCGTCGCGGCCATCACCGTCTGGGGCTTCTACACGATCGCCGCCCGCAGGCTTTCCGTCCCGGCCATTACGTCCACGGCGGTGCAGGTGGCCATGGCGGCGGTTGTCCTGGTTCCCTTTGCGGCGGCCACCGGGGCTGGACTCCCGGCCACATCCTCCGAGGGCTGGTCGCTGGCCTACATCGTCCTGTTCCCCTCCCTGGGTTCCTACCTGCTCTGGAACCTAGCCCTTAAGCACACCACGGCAGCCAACGCCGGCAACTACCTGAACCTCATCGCCGTGTTCACCGCCATCATCACGGTTGCTCTCGGGCAGCCCGTCACGGTCCCGCAAATCCTGGGCGGCGTCCTGGTCATTTCCGGGGTTCTGCTCACCAGTGCGGGCGGAAAGGCACCTCAGCGGCCCAGGTCGTCGAAGTCGACGTCCTCACCGCCGTCGGCCTCGCCTGCGAAATTCCGCCCCCGGTAGAGGAAGAAGGCAGAGGCCAGGGCGGCCAGCAGCGACGCGACGAGGAAGACGACGCTGCCGGCGCGGGCTCCGTCGTACAGCCCGCGGATATCCCGGGCCTCCTGGGTGTCGTCCTTGATGTCGTTGCCGCCCACCGAATAGACCGTGGCGTTGAAGGTATCCAGGAAAAAGATGATCACCAGGAGCGCCAGGCAGACCACCGCCACTACGGAGCTGGCGATCAGTGCCGGCCGGGCGAACCTCGCCGGCCCGCCGTCCCCGGGTTGGTGGTGACGGGACTGCTGCGGACCTGCACTGTGGTTCATGGCTTCAACCCTATCGGCATAGCGCCGGCCCGCTCCTCCACTAGGCTGGAACCCATGGCTCACGCTCCCCAGGACCAGATTGCACCGCTGCTCACCCCTGAAGGCTGGGAGCTCCTGGCGTCCCTGGGCCCCTACCAGGAAGACAAATCCTTCGAGCTGAACTCGGCCCTCCGCAAGGCCGGCCACTCCCCCGAACTGGTTTCCGCCGTCCTGACCCAGTCCCGGCTCCGCACCAAGGCCGCCGCGAAGTTCGGCGAGTTCGCCCGCAGCATGCTGTTCACCCAGGCAGGGCTGGAACAGGCAACCCGGCTGAACGTTGCCGCCCGCCATGCCCAGCGGTTCGCCGAGGCCGGCATCCGCCACGTGGCGGACCTGGGCTGCGGCCTGGCCGCCGACTCGCTGGCGCTGGCCTCCATGGACATCAAGGTCACCGCCGTGGAGATGGATGAGACGACGGCGGCCTGCGCCACGGTGAACCTCATTCCGTTCCCCAACGCCACCGTGGTCCACGCGGACGCCACGGCGGTGCCGCTGGACGGGGTCGACGGCGTCTGGCTAGATCCTGCGCGCCGCGTCACTTCGACGTCGGGCACCACGCGGATCTGGGACCCTGAAGCCTTTTCGCCACCGTTGTCCTTCGTTGAGGGCCTGGCCGCGTCCGGCCTGGCCGTTGGGGTCAAGATGGGCCCGGGCATGCCGCACGCGTCCGTTCCTGCCGGCTGTGAGGCACAGTGGGTTTCGGTGGCCGGCGATGTCACCGAGGTGGCGCTGTGGTTCAACGCGGTGCGCCGGCCCGGAGTCCGCCGGGCCGCACTGGTGCTTGGCGCCCAGGGCGCGGCGGAGCTGACCAGCGGGGAAGACTTCGGGGCAGGTCCCGCCGCGCCGGTGGGGCCGGTGGAGGGCTACCTGTACGAACCGGACGGCGCGGTGATCCGGGCCGGACTGGTGGCCGACATCGCACTGCAACTGGGCGGGCACCTGGTGGATGAGCACATCGCCTATGTGTGCGCGCCGGAGCTGGTGGACACCCCGTTCGCGCGCCCCTACAAGGTCCTCAACGTGATGCCCTACAACGTGAAGGCGCTCAAGGCCTGGGTGAAGGCCGAGGGCATCGGCGTCCTGGACATCAAGAAGCGCGGCACCGCCGTCACGCCTGAGGAGCTCCGCAAGCAGTTGCTGCCCGGCGGGAAGGGCGCAGCCGGAAAGAATTCCGGCAAGAGGGCCGGGACCAAAACGGCCACCCTGGTCCTGACCCGTATTGGCGAGGACCGGGTGGCCATCGTGGTGGAGCCGGTGCAGGGCACTGCCCTCGAAGAAACGGCTACTGCGCGCGCATGAACTCTTCTGCCGCGCGCACCTGCCCGGCAGTGGGCCGGATGCCGGTGTAAAGCACAAACTGCTCCAAGGCCTGGATGGTTGCAACTTCGGCACCGGTAATTACGGGTTTCCCCGCCGCCCGCGCCGCCTTGACCAGCGGTGTCTCGGCGGGCAGCGCAACCACGTCGAACACCACTTTGGCGGCGTCGATGGCTTCCTGCGGGAAAGCCAGGGCACCTGCCTCGGATCCGCCCGCCATGCCAATCGGCGTCACGTTGATGATCAGGTCCGCGGCGCCGCGGTCGAGTTCGGCACGCCACTGGAAGCCGTACTGTTCTGCCAGCGCCTGGCCCGTGGTTTCGTTCCGTGCCAGGACTGTAACGTCCGAAAAGCCGGCGTCACGAAGCGCGGCGACAGTGGCCTTGGCCATCCCGCCCGCGCCCTGGACCAGGACGGAATAGCCCGTAGGCACCTTGTTGGTGGCCAGAAGCTGTTCGATGGCCGTGTAGTCGGTGTTGTAGGCCTTGAGGTGCCCGTCCGTGTTCACGATGGTGTTCACCGAGTCGATGGCCGTGGCGGAGGGGTCCATCTCGTCCACCAGGGCGATCACGTCCTCCTTGTACGGCATGGAGATGGCGCAGCCGCGGATGCCCAGCCCGCGGACTCCGGCGATGGCCTGTTCAAGGTTGGTGGGGGCGAAGGCCTTGTAGATCCAGTTGAGGTCCAGCTGCTCGTACAGGTGGTTGTGGAACCGGGTCCCGTTGTTGCTGGGCCGGGCCGAGAGCGAGATGCAGAGGGTCATGTCTTTATTCAGTATGGGCACCTGACCATTTAACCCGCTCCCTCCCAACTAGGTAGCGCTAAGTGTCGTTTTGAGCCCCCAAAACGACACTTAGCGCTACCTAGTTGGGTTCTAGGGGCAGCCGGTGCCGGCCGGGAAGCTTCCGACGCCGGCGGGCAGCTTCCCGGGGGCGGGCGCCTTCCCTGCCAGGACGGCGGCCAGGGCGTCGAAGGCGCCGTCGCTGCGGCCATAGAGGGCAATCTTCACGGGAGCGGGCGAGTCCTGCAGCGGCCAGGGGGCATCAAGTGCGACGGCGATGTCCCCTTCCGCCCCGCGCCCGCCGTAGCCGATGAGGCTGACCAGCGGCCCGGAGCCCACGGACAGACCGGCCCGAACGGCCGCGGCCTCAAACCGGGCCCTGTCCCCCGGCCCGCCGCCGGCCACCCGCACCGCTCCGGGCACCAGCGGGCCGCTGCACGGTCCGGAGACCATGGTGACGGCAGAGGCGGAAACCCGGGCCGAGAGTGCTCCTCCGCTACCGGCCGGCGCACCGGTTGCCGCAGCGGTCCGGCCGTGCCACGCCATCATCGTGGCCACCCGCCGGGCAGCCTCGTCCAGGCGCTCAGGCGGCAGCGCGCCTGAGGCCACGGCCTGGACGACGGCCGCGTGTGCCTGCCCCACGTCGGCGGGCATCAGCAGGAGGTCCGCTCCGGCGGCAAGGGCCATCACGGCGGCGGTTCCGCTGGTGTACTGCTTGGCCACGGCGCCCATGTTCAGGGCATCCGTCACCGCCACCCCTTTGAAGCCCAGGCCCCGCAGCGCGGCATACGTGGGTCCGGAGAGCGACGCCGGGACGCCGGGTTCCAGCGCGGGCACGGCGATGTGCCCGGTCATCACCATGGGCGAACCGGCGGCAATGGCTGCCCCAAACGGCTTCCAGTCGCGGCCGCTGAGCTCCGCAACGGCCGCAGGCTGCACGGGCAGGCTCAGGTGGGAGTCGACGGTCACCGAACCATGCCCGGGGAAGTGCTTGACCGCAGGCAGGACGCCCGCGGCGAGCATCCCCTGGGAGAATGCGACGCCGAGCGAAGCGGCAGCACCCGGGTCCGAGGCCATGGACCGGGCACCAATGGTGGGATCCTTCGGGCCGATGGTGACGTCCGTATCGGGAGCGAAATCCACGTTGAACCCCAGCGGCACCAGCTCCGCCGCCAGCCCCTGCCCTGCTTCCTTGGCCAGGGGCGCGCTGCCGGCGGCACCGTAGCTCATGGGCGTGGGCCATTCCGTCAGGGGCGGCCCCAGCCTGGCAACCTGGCCGCCTTCCTGGTCCACCGCGATGATCCCGGGCCAGGGCCGGCCGCCGGCGGCCGCAGCCTGGGCCAGCCGCTGGTTGATGGCGGCCATGCCGTGCACATCCATCCTGCCCTGGGGATCGAGCGGAACGTTGTCGCCCATGATGATGGACCCGGCAAGGTGCAGGCGCTCGATGGCGGCCGCGTGGGCCTCCACCTCCTTGCCCTTGAAGAACGGAAGGAGGACCTGCCCGGCTTTCTGCTCGGTGGTCATCGCCGCCACCGCCGCGGCAGCCGTGTCGTGGTCGCGCTGCCGGGGACCCCAGCCCAGCGGCAGGGCACCCGGGTCAGGTGGCGGGGAGGAGGTGGCGGGCGCCGTCGTCGTACTCGGCGATGCGGTGGGCGAGGCTGGAGCAGAAGGGGTCGACGACGACGGGACGGAGCCGGGTGCGGCCGTACAGGACGCCAGGGCTACTGCGGCAGAGGCCGCCGCCAGGAAGGGGAAGGTTTTGTTAGGACTGTCACGCAGGTGTTGGAACAAGGCCATCAATACGATGCTACCCCTGCACTAGACTTGAATCATCCGTTCGCCTGCCGGCAACAGCCTGTCAGTGACGGCGTGAGCCAGCGGCAAACAGGACAGTTAGGACATGCGTGAAGATCGATTTCGCCCCCTCAAGGCAGTCAACCCTGGGAGTTGAATGGGAACTCGCGCTGGTGGACGGCAGGACAGGCGAACTCGCGTCCGTGGCCAATGAGGTGCTTCGCGGCGTTGCTTCACGACACCCGGAACTCAATGATGACGACGAGCATCCCCATATCAAGCAGGAACTGCTCCTGAACACCGTTGAGCTGGTGACCGGCATCTGCGAGACCGCCGCTGAAGCCAAGGAAGACCTCAGCCGCTCCCTGGCTGCCGTCCGCGAAATCACCGATCCCATGGGCGTGGAACTGTTCTGCGCCGGGAGCCACCCGTTCAGCCCGCCCCAGCTGCAGCCGGTGACGGACAAGGCCCGCTATGCCAAGCTGATCGACCGCACCCAGTGGTGGGGCCGGCAGATGGTCATCTACGGTGTGCACGTCCACGTGGGACTGGACCGCCGGGACAAGGCCCTGCCCGTGCTGGACGGCCTGGTCAACTACTTCCCGCATTTCCAGGCGCTCTCCGCGTCCAGCCCGTTCTGGGGCGGCGAGGACACCGGCTACGCTTCACAGCGCGCGCTGATGTTCCAGCAGCTCCCCACCGCGGGCCTGCCCTTCCAGTTCCGCTCCTGGGAGGAATACGAGTCCTACGTCCAGGACATGTTCACCACCGGCGTGATCGACACCCTCTCGGAGATCCGCTGGGACATCCGGCCGGTGCCCAACCTGGGCACCATCGAGATGCGCATCTGCGACGGCCTGGCCACGCTGGAGGAAGTGGGCGCCATCGCAGCGCTCACCCAGTGCCTGGTGGACGAGTTCTCCACGACCCTGGACAACGGCGGCACCATCCCCACCATGCCGCCCTGGCACATCCAGGAAAACAAGTGGCGCGCTGCCCGTTACGGCATGGACGCCATCATCATCCTCGATGCCGCGGGCAAGGAGCAGCTGGTCACCGAGCACCTGCTCGAGACCCTGAACCGGCTTGAGCCCGTGGCCGCCAAGCTGGGCTGCCCGGACGAGCTTGCCGACGTCGAAAAGATCATCCGCCGCGGTGCCGGCTACCAGCGCCAGCGCCGCGTGGCCGCTGAACACGGCGGAGACCTCAGGGCAGTGGTCCTGGACCTGGTGAAGCAGATGCGCAACGGCCCCACCGCCTGACGTTCCCGCGGCTTACGCCGGAAGGGAAACCGAGGTGACCGGCATGGACGAGTCCGGGGCGAAGCGGATGCCGCTTGGTTCCACTCCCGCCATCACCAGCTGCGCGCCCAGTGCCGCCACCATGGCGCCGTTGTCCGTGCAGAGGTCCAGCGGCGGCACATGCAGCCTGATTCCGGCGGAGGCGCAGCGCTGGCCGGTGAGCTCGCGGAGCCTTGAGTTAGCCGCCACGCCGCCGCCCAGGAGCACGTCCTTGATGCCGTGCTCACGGCAGGCCAGCACGGCCTTGGAAGAGATGATGTCCACCACCGCCTCCTGGAAGGCGGCCGCAATGTCGGCCACGGGAATCACCTCCCCGCGCGCCTCGAACTGCTCCACGCAGCGGGCCACCGCCGTCTTGAGGCCGCTGAAGGACCAGTCATAACGGTGCGGGCCGGGCTCCTCGGCCGTTCCCATGTACTTGGGCTGGCTGAGGCCGCGGGGAAACCGGATTGTCTTCGGGTTGCCGGTGCGGGCCACCTTGTCGATGGCCGGTCCGCCCGGATAGCCGAGGCCCAGGATGCGGGCCACCTTGTCATACGCTTCGCCGGCGGCATCGTCGATGGTGGAGCCGAGGAGCACCACGTCGTCGGTAATGCTGTTGATTTTCAGGATTTCAGTGTGGCCCCCGGAGACCAGCAGGGCGCCGAGGTTCTCCGGCAGCCGCGGAGCTGTGCTGCCGGCCCGGGCTGCGTTATTCCCGTCCAGCAAGCCCACTCCCACGTGGGCCACCAGGTGGTTGATGGCGTACAGGGGCTTGCCGGTGGCCACCGCCAGCGCCTTGGCCGCGCAAACCCCCACCATGAGGGCTCCGGCCAGGCCAGGACCGGACGTGACGGCGATGGCGTCCACCTCGTCGAGGGTCACGCCGGCGTCGGAAAGCGCCTGCTCCAGGGTGGGAACAAAGGCATCGAGGTGGGCCCGGGAGGCGATCTCGGGAATGACGCCGCCGAACCGGACGTGCTCGTCCATGGAGGAGGACACGGTGTTGGTGAGAAGCGTTGTGCCGCGGACCACGCCGACGCCGGTCTCGTCGCAGGACGATTCGATGCCCAGCACCAGTGGCTGCGAGCGGTTCATGGCTGGCGTCCTTTCTCGGGATTCGCGTCTCCAGTGCCCGCCGCGGGGATTCCGGCGAGCTGGAGGCGCATGATGAGGGCGTCGGTGCCGTCGCGGTAATACCGGGGGCGGACGTGGATCTGTTCGAAGCCGAACCGGACATACAGCTGCTGCGCCCGCGGGTTGTCCGCCCGGACCTCCAGCAGGACGTCCGCCGCCTGCCTGCGCCGGGCTTCGTCGATGAGGCTGGTGAGCAGCGCGGTGCCGATGCCCCGGCCCTCATATTCAGGGACGACGGCGATGGTCTGGACATCCGCGATGGGCTCAATGCACATCAGGCCGGCGTAGCCCACGATGCCGTCGTTGCTTTGCGCCACCAGGTAACGGCGGGTTTCCGGCTGGGACAGTTCGTCAAGGAACATCTGCAGGGGCCAGGCATCCACCGGGAAGAGCCGCTGTTCCAGGGCATTCACGGCGGGGACGTCGTCCAGGGTCATGTCGCGGACAGTGACACCAAGGCTGCCGAATCCGGGCGTAACGCTCACAGGGCCCTCTTCCTCGGTCCGGGGACCTGGGCGTCGGACTCCCGGAGGTACAGGGGCGTGGAGTCGAGAAGTCCGTTGCCGGCCGCGAGCCTGGCCAGCGCGAACTGCCCCAGGTACAGGGCGTCCGGCTGTTCCTGCACGAAGTCGGGATGGACGTTCAGTACATCAGCGTAAAGGCCGGCGCCGGCACCGAAAGCGGGCAGGCGGGGCAGGTCGGCGGCGAAGCTGACATGCGGGCCGTCTTCCAGGACTGGAAGCTGGCCTTCCGTGAGGCTGTAGCGCGCCCAGTAGACCTCCTTGCGGCGCGCGTCGGTTGCCACGAGGAACTCGCTCACAGCCGCCGAGGATTCCGCCACTTCCAGGGCCACGGCATCCAGGCTCATCAGCCCGTGGAGGGGCTTGCCCCAGACAAAGGCCAGGGTCCTCGCCGTGGCGATTCCGGACCGCAGCCCCGTGAAAGGCCCGGGACCCACCCCCACCACCAGGGCGTCGATGTCGTTTCCGGTAACGCCTGCGTCCGCGAGCATCTCTTCGATCCCCGGGGCAAGTACCTCGGCATGGCTGCGGGTGTCCTCGGTGGAGAAGCTGGCGAGCACGCCTTCCGGCACATGGTCTGAAACCAGGGCGGCGCTGGCGACGGCGGAGGTATCAATGGCCAGGATCAGCATCAGCGGACGCCTTCGTTCACGGCGCCGAGTTCCGGCGCTTCAGGCCAGCGGGGACCGTACCCGCGGATGACGATGGTGCGGGGCTCGTCCGCGTCCTCTGTGTCGAAGTCCAGGCCGGCAGGGGGCAGCTCAGCGCCGAGCCCGATCGCCCGGTGCAGGTCGATCTCCAGCCTGCTTTCGCTGAGGTGCTCCACCCGCTTCTTGCCCCACTCCACCACCGTGACGGAGGAGTCCATGGTGTTTTCAAGGTCGATGTCGTCAATCTCGGCTGCTGACCCCAGCCGGTAGGCATCCACATGGACCAGGTCCGGGCCGCCGGGCCGTGGGCCCTCCGGCAGGTTGGGGTGGATGCGGACCAGGACGAAGGTAGGGGAAATGACCCCCTCCCGGACGCCCAGCCCCTCTCCCAGCCCCTGGGTGAATGTGGTCTTTCCGGCACCCAACTCACCGCTCAGCACCAGCAGGTCCCCGGCCTCCAGGACCGCAGCCAGGCGGACGGCGAGCGCATGGGTCTGTTCCGCCGTCGTCGCGGTGAGGGTTTCTTCCCAGTTGGGCAGGGCAGCTTGGCCGTTAGTAATCACGGGAGCTTCTCCTGGCTGGACACGGAGCCCGGGCCCCCTTCGTTGACGAAGCAACGCGGCACCCTGGGGCTGATCCTGGTGACGATCTCATAGTTGATGGTTCCGGCCGCCCGCGCCCAGTCATCGGCGGTGGGTCCGCCGTCCGCGCCGTCGCCGAAGAGTTCCGCCTCCGCACCGAGCAGGTCCGCACCGGCGGGGCCGGCGTCGCCCATGTCGATGACCATCTGGTCCATCGCGATCCGGCCCACCACGGGATATGTCGTCCCTGCCACCCGGACCGGGCCGCCGGTAGCGACGCGCGGAACGCCGTCGGCATAACCCATCGGTATCAGACCCAGCGTGCTGGGGCCGCTGGTGTGGTAGCGGAGGCCGTAGGAGACGCCCTGGCCGTCCGGGACGTCCTTGCACTGCGAGACCAGGGTCCGCAGGGTCATCGCCGGGCGCAGTCCCAGCTCGGCGGAGGTCTGCCCGCTGAAAGGCGAGAGGCCGTAAATTCCGAGGCCCACCCGGACCAGGTCAAAGTGGGTGTCCGGCCGGGAGAGCGTGGCAGAGGTATTGGCAAGGTGCCGGACCTCCGGGTCCACCCCGGCGTCCTCCGCAACGGCAAGGACCTCCCGGAATGTGGCCAGCTGCTGGTCTGTTTCGGGGCGCTCAGGCTCATCGGCGACCGCAAGATGGGAGAAGATCCCCACTACGCGCAGCAGGCCCTGGTCCTGGTACTCCATTGCCTCTCCCACCAGCTGGTCCCAGGTGTCCAGGGCGGCTCCGTTCCGGCCCAGGCCGGTGTCCACTTTCAGGTGGATGCGGGCGGGGCGCTCCTGGTCCCGGGCCGCGGCCACGATGCTGTCCAGCTCCCAGCCCGAGCAGCCAATGTCGACGCCGGCCGCCACGGCAGCGCCGAAGTTGCTTTCCGTGGTGTGCAGCCAGGCGAGCAATGGCGCGTCGATACCGGCAGCGCGCAGCGCCAGGGCCTCCGAAATGTGGGCCACGCCCAGCCAGGCCGCACCTGCCTCCAGCGCTGCCCGCGCCACGGGAACCGCACCGTGCCCGTACGCATCAGCCTTGACCACGGCCATGACTTTCGCCGGGGAGGCGGCGGCGGCCAGGCGCCGGACATTGTGCCGGATGGCGTCGAGGTCGATCACGGCGGACCGTTCATATCGGGGGCCGGGCCCCGGGGCAGCACTGAATTCTCCGGTTGTTGCGGGGTAAGTCACCCTAGTGATTCTAGTGCTGGCGCTTCAGGCCGAATAATCCGTCAGGCGTCCGAGAGGTGGGCGATGGTTGCCGACGCCCTACGCTGGGCGGCGAGCGGGACGTCCTGGATGATATCGGCGAGGAAGCCAAAACGCCGCAGCCATTGGCTTGTCTGGCGCTCGGGACGGGCGTTGGCGCGCTTCCACCAGTCGGCAATATCGCCCCAGCCGGGGGCGGCCAACGATCCGCCCACCTCCTGCACCGCCAGCGAGGCGCAGAGGTTGGCAAAACGCAGCCTGTTGCCCAGCGGCCAGCCCGCCAGGCTGCCGAGGATGAACGCGGCGTCGAAACAGTCCCCCGCGCCCGTGGGATCGTATGCCTTGACCGGAAGCGACGGCACCCATTCCTCCTCCCCCGTTTCGGAGTCCACGGCCATGGCGCCCTGCGCCCCGAGCGTTACCACCGCTACCGGGACCCGGTCCGCCAGGGCATAGAGGGCGGTCCAGGGATCATCCTTCCCGGTGAAGGCCATGGCCTCGCGCTGGTTGGGGAGGAAGGCGTGGAAGTATTGCAGGTTGTCCAGCTGGGCAGGCGCCCATTCTCCGCTGGGGTCCCAACCGACGTCGCCGAACAGCTTGACCCCCGCGTGGTGCGCTGCCTTGGCCCACGGCTCAATCTCCCTGCCCACTTCCGCGATGCCTGCGAGGGCGGGCGGCGGGTCCCCGATCAGCTCTGAGGAGGTGATGGGCGCGGCGTGGCCGTGGGTCACCATCGACCGGTCCTTCTCCACGCACAGGGAGACCGTCACGGGTGAGTGCCAGCCAGGCACTTTTCGCGACAAGGAGAGGTCCACGTGCTCCTGCCCGGACAGGATCTTCCAGTTGAAGTCTCCGTAGCCGTCGTCCCCAAACGCGGCGGCCAGTCCTGTCTTCAGCCCCAGCCGCGCCGCGGCGATGGCCTGGTTGGCAACCCCGCCGGGGCAGCTGCCCATGCCGTCGCTCCAGATTTCGGTGCCTGGCTCCGGCGCGTGCGGAAGGCCTGTGAAAATGATGTCCTGGAAAACTGTTCCGGCCAACAGCACATCGAATCCGGGGGTTGAGGGCGGGCGGACAGCTGCCAGGGGGTCGAAAGGGCGGGCTGGGATCGCGTCCATGTCCGCACACTACGCCCTGCCGCAGACATCCGGTAGGGGCCTGCCGGGCGCGGGCCTAGACTGCTGGTTATGCGGCTTCTTATTGCCGGCGGCGGGGGTTTCCGGGTGCCGCTGATATACCGGGCACTGGCCTCCGGCCGCTTTGCCGGGATGGTCAGCGACCTCGTGCTGTACGACGTCGACCCCGCCCGCCTCGAGGCAATCACCGCTGTTCTCCGCAGCATGCCGGAAGCGCCCGGTGCACGCCTTCCCATCCATTCCACCACTGACCTTCCGGAGGCGCTGGCAGGTGCCGGAATGGTGTTCGCCGCGATCCGGCCCGGCGGGACGGCAGGACGGGTGGCGGACGAAAAAGTGGCTCAGGACCTTGGCCTCCTGGGGCAGGAAACGACCGGCGCAGGCGGGATTTCCTACGCCCTGCGGACCATCCCGCACATGCTCCGCCTTGCCCTGCTGATGAGGGTGCATTGCCCGGATGCCTGGCTGATCAACTTCACCAACCCCGCGGGCATGGTCACGGAGGCGCTGCTGCCCGTGCTGGGCCGGAAGGTGATCGGCATCTGCGACTCCGCAGGGGCCCTGGTGCAGCGGGCTGCGCGGGCGGCGGGCGCGGCGCTTCCGGAAGGAAGGCTCGACGGCGTGGGCTACTACGGGCTCAACCACCTGGGCTGGCTCTACCGGCTGGAGTCCGGCGGGCGGGACCTGCTGCCGGAGCTGCTCCGGAACCCGCGTGTGCTGGGCTCCTTCGAGGAGGGCCGGCTTTTCCCGCAGCCGTTCCTTGCCGGCCTTGGAGCGCTGCCCAACGAATACCTCTATTACTACTACCGGCAGGATGCTGCGCGGACGGCGATGCGCGCCATGGCCCGGACCCGCGGAGAATCCATCCACAGCCAGCAGCAGGAGCTCTATCCACGGCTGGCCGCGGCGGGCGCCGATGCCTTCCGGCTGTGGCAAGAGGCGCGCCGGTCCCGCGAGGAGGGCTACCTGGCGGAGGCCCGCAGTGAAGGCGGGCAGCGGGACGAGTCCGATCTGGCGGGCGGCGGCTACGAGCAGGTTGCCCTCGCCGCGATGCATGCCCTGTCAGGAGGAGGCGGCACTCAGCTGATCCTCAACACCCGCAACTCCCTCCCCGGCGGGCAGGACACCGCCGGGCCAGCCACCGCTCCTGGGACAACCACCGCTGGGCCAGCCACCCCGGAACCGGCGATTCCCGGACTGCCAACGGACGCCGTCGTCGAAGTTCCCTGCACGGTGACCAAGGACGGCGCGGTACCGCTGGCCCAGCAGGCTCCCCCGGAGCCGCAGCTGGCACTCCTCCGGCGGGTGAAGGAGGTGGAGCGGCTGACGGTGCGGGCGGCCACGGACGGTGACCGGGACGCGGCCCTCGAAGCGTTTACGCACCACCCACTGGTGGATTCCCGGGAGCTGGGCGTGCAACTGCTGGCGGGCTACGAGCGGGAGTTCCCTGCGCTCGCAGACCTGTGGCGCCGTGGCGGGCACTAAGGGAGGAGTAGTGTTTTATCGGATGCGCACACTACCGGCGCTGCCAGGACACGCCGGTAGCCGGAAGGAGGTCCCATGGCACTGATCCGCAGGGTCGCTTTGCTCTCCCTCCACACCTCCCCCATGGAGCAGCCGGGCTCCGGCGACGCCGGCGGGATGAACGTCTACATCCGCGAACTCGCGTCCGCATTGGCCGAAGCAGGAGTTGAGGTGGAGATCTTCACCAGGTCCACCTCGACCCACCAGCCCGCCGTCGAGCATCCCGATCCCGGCGTCTGCGTCCATAACGTCCTGGCCGGGCCCCTTAAGAAGATTCCCAAGGAAGAGCTTCCGGGCCTGCTGCACAGCATGGTTGCCGAGATCGAGCAGATCCGCCGCCGCCAGCCGCACGGGCGCTACGACGTGATCCATTCGCACTACTGGGTCTCCGGAATCGCAGGGCTGGAGCTGTCCGAACTCTGGGGCGTGCCGTTGGTCCACACGATGCACACCATGGCCAAGGTCAAGAACCTGCTGCTGGAATCGGGCGAGCAGCCGGAGCCGCGGCGGCGGGAGCTGGGCGAACACCGGATCGTGGACGGCGCGGCCCGGCTGATTGCCAATACCAGCGCCGAGGCCGCCGAACTGGTTTCCCATTACGGTGCCACGTACGAGCGGATCGACATTGCCCCGCCCGGCGTGGACCTCAGCACCTTCACGCCTGCCTTCCGGGCACGGTCCCGGGCGGAACGGGGCATCCGTCCCGGGACGTTCCACCTCGTTTTCGCCGGCCGCATCCAGCGGCTGAAGGGGCCCCAGGTCCTGGTCAGGGCCGCCGCGCTGCTCCGGCAGCGCCGCCCGGACATCGACCTCCAGGTCACCATCCTTGGCTCGCTGAGCGGTAACAAGGAATTCAACCTCCGCCGCCTGGTCTCCGAGGCGGCCATGGACGACGTCGTCACGCAGCTTCCGCCGGTCAAGGCACCGGAGCTTGCGGCGTGGTTCAGGGCGGCGGACGTAGTGGTGATGCCTTCCTTCAGCGAGTCTTTCGGGTTGGTGGCGCTCGAAGCGCAGGCCTGCGGAACCCCGGTTGTGGCCACGCGCGTGGGCGGGCTGTCGCGCGCGATCTTCCACGGCAGGACCGGACTGCTGGTGGACGGGCACCACGCCGCCGACTGGGCGGACGCACTTGAGGCCCTTTATGACGATCCCGCTACCCGCGAGGACATGGGGCGGGCCGCCGGCATCCGCGCCCAGAACTCCGGATGGGCCCGCACCGCCGCCATCACGCTCGAAAGCTACCATGCCGCCGTCGACCGTTACTCGGGGAGCAGGCTCGTGCAGGCCTTTCCGGCCTCATGACCGCGCCCTCCACGGAAACCGAAACCCCACCGGCCCCGCCGAACAAAGGACAATGATGCCTTCCACCCCAAGTGACCTGGAGATCGCCAGGACGGCACGGATCCGGCCCATCGAGGATATCGCCGCGGCTGCCGGCATCAACGCTGACGCCCTGGAGCAGTACGGGCGCTACAAGGCGAAGATCGACCCCGCGCGGCTGCAGGCTCCGGCCCCTGCCGGGAAGGTGGTGCTGGTCTCCGCGATGTCACCCACCCCCGCCGGGGAGGGGAAGTCCACCACCACGGTGGGGCTCGCGGATTCCCTGGCCCGGGCGGGGCACAAGGTGATGATTGCGCTCCGTGAGCCGTCGCTGGGACCCGTCCTGGGCATGAAGGGCGGCGCCACCGGCGGCGGTTACTCCCAGGTACTGCCGATGGACGAAATCAACCTCCACTTCACCGGCGATTTCCATGCAGTGACAGCTGCCAACAATGCCCTGATGGCGCTGGTGGACAACCACATCTACCAGGGCAACGAGCTCAACATCGACCCCCGGCGCATGACATTCAAACGGGTCCTGGACATGAATGACCGCGCCCTGCGGGAAGTTGTCATCGGGCTGGGCGGGCCCACCCAGGGGATTCCGCGCCAGGACGGGTTCGATATCACTGTTGCATCCGAAATCATGGCGGTGTTCTGCCTGGCCACGGACCTGGCAGACCTCCGGTCCCGGCTGGGCCGGATCACGTTCGGCTACACCTTTGACCGCTCCCCCGTCACGGTTGCGGACCTGGGCGTGCAGGGCGCGCTGACGCTGCTGCTGAAGGAAGCCATCAAGCCCAACCTGGTGCAGACCATCGCCGGCACCCCCGCCCTGGTCCACGGCGGTCCGTTCGCCAACATCGCCCACGGCTGCAACTCGCTGATTGCCACCCAGACGGCCCGGCGCCTGGCGGACATCGTGGTCACCGAGGCAGGTTTCGGCGCCGACCTTGGTGCCGAGAAATTCATGGACATCAAGGCACGGACCGGTGGCCTGGCGCCCTCGGCAGTTGTGGTGGTGGCAACCGTGCGGGCTTTGAAGATGCAGGGCGGTGTTGCCAAGGACAAGCTCACGGAACCGGACATCGCCGCCCTTGAGGCGGGCGTGGCCAACCTGCGCAGGCACGTCCGGAACGTGGAGAAGTTCGGGGTTCCACCCGTGGTGGCCATCAACAGGTTTGCGTCCGATTCGGCCGGGGAACTTGACTGGCTGCTGGCGTGGTGCGCTGCGGAGGGCGTACCGGCCGCCGTCGCCGACGTGTGGGGGCACGGCGGCGGCGGCGACGGCGGTGACGAACTTGCCGCCCTCGTGGCCCGGGTAGCTGCCCGGCCCAACAGCTTCCGGCACCTGTACCCCCTGGAACTGCCGGTGGAGGACAAAATACGGACCATCGCCCAGGAGATCTACGGGGCTGACGGCGTGGATTTCTCCGTTCCTGCCCTGAAGCGGCTGGCGGACATCGAGCGGAACGGATGGGGCGGGCTGCCGGTGTGCATGGCCAAGACCCAGTACTCCTTTACGGACGACGCCTCCCGCCTCGGAGCGCCCAAGGGCTTCACCATCCACGTGCGGGACCTCCTGCCCAAGACCGGTGCGGGGTTCATCGTCGCGCTGACCGGAGCGGTGATGACCATGCCCGGCCTGCCTGCCGCGCCGGCTGCCATGAGGATGGACGTGGACGCCGACGGCAACCCCGTGGGCCTCGCCTAGCGCACCCTCTCTCACTTAATGTGCGCTTTCCTGCGATCCTCTCTCACTTAATGTTGGCTTTTTACAGACGCTCTCTCACTTAACGTGGGTTTTCCGGCGATCCCCTCGCACTTCTGCTGAGCCGGGGACTCTAGAGGCCGCCGCTTGGCGGTAAGAACGGTACGCGCAGCTGGCCTGTCCGGCGTCCCCGCTTCAGCGAAACGAAGATCACCGCCGTGCTCGCCGGACCCGACATTGCCGCGACGACCGCGCCGGAGAGCACCGACAGGCTCATACTCACTGCCGCCGTCGGCATGCATATGCAAAGCCAGCTTCTGCTCAAACTACTGGCACTCGCAGGCCAGCCACGCCATCCGCCAATACCAGGGTTAAAGGCGTGGCGCTCCCGCACCGAAGTGAGAGAGCGCCGCGTGGAAGCCCACATTAAGTGAGAGAGGATCGGCCAGAAACCGACATTAAGTGAGAGAGGATCCCAGGGGTGGGCAGCCAGACTTAAGGATTAGCGCTCAAGGTCTCCGCGGATGAAGGCCTCGACCTTTTCGCGGGCGAGGTCGTCGTTGAACTGCTCCGGCGGCGACTTCATGAAGTAGCTCGAAGCCGACAGCAGTGGGCCGCCGATGCCGCGGTCCAGGCCGATCTTGGCGGCCCGGATGGCGTCGATGATCACGCCCGCGGAGTTGGGTGAGTCCCAGACCTCCAGCTTGTACTCGAGCGACACAGGCGCGTCGCCGAAGTTACGGCCCTCAAGGCGGACAAACGCCCACTTGCGGTCGTCGAGCCACTGCACGTAGTCCGACGGGCCGATGTGCACGTCCTTCGCAGCCAGTTCGGCCTCGACGTTGGACGTCACGGCCTGGGTCTTGGAGATCTTCTTGGATTCCAGGCGGTCGCGCTCGAGCATGTTCTTGAAGTCCATGTTGCCGCCGACGTTCAGCTGGTAGGTGCGGTCCAGGGTGACACCGCGGTCTTCGAAGAGCTTGGCCATCACGCGGTGCGTGATGGTGGCACCGATCTGGCTCTTGATGTCGTCGCCCACGATCGGAACGCCGGCGGCGGTGAACTTGTCCGCCCACTCCTTCGTCCCGGCGATGAAGACGGGCAGGGCGTTGACGAAGCCGACGCCGGCGTCGATGGCGCACTGGGCGTAGAACTCGGCTGCCTCCTGCGAGCCAACGGGCAGGTAGCAGACCATGACGTCAACCTTGGCGTCCTTGAGCACCTGCACGACATCCACGGGCTCTTCAGTGGACTGCTCGATGGTCTCGAGGTAGTACTTGCCGAGGCCGTCCAGGGTGTGGCCGCGCTGGACGGTGACGCCGGTGGGCGGCACGTCCGCGATCTTGATGGTGTTGTTTTCGCTGGCCAGGATCGCGTCGGCAAGGTCAACGCCGACCTTCTTGCCGTCGACGTCGAACGCGGCGGCGAACTCAACGTCACCCACGTGGTACTTGCCGAACTCAACATGCATCAGGCCCGGGATCGTGGCCTTGGGGTCTGCGTCCTTGTAGTAGTGGACGCCCTGGACCAGCGAAGCGGCACAGTTTCCTACGCCAACGATTGCAACACGAATCGGATGTGAAGACACGGAACTCCTTTGAGGACAAACGTCAGCCCGCCGGGTTCGCGTCGAACAAAGGTCGACGGCGGCGCGGCAGGCCCTGCGCCAAGCGGCGCGTTTTCATAGTAACCAACAGAGTGGGACAAGGGCCTCTTCCCGTGTCCCACTCTGTGGATATGACGGCCGGCGGGTCAGACGGGTTGCTTCCAGAGGTTGATGTCGGACTCAACCGCGAACTCGTCGATGGCGTTGATCTCGTCCGCGGTAAATTCGAGGTTGTTGATGGCGGACAATGTGTCCTCCAGCTGGCGGACGCTTGAGGCGCCGATGAGGGCGGACGTGACTGGCGAGCCCTTCGGCTGGTCCCGCAGGATCCATGCGACGGCCATCTGGGCCAGGGATTGCCCGCGGCCCTCGGCGATCCGGTTGAGTCCGCGCACGCGGTCCAGGTTTTCGTCGTTGATCATGCTTTCCCGCAGGGATTTGCGCTGAGCAGCCCGGGAATCTGCGGGGACGCCCTTGAGATAGCGGTCGGTAAGCATCCCTTGTGCCAGCGGCGAGAAGGCGATGGAGCCTGCACCCACCTGGTCCAGCGCCTCATAGAGATTGGGCGAACCGTTCTCTGTCCAGCGGTTCAACATGGAGTAGCTGGGCTGGTGGATCAACAGCGGGGTGCCCAGCTCCTTCAGGATACGGGCAGCCTCGATGGTCTGCTCGGGGGTGTAGGAAGAGATGCCTGCGTAGAGCGCCCTGCCCGAACGGACGGCGTAGTCCAACGCAGCCATGGTCTCTTCCATGGGCGTTTCCGGGTCCGGCCGGTGGCTGTAGAAGATGTCCACGTAATCCAGGCCCATGCGCTGCAGCGACTGGTCAAGGCTGGAAATGAGGTACTTGCGGGATCCCCATTCCCCGTAGGGGCCGGGCCACATATAGTAGCCCGCCTTGGTGGAGATGACGAGTTCGTCCCGGTAGGGCTTGAAGTCATCCGCGAGGTGCCGGCCGAAGTTCGTCTCCGCGGATCCGGCCGGCGGTCCGTAGTTGTTGGCGAGGTCGAAGTGGTTCACGCCGAGGTCGAAGGCGCGGCGGAGGATGGCCCGCTGCTCGTCAAAGCGCTTGTCGTCCCCGAAGTTGTGCCACAGGCCAAGCGAAATGGCCGGGAGCTTCAGGCCGCTGCGGCCGACGCGGCGATAGGGCATGGATTCATAGCGGTTTTCCGCGGCTGAATAAGTCATGCGTTCCATCCTGCCAGTTGTGACGGACGCTACAGCGCACGGAGCAAAAGTTACGCCGCGGGCTGACATTAGCCCGCGGCGCAAACGTTGCCTGACCAGGGATCAGGATTTCACAATGGCCGCACTCCAAGGCGCCAGGGCCAATGACTCTCCCTCAAGGGCGATAGCCTCATCCGTTGCCAGCAGGAGCGCACCGGGAACGTCCTCCAGCCGGACCTTGGCGTCCGACAGATTCAGCAGCACCTCAACGCTCCCCCGCCGGAAGCGCAGCCAGCCCGCGTCGTCGTCGAACGTCACATCGGTCCCGCCAAAGCCAAGCCCGGCAAGTTCCGCGTGCTCCCGGCGCAATGCCGTGAGGGAGCGGTAAAGCTCCAAAAGCCGCGCGTGGTCACCCCGGGCGGCCTCGTCCCAGTTCAGCTTGGACCGGCGGAACGTTTCCGGGTCCTGCGGATCAGGAACGACGGCGGGATCCCACCCCATGCGCTCGAACTCCTTGATCCGGCCTTCCGCAGTGGCCTTGCCGAGTTCAGGCTCAGGGTGGGAGGTGAAGAACTGCCAGGGGGTGCTCGCCGCGAACTCCTCGCCCATGAACAGCATGGGAGTGAACGGCGAGGTCAGCGTGAGTACCGCGGCCACGGCCAGCTGCCCGTGCGACAGCGACTGGGACAACCGGTCCCCTGTGGCACGGTTGCCGATCTGGTCATGGTTCTGGCTACAGACAACCAGCGCTGCAGGGTGCACCAGGCTGGCATCGATGGGCCGGCCATGGTGCCGCCCGCGGAAGCTGGAGTAGCTGCCGTCGTGCAGGAAGCCGTCCTTGAGGACCTTCGCCAGCACCCCCAGCGACTGGAAGTCTGAGTAGTACCCGGTGGTTTCGCCGCTGACGCTCACGTGCACCGCGTGGTGGAAGTCGTCGCTCCACTGCCCGGCCAGCCCGTAGCCGTTGGCGTCCCGGGGATACAGAAGGCGTGGGTTGTTCAGGTCCGATTCCGCAATCAGGGTTTTCGGCAGCCCCGTTTCGGCCGAGAGGGCATCGCCCAGCGCACCGAACTCCTCCAGGATGTGCACGGCCCGCTCATCGCGCAGCGCGTGCACCGCATCCAGCCGGAGCCCGTCCACGTGGTAGTCGCGGAGCCACAGCGCCAGGTTGTCCAGGATGTACTCGCGCACCACGTCCGAGCCTGGGCCGTCCAGGTTCACCGAGTCGCCCCACGTGTTGGCGTCGCCCTGTTTCAGGTACGGGCCGAACCTGGACAGATAGTTCCCGCTGGGACCGAGGTGGTTGTACACCACGTCCTGGATGACCCCAATGCCGGCAGCATGGGCCGCGTCCACGAACCGCTGGTAGGCCGCCGGCCCGCCGTATCCTTCGTGGACCGCGTACCACTGCACGCCGTCGTACCCCCAGTTGTGGGTTCCGTTGAAGCCGTTGACGGGCAGAAGCTCAACGAAGTCGACGCCGAGGTCCGCCAGATAGCCCAGCTTTGCGGCGGCGGCTTCCAGGGTTCCCTCAGGCGTGAAGGTTCCCACGTGGAGTTCGTAGATGACCGAGCCCTGCAGTTCCTTGCCCTTCCAGCCGCCGTCCTGCCAGGCATGGGCGGCGGGGTTGAAGGTCCTGGAGAGCTCATGCACTCCGGCAGGCAGCCGCCGCGACCGGGGATCCGGCAGCGGGTGGCCGTCCCCGTCCAGCAGGTACCCGTAGTCCACGTCGCCCTCGCCCGGTGCCTCGGGAGCGGTCCACCAGCCCTCCGAGCCGGGCGCCGCCTCCTTTTTCACCATGGGGTACTGGCGGCCGTCCGCGAGCAGGGTTACCGACGTGGCCTCCGGGGCCCAGACATCGAAACGCTCCGGTCCAACATTCTTGAGGGTCATCCCTGTTCTCCATCCACCGGTACCAGCAAAGCCACGGGGTAGGTACCCAGGACATCCGCCACCGAAACGGCGCCCGGCCCGTAACCGGCGCCGGTCAGCGCATCCCGCATGGCTACGGGAAGCTCGACGGCGGTGTCCCGCCAGCCACCGTTGGCCGCCAGCCCGGCGGGCAGCCGGGTGGCCAGTGTCAGGGCGCCCATGGCGCCGCCGCTCCCGCGGTGGAAGGCGAGCAGGTGCGCTGCCGCGGAACCTGTGGCGGTCACGGGGCTGTAGCCCTGGAACAGTTCGGGCCGGTCGCGGCGGAGGCGGAGTGCCCGGGAGGTGGCCAGGAGCTTGCTGGTTTCCGTGCCCGCCTCAGGCAAGGAGCCGGCGTCGAGCTTTGCCAGCTCCTCCCACCGGCGCGCGAAGTCCACGGGCCGCCGGTTGTCGGGGTCGGTCAGGGACCGTTCCCAGAATTCGCTGCCCTGGTACACGTCCGGGACGCCCGGCATGGTCAGTTGGACCAGCTTGGCGGACACGGAGTTGGAGGCGGCGCAGGAGTCGATCCGTGCCACGAAGTCCTCCACCACCTTGGTGACGCGGGCGTCGTCGAAGGCTGCGTCCACGGCTGCCTTGACGGAGGACTCGAAGTCCCCGTCCGGATCCGTCCAGGTGGTGGAGTTGCCGGCTTCGCGGGCGGCCTTTTCGGCATAACCCTGGAGCCGTTCCCGGCTGGCGGGCCACGCTCCGACGACCGCCTGCCAGAGCAGGTTCTCGTACGGGCCGTCCGGGATCGGGGCAAGTTCACGCAGCGTGTCCAGGGTGTCCGCCCACTCCCGGGGAAGTTCAGCGATGACCGAGATCCGTGCCCGGGCGTCCTCGCTGCGCTTGGTGTCATGCGTGGACAGCGTGGTCATCGACAGTGGGAGTTCCTGCTGGCGGCGAAGCATCCTGTGGTGGAACTCCTCAACCGACACCGAGAACTCAGTCGGTTCGGCCCCCACCTCCGTCAGCGTGCCCAGGCGGGTGTAGCGGTAGAACGCAGTGTCCTCCACGCCTTTGGCCATCACCATGCCGGAGGTCTGCTGGAACCGGACGGCGATGGGATTCGCGGGATCAAGGAGCAGGGGCAGCAGCGTTCCCACGGCGACCTCGAGCTCGGGCCGGGAGGCAGCGGCGGACTCGCACGCCTCCTTGAGGATCTCCGCGCCGGTGGGCAGGTAGGTCCGGTATACCGGGAACGCGGCAATGATCTCGGCGATGGCGTCAGCTGCCTGTTCCACGGTGAGCCCGTGGGACGCGGGAACCAGCCGGGCCAGGCGCAGGACCTCGGACCGCAGGATGCCGTCCGCGATCATGCGCTTGGTGCCCCGGATCATCCCGGCATAGTCCGCCGGGGCAGGAGAGTTCCTGAGCTTCGCGTCCAAGGCGTCCAGCGCCTGCTCTCCGGCCGGGTCCACGAACACCCGGTCCACGTCGGCCAGGGCGTCGTACCCGGTGGTTCCTTCACACGCGAACTCGCTGGGCAGGACCTCGCCCGGTTCGAGGATCTTCTCGACCAGGACGTAAGCGCCGCCCGTGAGGTCCTTCAGCCAGCGCAGGTATCCCACCGGATCTGCCAGCCCGTCAGGGTGGTCCACGCGCAGGCCGTCCACCAGGCCCTCATGGAACCAGCGGCCCACCTCGGCATGGGCTTCCTCGAACACGCGCGGAGTCTCCACCCGGATCCCCGCGAGCGTGGTGACCGCGAAGAAGCGCCGGTAGTTGAGCTCCGCGTCCGCGCGGCGCCAGTCCATCAGTTCGTAGTGCTGGCGGCTGTGCACCTCCTGCGGCGAGTCGCCGTCGGAGTACGTGCCCTCGGCGAGCGGGAAGCGGTGGTCGTAGTAGCGGAGTTCGCCGTCCTTGATCTCCAGCTTGTCCAGGTCCCCGTCGGAGCCCAGCATGGGCAGCCGGATTTTACCGCCGGCAAGCTCCCACTCGACGTCGAAGGCTTCGGCGTACGGTGATCCCTGCCCCTCTTTCAGCAGCGACCACCACCACGGGTTCCGGGCCGGCGTTGCGACGCCCACATGGTTGGGCACAATGTCCACCAGAACGCCCATGCCATGTTGGCGCGCGGCCTTGGACAGCGCCACCAGCCCCTCGGGGCCACCCCGCTCCGGATCCACGGCGGAGGGATCGGTGACGTCATAGCCGTGGTCCGAGCCCTGCTCCGCCGTCAGGATGGGCGAAAGATACACCCAGTCCACCCCGAGGGATTTCAGGTACGGCACCTTTTCGGCAGCATCAAACAGGGTGAAACTGCTGCGGATCTGCAGGCGGTACGTGGACGCGGGCACCCTCATTTTTTGGAAGACTTCCGTGAGCCCACCTTGGTGGTCTTCCCGGGCTCGGCCACCATGGGCGTTGTGAGCGATTCGGTTTCGCTGGTGGAGGTCTGGGTCAGCGCCGCCAGGGATGCGGCCACGGAGTGGTCAGGTTCAACTTCCTCGACTTGATGGGCACGCAGGACCACCAGGGACTTTGCTTCCACCGGCAGCGACTCCCCCGCGTTGACCGGCTTGGTGTCCGCGTTCTGCCCGGCGGTATCAATGATGACGTCCCAGGCCGGTGCGTATTCGTCCGCAGGCAGGGTGAATTTGACGGTGTCATCGTGGGCGTTGAAGTACAGCAGGAAGTTCACGTCGGTGATCCTCCGGCCGCGGCTGTCCTTGCCCTGAATGCCGTCCCCGTTCAGGAAGACGCCCACGGACCGGCCGAATCCGCTGTCCCATGCTTCCGGCTTCATAGTCTCGCCGGACGGGTCCAGCCATACGATGTCCGGCAGCCGTTCGCCCTCGCCCCGCAGCACGGGCCGTCCGTCGAAGAACCGGCTGCGGCGGAAGGTGGGGTGCTTGGCCCGCAGCGCGTTGACCGCTGCCGTGAACTCGATCAGGGGCTGGTCGACGGTGTCCCAGTTGATCCAGGTCAGCTCGGAGTCCTGGCAGTAGCCGTTGTTGTTGCCCTTCTGGGTGCGCCCCATTTCGTCACCGTGCAGGAGCATGGGGACACCCTGGGACAGCAGGAGCGAGGCAATGAAGTTCCGCTGCTGGCGGGCGCGCAGGCCAAGGACTTCAGGGTCATCGGTGGGACCTTCGACGCCACAGTTCCAGGACCTGTTGTGGGATTCGCCGTCGTTGTTGCCCTCGCCGTTGGCGTCGTTGTGCTTCTCGTTGTAGGACACGAGGTCCGCCAGCGTGAAGCCGTCATGCGCTGTGACGAAGTTGATGGAGGCCACCGGCCGGCGGCCGGAGTGCTCGTACAGGTCCGCGGAACCGGTGATGCGGGAGGCGAATTCGCCGAGCGTGGCGGGCTCGCCGCGCCAGAAGTCCCGCACGGTGTCGCGGTATTTGCCGTTCCATTCGGTCCACTGCGGCGGGAAGTTGCCCACCTGGTAGCCGCCGGGACCAACGTCCCAGGGCTCGGCGATGAGCTTCACCTGGGAGACTACCGGGTCCTGCTGGATGAGTTCGAAGAAGGTGGACAGCTTGTCAACGTCGTAGAACTCGCGGGCCAGGGTGGAGGCGAGGTCGAAGCGGAAGCCGTCCACGTGCATCTCGGTGACCCAGTAGCGCAGCGAATCCATCAGCAGCTGCAGGGAGTGCGGCTGGCGGACGTTGAGGGAGTTGCCGGTGCCTGTGTAGTCCATGTAGTGCTTCTCGTCGCCCTCCATCAAACGGTAGTAGGCGGCGTTGTCGATGCCCTTGAAGGACAGCGTGGGGCCCAGGTGGTTACCTTCCGCGGTGTGGTTGTACACCACGTCCAGGATGACCTCGATGCCGGCCTTGTGCAGGGACCGCACCATGGCCTTGAAGTCCTGGACCTGCTGGCCGGTATCACCAGTGGAGCTGTAGGTGTTCTGCGGCGCGAAGAAGCCGATGGTGTTGTAGCCCCAGTAGTTGTTCAGGCCCTTGTCCTGGAGTGTGCCGTCATTGACGAACTGGTGTACGGGCATCAGTTCGATGGCGGTGACGCCGAGCTTCTGCAGGTGGGAGATGACGGCGGGATGCGCCACGCCGGCGTAGGTTCCGCGCTGTTCCTCGGGGATTTCCGGGTGGAGCTGGGTGAGGCCCTTGACGTGGGCTTCGTAGATGACGGACTGGTGGTAGGGAATCCGGAGGTTCTGGTCGCCGTCCCAGTCGAAGAAGGGGTTGATGACCACGCCCATCATCATGTGGCTGGCGGAGTCCTCGTTGTTGATGGAGTCCGGCTCGCCCAGGTTGTACGTGAACAGGGACGGGTCCCAGTCCACCTGGCCGTGCACGGCCTTGGCATAGGGGTCCAGCAGGAGCTTGTTGGGGTTGAAACGGTTGCCCGACGCGGGGTCGTACGGGCCGTGGACCCGGTAGCCGTACTTCTGGCCCGGCTGGACCTGCGGGATGTAGCAGTGCCAGACGTACCCGTCCACCTCGTCCAGGGTAATGCGGGTTTCCTTGCCGTCGTCGTCGAAGAGGCAAAGTTCGACTTTTTCTGCTCGTTCGCTGAACAGGGCAAAGTTGGTGCCGGTTCCGTTATAGGTGGCGCCAAGGGGATAAGCCGATCCAGGCCAGACTTCCATAATGCTCCTCTTTGTGATTCGGCAGCAGAGGAGCAGGAGCGCCCCTACTGCCGGATGCGAACTAATGCCTACCGTAACGGCTGGCTGTGACTATTACATTTCCCGGCCCCAGAGTTACTAAGCATGCTGACTTTACCCCACACTTCGGGTAAGGCGTCGGCAATTCCGCCAGCAGCGATCGGACCACCGGAGCGCGCGTCCGACGCCGACGTGCCGGCTTTCCCGTGCAGGGCGGCTCCCAGCGCGGCAATAACGGCCCAACGCGCCTCCCCGTCAACGCCCGCCTTCCGGAAGCGTCCGACGTCGGAACCTTCCTGGGCGAGCAGCGCGCCGATGATGCCGGCCAGGACATCGCCGCTGCCGGCGGTGGCGAGCCAGGGTGTGCCGTCAGCCTGGCTGTACACGCTGCCGGAGGGTGCGGCCACCAGGGTGGTTGCACCCTTGAGCAGCACTGTGGCCCCGGTCAGCCGGGAAGCCTTGCGAACGGCGGCCAGGGTCCCGGCTTCCACGGTTTCCCGGTCCTCCGTCCGGCCAAGGCGCCGCAGGAGCGCGGCAAGCTCGCCGGCATGCGGGGTGAGGACAACCTGCGGGGCCAAGACATCGGGAAGGGCGGGCAGGGCCCCGGCATCTGCCACGACCGGAAGCCCTGAGTCCACGGCGTCGCGGGCGCGCTGAAGCTGGTCGTGGTCCCCGGGACCCATGCCCGAGCCCACCAGCCAGGCCTGGACGCGGTTCTCCGCAACAGTGCCGGTACTGCAGACCACTTCGGGGCAGGACCGGCGCACCAGGTCCGCGACTTCGGGCGGACCGAGGTAACGGACCATCCCCACCCCGGCGGCGAGCGCACCCCGGCATGCCAGGACGGCGGCGCCCGGATAATCTGCGGAGCCGGCCACCACGCCCAGTACCCCGCGCGAGTACTTGTGGGCCCGGCGGGCAGGGCGTGGGAGAAGCCGGGCAATGTCCACGTCCTGGAGCCGGCGCAGCGAAGGTTCCGGCAGGTGTTCCTCGATGCCGATCCGCACTACTTCCACCCTGCCGGCATAGTCGGCGCCGGGGTCGGCCAGCAGGCCGGCCTTGGCACCGCCGAAGGTGACGGTCAGGTCAGCCGGCAGCACAGGCTCGGACACTTCCCCCGTGTCGGCGTCCACGCCGCTGGGAAGGTCGCACGCCACAACAAAGTTGTGTCCGTCGCGGCTGGCTCCACGCTCGGCGAGGGCGGCTACGAGGCTTGCAGCGCTTCCCCGCAGCCCGCCTTGTGCACCAGTGCCCAGCACGGCATCGATCACGACGTCGGCGCGGGCCGTTTCTTCCGCGAGTTTCCCGGGTGCCGCTTCCGGGAGGCGGCGGACCCGGCCGCCGGCGCGCTCAAAAGCAGCCAACGCCAGTGCGTGGGCGGAATCGCCGGTGAGGACCGCCGTCGTGCGCATGCCCCGGGCGGAAAGGAAAGAGGCCGCGTACAGTCCGTCCCCGCCGTTGTTGCCCTTGCCGGCAAGCACCGCGACGCTGGCGCCGTAGGCGCGGCGGCCGCGGGCCTTCAGCTCCGCGATGACCGCGTTGGCCAGGCCGTGGGCGGCGCGCTGCATGAGGGCGTCCCCCAGGCCGGAGGCGAGGAGCGGTTCCTCGGCCTGCCGGACCTGGCTGCCGGTGTAGGCGCTGATCACGTGTCAGTCCTGTGACGGCCGGAGCAGCTCAGCCTTCGGCCAGGACCGTCGCAGTGGCGATGCCGCCGTCGTGGCTGATGGAGAGGTGCCAGCGCTTGACGCCCTTGGCCTCTGCGACGGCCAGCACGGTGCCCTTGACCTGGACGGTGGGCCCGTTGTGGTCCAGGCCGATCCAGCAGTCCTGCCAGTTCATGCCGGCCGGCGCGCCCAGGACCTTGGCTACAGCTTCCTTCGCGGCAAACCGCGCGGCGAGGGACCTGGTGTTCAGTTCCCGCTCAGCCGGTACGAACAGCCGGTCCCGGAGGCCGGGGGTGCGCTCAAGCTGGCGGCCGAACCGCTCGATGTCTACAACGTCTACGCCAATGCCAACAATCATGGCACTACTCTACGTCGACGGTCCCGGCCCGCTGTGCGCAGCACGCCAGGCAGCCTGCTGCTGGCTTGCTGACTCAGGCCCCGGTCACCCGGCAGCCGACGCAAATGCGTCGCTTTTGGCTCCCCGCACGGACTCGGTCCCGGGTTTGCGAGGGCCCGCTGCCCGCGCGCCGCCAAAAGTTACGCCATTCCGTTCACCAAATCCCCGGTACCGCCCATGCCGGCGGAGACGAAGGAAGCCCTGGGCGCAGGGCCCAGGGCTTCCTTCATGAATCAGTACCGGATCAGGCCTTTACTCGACGGTGACGCTCTTGGCGAGGTTGCGGGGCTGGTCCACGTCGTAGCCTTTTGCCTGGGCCAGTTCCGCTGCGAAGATCTGCAGCGGGACCGTGGTCAGGAGCGGCATCAGCAGCGTGGGAGTTTCCGGGACGTAGAAGACGTGCTCGGCGTAGGCCTTGACCGCTTCGTCGCCCTCCTCGGCGATGACCAGGGTGCGGGCGCCGCGGGCGCGGACTTCCTGGATGTTGGAGACCACCTTGGCGTGCAGGGAGTCGCGGCCGCGCGGGGACGGGACCACCACGAACACCGGCTGGCCCTCGTCGATCAGGGCGATCGGGCCGTGCTTGAGCTCACCGGCGGCGAATCCCTCGGCGTGGATGTACGCGATTTCCTTCAGCTTCAGCGCGCCCTCAAGGGCCACCGGGTAGCCCACGTGGCGGCCCAGGAACAGCACCGACTTCTCGTTGGCCATGCTGCGGGCCAGCTCGCGGAGCGGGCCGGCGTTGTCCAGGATCTTCTGGATCTTCGCAGGGATCTTGTTCAGGTCCGCGAGGACGTCCTTGATCTGGCCGGAGAAGATGTTCCCGCGCAGCTGCGCCAGGTACAGTCCCAGCAGGTACGCGGCGGTGATCTGGGCCAGGAACGCCTTGGTGGAGGCAACCGCGATTTCCGGGCCGGCGTGCGTATACAGCACGGCGTCAGACTCGCGCGGGATGGTGGAGCCGTTGGTGTTGCAGATCGAGATGGTCTTGGCGCCCTGTTCCCGGGCGTAGCGGACGGCCATCAGGGTGTCCATGGTTTCGCCGGACTGGCTGATGGATACCACCAGGGTGTTCGCGTCCAGGATCGGGTCCCGGTAGCGGAACTCGTGCGCGAGTTCCACCTCGGTGGGGATCCGGCACCAGTTCTCGATTGCGTACTTCGCCACCATGCCCGCGTACGCGGCGGTGCCGCAGGCCAGGACGATGATCTTGTCGACCTGCTTCAGCAGCGCCGGATCGATCCGGACCTCATCCAGGGTCAGCTTGTGGTTGATGTCCGAGCGGCCCAGCAGGGTCTGTGCAACGGCGTCCGGCTGGTCATGGATTTCCTTCTCCATGAACGAGCTGAACCCGCCCTTCTCGGCGGAGGCAGGATCCCAGTCCACGTGGTATTCCTTGCCCGCGGCCGGGTTTCCGTAAAAGTCGGTGATCTCCACCGTGTCCGCAGTGATGGTGACAATCTGGTCCTGGCCCAGCTCAACCGCCCGGCGGGTGTAGTCAATGAACCCGGACACATCCGAGCCGAGGAAGTTCTCCCCCTCGCCCAGGCCCACCACCAGCGGCGAGTTGCGGCGGGCGGCCACCACAACGTCGGGCTGGTCAGCATGGACCGCGAGGAGCGTGAACGCACCCTCAAGGCGCTGGCAGGCGAGCTCCATGGCCCGGGTCAGGCCGCCGTCGGACGCGTCCCCGCCAAGCTTGTTCCGGAAGATGTCCCCCAGCAGCGCCGCGGCCACCTCGGTGTCCGTCTCGGACAGGAACGTGACGCCCTTGTCCAGCAGTTCCTGCTTGAGCTCGGCAAAGTTTTCGATGATGCCGTTGTGGATCACGGCGAGCCTGCCGCCATCAGCCAAGTGCGGGTGCGCGTTCCGGTCCGTCGGCCCGCCGTGCGTGGCCCAGCGGGTGTGGCCGATCCCGGTCATGGTCTCCGGCAGCGGACGGGCCTCCAGCTCCGCGATCAGGTTGCTCAGCTTCCCGGACTTCTTCCGGGACTCAATCACGCCCTTGGACACCACAGCCACCCCGGCGGAGTCATAGCCCCGGTATTCCAGGCGGCGCAGCCCCTCAAGCACAACATCCAACGCGCTGTGACTTCCGCCGTTACCAGAACGGCCCACATAACCCACGATTCCACACATAGGCTCAAGACTATCGGCAGGGGTGCCCTACCTCTAAACCGGGACACCCTGCCGGGTCGTCATCTGCGGCGCGCCTCACCTCTGCCGCCGCACTCACATCCGCCTCCATTTCGCTATGTGCCGGGCGAGGGGCAGAATCACTAACGTGACTTTGCAACGCAACGAGGCGAACGGAGAGGGTGTCTCCCCGTTCGTCGAGCTGGACCGGCAGACCTGGTCCCGGCTCGCAGATGAGATGGAACAGCCTCTTAACCAAGAGGACATCATCCGTCTCCGCGGCCTCGGGGATCCCTTGGACATGAAGGAAATCCGCGAGGTCTACCTTCCGCTGTCGCGGTTGCTGCACCTCTACGTCGAGGCTGCCGGGCAGCTGCACGCGGCGACCACCACGTTCCTGGGTGAGCACACCCAGCGCACGCCGTTTGTGATCGGCGTGGCGGGGTCCGTGGCGGTGGGCAAGTCGACCATTGCGCGTGTGCTCCGTGAAATGCTGCGCCGCTGGCCCGGCACCCCCAATGTGGAACTCATCACGACAGACGGCTTCCTTTATCCGCTGGCCGAGTTGAAGCGGCGGCAGCTGATGGAGCGCAAGGGATTCCCGGAATCGTACGACAGGCGGGCCCTGCTGCGTTTTGTGAGTGAGATCAAGAGCGGCGCGGAGGAAGTGCGCGCCCCGTGGTACTCCCACGTGACGTACGACATCGTCCCGGACAAGGAAGTGGTGGTGCGCCGGCCCGACGTGCTGATTGTTGAGGGGCTGAACGTGCTGGCGCCGGCGCGGCCGCGGCACGACGGCCGGCAGGGCCTGGCCTTGAGCGACTTCTTCGATTTCTCCATCTACGTGGATGCCAAGACCTCCTACATCGAGGAATGGTACGTGGACCGGTTCCGCAAACTGCGGAGCACGGCGTTTGCCCAGCCGGAATCGTATTTCCACCGCTACGCCACGCTGTCCGACGACGAAGCCGAGGTCACTGCGCGGGACATCTGGAAGCGCATCAACGAGCCCAACCTGGAGGAAAACGTCCTTCCCACCCGGGGCCGTGCGCAGCTGGTGCTGACGAAGGAGGCGGACCACTCGATCCGCCGTATGCTGCTCCGGAAGGTTTAACACAGGTGTGCCACGACTGCACGCCCGGTGCGGCTGTCCCCCCGGTTGAATCAGGGGCGCCCAGCCGGCGCAGCTTCACCCGCTTCCTGGCAGCCGGCGCCGGACTGACGGTTTTGGCAGCGTGCACGCCGGAGGCACCCGCGGCGGTGGGGCCGTCGTCCACCTCCCCCGCGGGCGGTGCCCCCGCACCCGCCCCGGAAGGCATGACGGCGCCGCCCCCCACCGAGGTTGCCGCACCTGCCGCTCCGTCCCCCGCGCCGTCGCCCTCCGCAGCGCTGCCGCGGCAGTTCTCGCTCACAGACCCCGCGAGCCCCTGGCTGGTGGTCAACAAGCGTCGCCCCCTGGTCCCGGCCGAGTACGTCCCGGCTGATTTGGTGCCGCCCGCCGTCGCAATGACCGCTTCCGGCGAGGCGGCGCTGCTTAACAGCACCACGGCGGCGGCAGCGGAGGCGATGTTCGCCGCGGCTGGGCGGGACGGCGTGGCGCTGGTCCTGGCCAGCGGATACCGCTCGTACGGTAGGCAGGTGGGGACCTACAACAACTATGTCGCTGCGCGGGGGCAGGCCGACGCGGACTCCGCCAGTGCGCGCCCTGGCTACTCGGAACACCAGACGGGGTGGGCGTTCGACGTCGCCGACGGCGGGGGTGCGTGCAGTTTCCAGCCCTGCTTTGCGGACCAGCCCGCCGCCGTGTGGGCCAAGGCGAACGGTCACCGGTTCGGGTTTGTGGTGCGGTACCCCTGGATGTTCCATCCCATTACGGGGTACTACTACGAGCCGTGGCACCTGCGGTACATCGGCGTGGAGGCGGCCACGGACATGGTTGCGCGCGGCATTCTCACGCTCGAGGAGTACTTCGGCGTGGAGGCGGCGCCGGGGTATTTGTAGAGCGGATGCAGGCGCTCGTCCATAGCGTTCCCCTCCTGTAGTCTCGCTGACTATGGTGGGGAAACCAAGAAAACTGGTCCTCAAGTCCACGGCTGGTGGACGGGAGGAGGCGTTTGGGCGCTTGGCGCGGCGGCTCGACGATTTAATCACAGCAGACCGCCTGCGGGTTTACCCGGTGCTCTTGATCGTGGCGGGCGCACTTGGACTCGCTGCCGGCAGCCTAGTCCGGATCCTGGACCCGGCCGCCCAGGGCGCGTTCCTGCCTGACTACCTGGCTCACTGGACCGGCGGGCGGCTGCTGTGGGACGACCCGGGAAATCTTTACGACCCCGGGATCCAGAACCGGGTTCAAGGCGAAGCTCTGGGGACAACAACCCCGCACTTGGCATGGTTTGTATCGCCGCCGATCGTTGCTGCCTTCTATGCGCCGCTGGCACTCATCCCTTACAACCTAAGCGGCCTTTTATGGCTGGGGATAAACACAGCAATGCTGGTCTGTTGTATTTCCAGCCTGGGCGCCGTTGCCCCCGACCTGATGCGCCATCGACAGAAGCTCGTGTTCCTGCTTGTCCTTGCCGCGCCTCCTACGTTCGAACTCTTGGGCAGCGGCCAGGATTCCGCCTTCGTCCTCTTCCTTTGGCTCACGGGGATACGCCTTTTCAGGGCCGGCTATTCCGGCTGGGCCGGTGCGGTCCTGGGACTCGGCTTCGCCAAACCCCAGCTCGTGCTGGTTGTGCCGCTGGTGCTGCTGGCCATGCGGAGCTACAAGGCGCTGGCTGCCTTCGTGGCCGTGGTCGGCGCCACGAGTGGGGTGTCCGTTGCCCTGGTCGGTTTTGAGGGAATCGTGCGATGGACTTCCGCGTTGTCGAGCCCGCTGTACATGACGGAAGTCCAGCAGGGCCAGGCTTGGAAAATGGTGGGGTTTCCGTCCCTTCTGCAAGCCCTGACGCCACCCGGGTGGGGCGACTACATAGCACCGCTGCTCACAACAGCCTCGTTGCCCCTGGGAGCTGCAATCCTCCTGGTGACACTCTTGCGACTGGGGGGATCAGCCGTTGATCCGCAGGCTGTATGGATCGCTACGCTGGCAACAACACTCACGTTCTCGCCGCACTTGGCAACCTACGACGCCGTGTTGTTCGTTCCGGTGGTGATCTTCCTGTTGGAGCGCCGCCCTACCCGGACCCTGCGCATAGCGGCAGCATTCGCCTTCACGCTGATGTGGATGGTGCCCCCGTTGCATCTTGCGGCGCTCAGCCTGCCCTGGCCGCTTTCCGTCGTGGACGCTCCATGGTCGTCCTTGCCCTTGGCAGTCATTTGGCTCGAGTCCCTCCGTGCACTCCGAACACTCCGGACTGGAGACTTTGACGACGCGCAAGCATCAGGCAGACAACGGCTAAAGGGCCCCTGAGTGGCCCAGCAGCCAGTCCGGTTACCTTCCACGCATGCCCCCGCGATACGTTGTTCCTATGCTGACTGGTTTCAAGAATTTCATTATGAAGGGCAACGTCGTTGACCTTGCCGTCGCGGTGGTTATCGGCACTGCCTTCGGAGCGGTGGTCACCGCCATGGTGAATAAGGTGCTCATGCCGTTCATTGCGGGTCTCGTGGGATCACCTAACTTCGACAGTTTCGCCCGGATCGACTTCAACGGGAACTTCATCGAGTTCGGCGTCCTGCTGACAGCAATCGTCAATTTCGTTTTGATTTCCGCAGCCATTTATTTCGTTGTGGTGATGCCCATGAACCTCATGATTGAACGCCGTAACCGCAGGCTCGGGATCGGCCAGGACGTGAAGACGGAGTCAGCGGAGGATCCCCAGATCGCCCTGCTCACCGAGATCCGCGATGCTTTGAAGAGCCGGGCTGGCTAGCTCAAACCTACACTCACACAAAGCAGCGGCCCGCCTCCAGCAGGAGTCGGGCCGCTTTGCTTCGCAGGCTATTCGCTGACCAGTTGCAGGGCGAGCTCGGCGCGCACCACCTGGACCAAGTGTTCCGCGATGGACTGAGCCGTCTCCTCGTCAGCGGCCTCGACCATCACGCGCACTACCGGTTCAGTGCCGGAGGGACGAAGTAGGACCCTGCCAGTATCCCCAAGGGCGGCTTCCGCTGCTGCCACGGCCTGGGCCAGGACCTCGTTGCTTCCAACCCTGGCCCGGTCCACGCCCTTGACGTTGATGAGTACCTGGGGAAGCTTGGTCATCACGGTAGCCAGTTCCTTGAGCGGCTTTCCGGTCAATGCGATCTGGGCCGCGAGCTGCAGCCCGGTGAGGACGCCGTCACCCGTGGTGGCATGGTCGGCGAAGATGACGTGGCCGGACTGTTCCCCGCCCAGGTTGTAGCCGCCGTCGCGCATTTCCTCCAGGACGTAGCGGTCCCCTACAGCTGTTTCGCGGAGGCTGATGCCCGCATTGCGGAGCGCGATCTTGAGGCCGAGATTACTCATGACGGTGGCCACCAGGACGTCGTCCTTAAGCTTGCCGGACTGTTTCAGGGCAACTGCGAGGATGGCCATGATCTGATCGCCGTCCACCTCATTGCCTTCGTGGTCCACTGCGAGGCAACGGTCGGCGTCGCCGTCGTGGGCAATGCCGAGGTCGGCCTGGTATGCGACTACCGCTTCCTTGAGCGGGCCAAGATGGGTGGAGCCAACGCCGTCATTGATGTTGTGCCCATCCGGTTCCGCTCCGATGACCACCACGTCAGCGCCAGCGTCCTTAAACACCTGGGGTGAGCAGCCGCTGGCGGCGCCGTGCGCGCAGTCCAGGACCACTTTCAGGCTCTCTAGATTGTGCGGCAGCGTACGCAGCAGATGGACGATGTAGCGGTCCTCGGCATCGGAAAAGCGCTGGATACGGCCTACGCCGTCGCCGACCGGACGCACCGGTTCCTTCGACATCTGCGCCTCGATGGCGTTTTCAACGTCGTCCGGCAGTTTCTGGCCGCCGCGGGCGAAGAACTTGATGCCGTTGTCCGGTGCGGGGTTGTGGGAGGCCGAGATCATCACGCCGAAATCGGCGTCCAGGTCAGCAACCAGGTAGGCCGCCGCAGGCGTGGGGAGGACGCCTGCGTCGTAGACGTCCACGCCTGAGCTGGAGAGCCCGGCTTCCACGGCTGCGGCGATGAACTCGCCGCTGGCGCGCGGGTCGCGCGCCAGCACGGCGCGCGGCCGCGTCCCGTTGGAGTTGCGGTCGTGGCCGAGCACGACGGCGGCCGCCTGGGCCAGCTGCAGCGCCAGCTCCGCAGTCAACAAACCGTTCGCCAGCCCCCGGACACCATCAGTTCCAAATAATCTAGACACCGGTCAAGTCTAGAGGATGGGCGTGCTTCGGCTTGAAGCGGCAGGTCAGAGGACGCCGATAAGGCCAGTGAGCCTCAGGATGCTGCACCCTTAACGGCAGAAGCCCGCCCCGCCAAAGGGCGGGACGGGCTTCTGTACAAGCGGGTTTAGCGCTTGGAGTACTGCTGGGCCTTGCGGGCCTTCTTGAGGCCGGCCTTCTTACGCTCGATGACGCGGGCGTCGCGGGAGAGATAACCGGCCTTCTTCAGGGTGGCGCGGTTGTTCTCGACGTCGATCTCGTTCAGGGAACGGGCAATGCCGAGGCGCAGGGCTCCCGCCTGGCCGGAGATGCCGCCGCCGTGGATGCGGGCGATGACGTCGTAGGCACCTTCAAGATCGAGGATCTTGAAGGGCTCGTTGACGTCCTGCTGGTGCAGCTTGTTCGGGAAGTAGTTGTCCAGCGCACGGCCGTTGATGGTCCACTTGCCGGAGCCGGGGACAACGCGAACGCGTGCAACAGCTTCCTTGCGGCGGCCAACAGCTGCGCCGGCGACGGTCAGGGCCGGGCGCTCCTTCTTCGGCGCAGCGGCATCGGCAGCTGAGCTTTCAGAGGTGTAGCTGGTCAGGGTTTCCTCAGCCTCAACGGCTTCGGTGGTCTCTTCGTTCTGAGCCACGATTCTCCTTGTATAGATAAGTTGTTTGGTGGCCAGGACTACTGGGCGACCTGGGTGATTTCGAAAGTCTTGGGCTGCTGGGCGGCGTGCGGGTGCTCAGCACCGCGGTACACCTTCAGCTTGCCGAGCTGCTGGGCAGCGAGGGAGTTCTTGGGGAGCATGCCCTTGATGGCCTTCTCAACGGCGCGGACCGGGTTGGACTCCAGGAGTTCCGCGTAGTTGACGGAGGTCAGGCCGCCCGGGTAGCCGGAGTGGCGGTATGCGCGCTTCTGCTCCAGCTTGGCGCCGGTGAGGGCGACCTTTTCAGCGTTGATGATGATGACGAAGTCGCCCATGTCCATGTGGGACGCAAAGGTGGCCTTGTGCTTGCCGCGCAGCAGGATTGCGGTCTGGCTCGCGAGACGACCAAGGACAACGTCTGTGGCGTCAATGACGTGCCACTGGCGGTTGATATCGCCGGGCTTCGGGGTGTACGTACGCACGGTGTTTGCCTCGTTCTTGTTCTGGCGTTCTTGTTTAGGTGTCACTAGCTCGTGCACCTACTATCTGCGCGCTACCGGAACAGAGGTGAGGGCTCTATGTAACCAGTCATCCTTTGCTTCCGAATGTGCACGTTGAGTAGTCATCCTGCAACCGGATTCTCAAGCGGGCACGCACCATCGGAATAGGACACGCACAACGACTACCAAGATTAGCGCGTTAAGGGGTTCAGGGTCAAAATGGGGTAGCCGGACGCTGGTGCGCCGAGCCGGATCGACGTTCGCAGGGGGACGCAGTGAATTCTTGGGTCAACGATGGATCTGCTGTGTGGCTTTTCGTCGTCGGAGCCGGTGTCCTGGGCGGCATCCTCTCCCCCGCCGCGGAGGTTGCCATCGCCCGTTTCCTTCCCCGGGCGGGTGGCCGCCCTGGCATCCCTGTCCAAATCACGACGGGGGCAATTACAGCCGTCCTCTGTGCAGCCTTTGCATTCCGGTTCAGCGCCGAGCCCTCAATGCCGGCTTTCATCCTCCTCGCCGTTCTGGGCGTGCAACTCGCAAGAATTGATGTCTCATTACATTTGCTGCCGAACCCTTTGGTTCTTTCCCTATTAGCGGGGGGTGGCGCGTGCCTGTTAGGGGCGACGTTCAATGGGCACCAGTGGTCTGACTTCGTTCGGTCACTGGCTGGCACCGCAATTCTCTTCATTGTCTATCTGATTTTGGCATTGCTTTCACCGGGCAGCCTAGGAATGGGCGACGTTAAGCTCGCGGCCCCCATTGGCCTCTACTTGGGGTACTTAGGTTGGAGTCAACTCCTTTACGGCGGACTGCTGGGCTTCGTTCTCAACGGCGTCGTCACCGTGATTGTGGTTACGCGAAACCGCAAAGAACGCACATCCGAGGTGGCTCATGGTCCATCGATGATCGCCGCGGCCGTCTGCATAGGACTTGTGCTTTCTTAGTCTCGCGGATCAGCGCAACCGTCACCCGCGCCTGCAGGCGAGACAGATACTCCAAGTAGTCGCGCACGGATGAGTCCGGCTGCCTGAGTACTCGTGCATAGATTTCGAGTACGCGCTGAAAGAGCCCTGCAAAAAGTCGAGTACTCCTACGCATTGTTGCGTACAAGTGCCGATGACAATCTCTTCTTAGCGAAGTCCAGCCGCTAGAGAGTTATGGGGGCAGCTGGAAATTCGTTGAGACAAATAACCAATCAATTTCATCGAATTAAGGAACCTGAAATGACTTCACTCATGGTCTCAATGACCGCATTTATCGCCGGCATCAAGGATCGCCTTGCCTCCGAAAAGGGTGCCACCGCAGTTGAATACGGCCTGATGGTCGCACTCATCGCGGTCTTCATCATCACCGCCGTCGCACTTGTCGGCACCAACCTGGATGCGATCTTCAACGAAGTCGCCGGTGAGCTCACCGTCGTCTCGCCGTAATTAGGACCCGTCGCGGTCCAAGAGCGGGGGCGCACTGATTCGAGCAACTGCTCCACTAAACCGCCCCCGCTCTTTCGCTTCCACCAGATTCTAGGAGGGGTAGTGCAAGGCCTCAGTTTCAACGCGAACACCACCGCGGCGCAAGTCCCCAAGGGCTTCCGTTCCCGCCGCTACTTTCCGGCTGGCCTCTAATGGCTCTCAAAAAAAGAACGGCCTCACGTTCGGGAGCAGCCAAGGAAAAGGGTGCAGCCGCGGTCGAGTTTGCCCTGGTTATCCCGCTTTTCCTGATGCTGGTCTTTGGAATCGTCGAATTCGGCAGGGCTTTCAATATCCAGGTTTCGCTGTCCGAGGCAGCACGTGAGACAGCTAGATATACGGCAATTCACGCCAATGACGCTGATTTCTCGTTCGATGCTGCGCGTGAGGTCGGTATCAGCGCCGCCCCTTCGGTGGATCTGGACGCTTCCGCCATAGAGATTGCGTTCTCGGACGGAGCTACATGCGAGGCCGGCGACAGCGTACTCGTCAGCCTTCAAATAATGACTCCTTACCTGACGCCGCTCCCCGGGCTCATCCCAGGGATGCCGGCAAACCTCGACATTTCAAGCAAAGGCGTAATGCGATGTGGCGGATAGAACATGACGACGCCGAACGCGGCGTTATTGCACCGTTGACCGCAATCCTCATGGTAGCGGTCCTCGGAATGGCAGCCTTCGCCGTTGATGTGGCGACCATGTACTCAGAGCATTCTCAACTACAGAACGGCGCGGACTCCGCGGCCCTCTCGATCGCACAGGCATGTGCCGCCACCCCGCCAACCGTTGCCTCAATTGCGGCCTGCGCCGTGCCCAAAGATGATGCGGCTCCACTTGCCACGGGAAACGTCCTGGACGGTTCAAGCCACGTGCTGGAAGCCACAGTGGACGGTGGCACGGTGGATGTCACCACCCAGACTGAGGACGCGGCAGGGAACAAGCACTTCTCACTGGCGTTTGCTCGGATCCTTGGCATCGATACAGCAGACATACGTGCCGCAGCACAGGCACAGTTCGGTGGGTACTCAGCAGCCAATGTTGTACCCCTGACGTTCTCTCAATGCGAAGCCGATCCGACATTTGTCGAGGGGGTGCAATTCTTCCCGACGCATGGCTCTAAGTTATCTGACGACGCACCGTACAACTGCGAGCATCAATCGTCCTCCGGGCACGAGCTTCCTGGGGGCTTTGGCTGGCTGTTGGACCCTGACGCTAACTGCAACCTGCGGGTCGACATCGACAACCCGTGGGTGGAGGCGAAACCTGGAAACAGCCCCGACGGATCCTGCGCCGACATGCTCACCGCATGGGGCGAACGCCTTAAAGGCGGAGACACGGTAGAGATCCTCATACCCATCTTCGACACCGCCTGCCCGGATAAGGGTGGCACGGGAGATGACCCCTGTGCTGACTCCCCTTATGGAAAATCCTTCCGCATTGAGGCGTTCGCGCAGATTTCACTTCGTGGATGGAACTTGTCAGGCAGTAACACCTTGCCGTGGTACTACATGACGTCCGATGCCAAGGCCATAGAAAAGGACCTCAAGCTTGGGGGCAGCGATCGGGGCATCTTCGGCGAATTTATCCAGAAAGTCACCCTGGCAGAGGCGGCCGTCCTGGGCGGGCCTACCACATATGGCGCCACCGGTGTCCACCTGACCAAGTAGTCCAATTTCGCCGGACCAGGAAACCGGCTTAGCTCGAGAACCACTCAAGCAGGAAACCAAAGGAGAAACAGAAGTGAAAACTCGCCTACTGGGAGGCATCGTCGCACTCGTGCTGGCAATAGTCGGCACGCTGCTACTGGTCTCATACGTTCAAGGATCCGAGGCTAGGGCACAGGAAGACCTAAAGCCTGTTGAAGTTCTGGTCATGCAGGAACAGGTCCCGAAGGGATCTGATCTTGAGACAATCAAGGCAGCAGTTAAACTTACCTCGCTGCCGACGGCATCGGTTCCCAACGGCGCACTGAAAAGCCTGGAGGGACTCACTGGCAAGGTTGCTTCGGTAGAGCTCCTGCCCGGGGAGCCGCTACTCGGCGTCCGTCTCGTCGATCCGGAAACGCTCTCCGCGCCTGGTTCGGTTCCCGTCCCAGAGGGAATGCAGGAAATCTCAGTTCAACTCGAAGCTGAGCGGGTGGTTGGGGGGCGCATCGCTGCCGGCGACACGGTGGGCATCGTCGTCCTCTTTGACAAAGGCGCGCTGAAGGACAGGCCGGACATCGAGTCTGGGCAGCAAGTATTTCACAAGGTCCTGGTAACGAGTGTCCAGCGCGCGTTGCCTAAGTCCTCGACAAAAACACCCACAGAGACCGACGCCGCCGAGCAGGCCAACACCCAGTTGCCAACCGGGCAGATCATGGTGACGTTCGCCCGCAACGACGCTGACGCCGCGAAAATCGCTTTTGGGGCACACTTTGGCAGCTTGTGGCTCACGAAAGAGCCCGCAACCGCCACCGAAGGCGCCCCGGTGATCGTCAAGAAGCCGGAGCTGTACCGATGAGCCGATACGTCCTGATCACGTCAGATCAGGCTTTTGAAAAGCGAGTGCGGCAGGCGGCCGCCGGACTACACGGCACATTCCACGCGATCGCGGCAGATTACCTTCCACCTGGTCCCGACCACCTGCTTCAGGTACTAAGTGGCGACCCGGTGGAGGTCATCTTGCTCGGGCCCGGACTGCCAGTCGATGACTCCATCCGACTGGCCAGCCTCTTCGACCTGGAATATCCGGAAATCAGTGTAGTGCTGGTGACCGAAAGTGAAGAGGAGGTTGCGCTTCCCGCCATGCGGGCAGGTATTAGGGATCTGCTGCACCCGGGTTCGAATGCTGACACCATCCGAAAGTTGCTGGAACGGGCGAGCCTGGCGTCCGCGGGCCGGCGGCGGGGGTTGGGCAACTCCGTCGAAGGGCAGCGCGGGAGCGGCCGTATCATTGCCGTCATGTCTCCCAAGGGCGGCGTAGGCAAAACAACCATTACGACGAACATTGCGGTAGGGCTAGGTAAAGAAGCTCCCATGGGCGTTGTGGTGGTTGATCTCGACCTACAGTTCGGTGATGTCGCTTCCGGACTAATGCTGGATCCTGAGCGGACCTTGGCTGATGCGGTGGTGGGGGCGGCCGTCCAGGACAGTGTGGTGTTGAAGTCCTGCCTGACGTTGCACCCCTCAGGCATCTATGCGTTGTGTGCGCCATTACGTCCGAGCGACGCTGATCAGATTTCGGGCGAACAGGTCGGAAGGCTGCTGAGCCAGCTGGCCAACGAATTCCAGTATGTCGTTATCGATTCAGCACCGGGGCTCGGCGAACACGTCCTGGCCACCCTGGAGCTTGCCACGGATGCAGTGTGGGTTTGTGGGATGGATATTCCGAGCATCCGGGGGCTGCGTACAGGGTTCGGCATCCTTACGGAACTGGACCTCGTGCCGGAGAACCGGCACGTCGTTCTCAATTTCGCCGACCGGCGCTCAGGCTTGACCTTGCAGGATGTCGAGGCCACCATCGGCTGCCCGGTGGACGTTGTCCTGCCGCGGTCGCGGGTCGTGCCGTTTTCCACAAACAAAGGCGTTCCGCTGCTCCAGGACGGCACGCGTGACGCGGCGACCAAGGGATTGCGCCAGCTTGTCGAACGGTTCAGCCCCAACTGGGAGTCACGTCCCCACAAGAAACTTCACAGAAGGGCAGTAGTCCAATGAACCTTACCAAGCGTCTGGAATCGCTCCGGGGCCTCGACTCCAATGCCGCCACGCAGACTTCAGCTTCAAGCGGCCCCTGGGCCGGCGCAGCACACCCCTCAGCGGAGCCGCAGGCCGTGGCAACCGAGCCGAGGAATCGCGGCGCGGACGGTAACGAGGCCTTGAACGCTATCAAAGATCGCGCGAGCGCAGCCCTCTACGAACGGATGGGCAGTCGAATCACTGACCCGACCCTGGACGAGTCAGAACTCCAAAGCTACGTCAAAGAAGAGCTCCGGGCCATCATTGACGAAGACGAGATTCCGCTCTCAGCGCCGGAACGGCACCGCCTCGTCCAGGAAATCATCGACGACGTGCTGGGACTCGGACCGCTTCAAAAATTCCTGAACGACGCTGCGGTTTCAGAAGTCATGGTGAATGGACCCGACAAGGTGTACGTGGAGCGGGGAGGCAGGCTCTTCCGTGCCGATGCTCGGTTCAGCTCCGAGGAACATCTGCGCCGGATCATTGAACGGATAGTCACCAAAGTGGGCCGGCGCATCGACGAATCCTCGCCGATGGTAGACGCCCGGCTCTCGGATGGCTCACGCGTTAACGCCATCATTGCGCCTCTTGCCGTTAGCGGGTCGTCATTGACAATCCGAAAGTTCGGACAGGTGCCATTGACTGTCGACAACCTGATCTCATTCGGGACTCTCACGGGGGAGATGGCTGAGCTCTTGAACGCCTGCGTGCATGCCCGGCTAAACATCATCGTTTCCGGCGGTACCGGCACGGGAAAGACAACCTTACTGAATGTTTTGTCATCCTTCCTGCCCGCTGATGAACGCATCGTCACTATCGAGGACGCGGTCGAACTGCAGCTGCAGCAGGACCATGTGGTTCGACTGGAAAGCCGCCCACGCAACATCGAGGGCAAAGGGGAAATCTCCATCAGGGACCTGGTCCGAAATTCTCTCCGCATGCGGCCCGACCGGATCGTAATCGGTGAAGTGCGTGGCGGTGAATCGCTGGATATGTTGCAGGCGATGAATACAGGTCATGACGGTTCCATATCCACGGTCCACGCCAATTCGCCACGGGATGCCATTGCCCGGCTTGAGACCTTGGTGCTCATGGCCGGAATGGACTTGCCGCTGCGTGCCATTCGGGAACAGATTGCCTCTGCGGTCAATCTGATCGTTCACATCTCCCGGCTCCGGGACGGTACCCGTCGGGTCACCCATGTCACCGAAGTTCAGGGGATGGAAGGGGACATCGTCACTCTCCAGGACGCATTCACGTTCGACTACAGCGCCGGCGTCGACGCCAACGGAAGGTTCCTGGGCCGACCCGTTCCTACCGGCGTCAGACCTCGGTTCGTTGACCATTTTGCCGAACTGGGCATTCCCCTGTCATCGGCAGTCTTCGGAAGCATTCCCACAGGAGGTGGTTACAGGTGAACACCGCCGACCCCATCTTTTTTACGGTGGGCGTTATCTTGTGCTTTGTGTCCCTCACGATCCTGCTTATGGCGACGCTTGGCAGCGGAAACTCCGGAATCGCGCTGTCCAGGCGACGTCCGGGTGTCGTCAATGAATCGTCCTTTCTGACTCGGGCGACAGAGTCCGCCGTTGCCTTCGTCGACCGAAACGTCAGCAAGAATGCCCGCTTCGGCACCCGCGAGTCGCTTGAGCAGGCAGGTCTCCGTCTGCGCCAAGCCGACTTTATCCTGCTGGTTTGCTGCGTTGGGGTCACTGTGGGCATTGCAGGGTTCATTCTGGGAGGCGTCCTCGTTGGGTTCTTCTTTGCACTGCTTACACCGTTCACCGCGATGCTGTTCCTTCGCATCATGGCCAGCCGCCGCCGCGCAAAGTTTGACGGGCAGCTTGGAGACACCCTGCAAATGCTGGCAGGCGGATTGCGGGCCGGTCATAGCCTTTTGCGTTCGGTTGATGCGGTGTCCCAGGAGGCGGACTCACCAACGTCTGAGGAATTCGCCAGACTGGTTAACGAGACGCGTTTAGGGCGCGACCTCAAGGATTCGATGCTGGATGCCGCCCGGCGGCTGAGGAGCGAGGATTTTGACTGGATAAGCCAGGCCATCGAAATCCACCGCGAGGTGGGCGGCAACTTGGCCGAGGTACTCGATCAAGTAGGTGAAACGATCCGGGAACGTGCCGAGATCAAAGGGCAGGTCAAGTCCCTAAGTGCCGAAGGCAAACTTTCCGCCTACATCTTGGTGGCCCTTCCCGTGGGGATATTTCTCTATCTGAGTATTGCCAATCCCACTTACACCGGGGCTCTTTACACCAGCCTCCTGGGCTGGTTCATGATGGGGTCTTCCTTGGCCCTGCTGGCGCTCGGTTCCTTTTGGCTCAGTCGCGTCGTCAAGATTAAGTTCTAGGGGGTATCGCAATGACTGCAATGGCGTGGTTCATCGTGGGACTGATCATTGTCCCGTCTTCTCTGATGGTCTGGTCGTTCATCTCAATTGACCGAAACGGTCTTGCTGCCATCCAGAACAACCTAGGGCGCGGCAACCGGCTCAAGGATGAAGGCGCGACAGCGACCGATACCAGAAGCTTGGTTGCGCTCGGTCTACGCATAACTCCGAAAGGATATGTAGGGTGGCTGGACAAACTCCTCTCCAGGGCTGGCCGGCCCGCACATATGCCTCTCGAACGCCTGCTGATAGCCAAGCCAGCACTGGCGGTCATAGCATCTGTGATCGGCATCATCTTCTGGATTAAATCTCCGACGGGACCGGTCCTGTTGCTGGCGATCGGCTTCACGGCGCTGGCCTATTTCCTTCCAGATATCCTCATACACGGGCGCGGTGCCAAACGCCAAAAAGCCATTGAACTGGAACTGCCCAACACCCTGGACCAGATGCTGATTTCGGTCGAGGCGGGGTTGGGGTTCGAAGCGGCAATGGCACGAGCCGGTCAGAATGGCAAAGGACCACTGGCCGAAGAGCTTGTCCGCACGCTGCAGGATCTGCAGGTTGGTCGAAGCCGTAAGGATGCCTATCTGGCAATGGCTCAAAGGACTGACGTGCCTGATTTGCGGAGTTTCGTCCGCTCCGTAATCCAGGCGGACGCCTATGGAATTGCGTTGGCTAGTGTGCTTCGCATCCAGGCCAAACAGATGCGCGTCAGACGGCGCCAGCGCGCAGAAGAAAAGGCCATGAAGCTACCTGTGAAGGTCCTTTTCCCCTTGATCTTCTGCATTCTCCCTGTGCTTTTTACAGCCATCCTAGGCCCAGCTGTGATCAGCATCGTTGCAATGTTTTCCGAAGGCGTCTAAAGGCTGTTCGCCTCAACGCTCACGTTCCGAAAACGCGCAACCCAAATACCGGACCCCCTCGGCACCCAGAACCGAGGGGGTCCGTTTGCGCGCCCACGCAAGTCCTAACCCACAGGTAGCGCAGGAACTAGCAAGGAAAAGCGCAGGAAACACACACCCCGTAAAGCCTTCACGCAGGAAGTTCCAAGATCCGGCCGCAGGGCTGGCGTCCGTTGCTAACTTGGTTTCAGAGCTGGTGCAGGACCAGCTTCCCCCACTCGCTCAGGAGTCTCAAATGCTTTCTCTCTACACCAACCTCATGATCCGCCTTCGTAGTAACGAGAAGGGCGCAACCGCTGTGGAATACGGCATCATGGTTGCCCTCATCGCTGTCGTCATCATCGTCGCTGTCACGCTCCTCGGCACGACCCTGAGCGATATGTTCGCCGAGGTTCAGTGTTCCGTCACCGGCGGCACGTTCACGGCCTCCAGCCCTGCTTCGGGCACGACGGCTGCGGTAGCAGCTAGCTGCGCCCCGTAAGGCAGTCGCCCAGCTCCTCATGCGCCCAATGTGCCACCAGGCGCGAGAGTGGCGGCGGAAATCAACCGCCGCCACTCTGTTTTTCCGACGTAATTCTGCTGTAGTGAAAGGCATCGTCATGTCCAGGGCACCCGAGCGCGGAGCCGTGGCGGTCGAGTTTGCGATCGTGGCACCCGTCCTTGTCATGTTGCTTTTGGGCATCATTGAATTCAGCCGTGCCTACAACGCCCAGGCTTCGCTTTCAGCAGCTGCCCGTGAAGGTGTCCGGGTGATGGCGATCACCGGCAACCAAACGACAGCACGCTCGGCAGCAAAGACCACAGCTGTTTCCCTGAGCCCTGGATTGCAGGATGCAAACATAACTTTTGGGGCCGCGTGCCCGTCAACTGTTAGCTCAGGGACAAGTCCCCAAGCCACAATCACCATCACCTACTCGCTGCCCACCATGACGGGCATAGCCGGCCCGTTCACCATGACCAGCAGAGGAGCGATGCTATGCGGCGGCTGACACCGAAGAAGATAGGTAGCGACGGCGAACGCGGCGCCGTGAGCGTGATCGTCGCCATTATGCTGGTGGTCCTTTTGGGCTTCGGCGCCATGGCAGTAGACGTCGCCATGCTGTACTCAGAACGTGCCCAACTCCGAACCGGAGCGGACGCTGTTGCCCTGGCGGTGGCGCAGAAGTGCGCGAAAAACGCCAGCGACCTCGACTGCTCGGACGCCTCTTCGTTGGCGGGAAGTCTCGCGAACAGCAACGCCAACGACGGCCTCAGCAATATCAAGTCGATAGTGCTCAACAAGGCCAGCCGCACTGTGACGGCGACCGTCGGATCCCAAGAAGCCGGTCACGCCCCAAACCAGGTGTCCCTCTTTCTTGCCCGCGCCTTGGGCTTCAACACTACCGAGGTCATTGCCCCGTCTACCGTCGTCTGGGGCAGTCCAGTAAAAGGACCGACCGTCTTTCCTATTACAGTGTCCATCTGTCAGGTCCGTGGCCAGGCAGACGTTATGCAGCTCCTGCGCCTCCATGGAACCGGAGCCAATCCCGGCTGTTTCTACGGACCCTCCGGCGCAGCAGTTGAAGGCGGGTTCGGTGGTCTCCAACAAGACCCCAATTCCTGCGGAGCTGTTGTTGACATCGAAACGGCAGAGGGCAACGGGGATACCGGAAATAATCCTCCGCCCCACTGCGAAGACACACTGAACTCCTGGGCAGCAGACATGAACGCAGGCAAGGACGTCATCATCTTGCTGCCGATTTTCGATAAAGTGACCGGCACAGGAACAAACGCCGTCTTCGGACTTACCACCTTCGCCGCATTCAAAGTTGCCGGGTGGAAGGTCGGCAACCCAGGACTTCCCTACACCTTCCGCAACAGAACACCGGACGTTCCGGCGGCATTGGAGTGCAAGGAACCGTGCCGCGGAATTATTGGAACGTTCGTCAGATACGTTTCCCTGGCGAAGGGCTACACCCTGGGTGAAGTCAAGCCGGATGGCGCCACCGTCGTCGCACTCGGCGGCTAGTCCGAGCAACCCATGAATTTTGAAATATCCAGGAGCATTAAGTGAAGTCACGTTTGTTAGCCGGTGTGGTCGCAGTACTGCTCGCCATCGTCGGCGCAGTCATTGTGGTGACCTATGCGCAGGGGGCAGACCAGCGGGCGGTCGCCAACCTTGAGCCCGTGGGAGTCCTGGTGGTTACCAAAGCGGTGCCGGCAGGCTCGTCCGTCGAAACCTTGAAGGCTTCCGTGGCGCTTCAGCAGTTGCCGGGCACCGCCGTCGCAAAGACCGCCTTGAACACCCTTGACGGGTCCGCCGGAAGGGTCACTTCGGCGGACCTTGTCCCTGGTGAGCAGCTCGTAGCAGAGCGGCTGATCGCTCCCGAAGACCTGAAGACCTCCGGCTCCGTACCCGTGCCCGCGGGCCTGCAGGAAGTCTCGTTCCAGCTTGAGCCCCAGCGCGTTGTGGGCGGACGCTTGGCTCCTGGCGACACCGTGGGTATCTTCATCTCCATGCCTAACGGCGGCCTCGAAGCGAAGCCCGACAAGGAAACTGTCCAGCTCTCCATCCACAAAGCCTTGGTCACGGCAGTCCAGCGCGCACCCGAAGCAACAGCGGCTAAGCCTTCTGCCCAAGCAACCGACCCCGCCCAGCCGGATCCCCAGGACGTGAACCTACCTACGGGAATGCTGATGGTCACGGTTGCCGTCAATGACGTGAACTCGAATAAGATCGTTTTCGCTGCAGAATATGCTTCCCTCTGGCTCAGCCGCGAACCACTCGACGCCCAGGACAGCGGTCCGCGCGTAATGACCCGGCAGGACCTGTACAAGTGAGCCGCTTCGTCCTCATCACTCCAGACGCGGGCTTCGATTCCCGGCTCCGCCAAGCTGTCGGCGGTGGCCTTCACGGTAGCGTACAAACCTTCTTCACCAGCCTGCTGCCCGATGACCCGCACCAGCTGTTCGCGGGCCTCGACCAGGAGCAGCCTGAGGTCCTGATCCTGGGACCGGAAGTACCTCTGGATGAAGCACTTCGGTTCGCCACTATCTTGAACGTCAGCTTTCCCGAGCTCAGCGTGCTTGTTGCCGCGGAACCAGAGCCTGACTTCCTCCTGCACGCCATGCGGGCCGGCATCAAGGACATTGTCTCCCCCGATTCGGATGCCGCCCAGCTGCGGGTACTGCTCGAGCGTGCCAGCCAGTCCTTCGCCAGCCGGCACCGCACACTCGCGCCCCAGCAGGCGGCTGAGAGCAACAAGGGACTCGTGATTGGTGTCTTCTCGCCCAAGGGTGGCGTGGGCAAAACCACCGTCGCCACCAACATCGCCATCGGGCTGGGAAAAATCGCCCCCATGAGCGTTGTCATTGTGGACCTCGACCTCCAGTTCGGGGATGTCGCCTCAGGGCTGTACCTGGACCCGGAGCACACAGTGACGGACGCTGTTTCTCCGGCCGCAAGCCAGGATTCACTGGTCCTCAAGGCCTTCCTTACGGTGCATCCGAGCAGCATCTACGCCCTTTGTGCTCCCCCCACCCCTGTGGACGCTGACGACATCACGCCGGACCAGATCGGCCGGCTGATCGAACAGCTGTCGGAGCAGTTCCAGTACGTGGTGGTGGATACCGCGCCGGGCCTGCCCGAGATCGGGCTGGCAGCCATGGAAAAGTGCACCGATGTGGTCTGGGTCAGTGGCATGGACATCCCAAGCGTGCGGGGCCTTCGTTCCGGCCTGGACATCCTGCGCCAGTTGGACATCGACCCCGATACTCGCCATGTGGTGCTGAACATGGCTGACTCCAAGACCGGCCTCACCGTCCAGGACCTCGAATCAACCATCGGGGCGCCCATTGATGTGAGCATCCCACGCTCGCGGGCAGTTGCCCTTTCCACGAACCGCGGTATCCCTGTCCTCCAGGAGCCGGTAAAAGACCCGGCCGTAAAGGGGCTCAACCACCTCGTGGAGCGATTCAACCCTGCGTGGCGGGCAAAATCCCAGCGCAAACTGCACCGAAGGGTAGTGGTCTAAATGAAACTTTCAGAGCGCATCAACGCCGCGCAGGCGAAAACCCAGCCGTCTGCCAAGCCATCCTCTGCCAAGGCCACAGCTCCCAACCGCGACGTGCCGCGCTCTGAGGTTCCCGCCCAACGGGTGCAGTGGGCGGAACAATCCCAGGAAAAGCGGACGACGGCGGCACCGCCTGCCGCCGTCGTCGCACCCAATGCTCTCTTTGAAGAGCCGAAGCCGAAACTCCAGCAATCCGTCGATGTTTTCGCAGCACTCAAGCAACGGGCCGCGACGGCCCTTTTTGAACACATGGGCGCACGCTTCAATGACTCCGCCATCACAGAACTAGAATTGAAGTCTTCTGCCCGCGAGGAGCTCACGCGGATCATCGACGCAGAGCAGGTTCCTCTCTCTGCTGATGAGCGCACACGGCTTGTCCAGGACGTCGCCGACGACGTTTTGGGCTATGGCCCGCTCCAACGGTTGCTCGATGATCCAGCCGTTACGGAAATCATGGTCAACCGCATGGACCAGATCTATGTGGAGCGCAAAGGACACCTCACCCTGGCCGATACGCGGTTCAGTTCCGAGGAGCACCTCCGCAAGGTTATCGAGCGCATCGTATCCAAGGTGGGCCGCCGCATCGACGAGTCCTCCCCCCTAGTGGATGCACGCCTTGAAGATGGCTCCCGTGTCAACGCCGTGATCCCGCCCCTTGCCGTCGGCGGCTCCTCGCTAACTATCCGTAAGTTCAGCAAGACCCCGCTGACCGTCCAGAACCTTATCAATTTCGGAACCCTTACACCCGAGATGGCGGAACTGCTCAATGCCTGTGTCAAAGCCAAACTCAACATCATCGTCTCCGGTGGTACGGGCACCGGCAAAACCACGCTCCTCAATGTGCTGTCGTCCTTCCTGCCCTCGGACGAGCGCATCGTCACCATCGAGGACGCCGTGGAACTCCAGATCCAGCAGGACCACGTGGTCCGGCTGGAGAGCCGGCCGCCCAACACGGAGGGCAAGGGCGAGGTGACTATCCGGGAGCTGCTCCGGAACTCACTGCGTATGCGCCCCGACCGCATTGTGGTGGGTGAGGTCCGTGGCGGCGAATCCCTGGACATGCTCCAGGCCATGAACACTGGCCACGACGGTTCACTTTCCACTGTGCACTCCAACTCACCCCGCGACGCCGTGGCCCGGCTCGAAACCCTGGTGCTGATGGCCGGCATGGATCTGCCGCTGCGGGCCATCCGGGAACAGATCGCTTCGGCCGTCAATCTCATTGTCCAGATCTCACGCCTGCGGGACGGGTCCCGCCGGATCACCCACGTGACTGAAGTCCAGGGCATGGAAGGGGACATCGTGACCCTTCAGGACGCGTTTGTGTTTGACTACTCTGCCGGTGTTGACCAACACGGACGGTTCCTCGGCAAACCGGTGGCCACTGGCATTCGACCCCGGTTCATCGACCGGTTCGAGGACCTAGGGATCCACGTTTCGCCTGCCGTCTTCGCTACCCCGGCCGGTGCTGCTCCGGCCGGGGCAAACCCTTCCGGCACCGGAAAGGCCTAGGAACCCCATGTTGATCATCATCGGAGCCACCCTCCTGTTCCTCGCCCCCATCATGGTGGGCATGGCGCTTGTGCTGCCAAGCACCCCCGACATTGCGCTCGAAAGGCGCCGGCCCTTTCAGGCGGATCCGCCGTCGAACCTCACCCGGCTAGCCGACGCGACGGTTGGTGCCCTGGACCGGTTCCTGGCAACCCGGAACGTCCGGCTCTACAACCGCGAAACACTTGAAAACGCCGGCCTCCGGTTCAGCCAGACCGAATACATGGTGCTGGTCGTTGCCGGTGCCATCGTCGGCGTATTGGTGGGACTGGTGATCGGAGTACCTGCGGTCTCCCTCCTGGTATTTATCCTGGCGCCTTTCGTAGGCCACCTTGTGCCCGGATTCCTGGCGGGCAAGCGGCGCGCAAAGTTCGACAGCCAGCTTGGCGACACCCTTCAACTTCTCTCCGGCGGCCTGCGGGCCGGGCACAGCATCCTGCGCGCCATCGACGCGGCGGCGACCGAGTCGCAAAGCCCCACGTCTGAGGAAATGCGGCGCGTCGTTACGGAGACAAGCCTGGGCCGCGATCTGTTGGCCTCTCTAACTGACACGTCGGAGCGTATGCGCAATGAGGACTTCGTTTGGATTGCCCAGGCCATCCAAATCAATCGTGAAGTGGGCGGCAACCTCGCGGAAGTGCTGGACCAGGTAGGCGAAACCATCCGCGAGCGCAGTGAGATCAAAGGCCATATCAAGTCCCTCGCAGCTGAAGGCAAGTTCTCCGCATATATCCTCCTCGCGATGCCCTTCGGCATCGTGCTGATGCTGATGACCGTCAACCCCGGCTACATGGATAAGATGTTCACCCACCCGCTCGGCTGGGGCATGATCGGCGCATCGGCTGTGCTCATGACGATCGGCAGCTTGTGGATGCGCAAAATCATCGATCTGAAGTTCTGAGGTGATCATGAGTCCGCTGATATTTTCCTCACTCCTGCTGGTTTCCCTGCCCATTGGCTACGTGACCTGGTCCATCCTGTCCGTGGACCGGAAGACTCGCACTGCCACCGTGGCAATCCTTACCCGGGGCCACCGGGCTGCCGAAGCTCCGGAAAAACAATCGTCGAGCATCGTCGCCGGGATCGGTTACCGCCTGACTCCCCCGGCATATGTCCGCAAGCTGGATCGCCTGCTCTCACTTGCCGGCCGGCCCATTTCCATGCCGCTGGAAAAAGTCCTTGCCGGCAAGATTGCCCTCGGGCTGGCCGGCGCCTCCTTTGGCCTATACCTTGCCGCCGTCGGCAGCACGCCAATCATGAAGCTTGCGGGCCTGTTCCTGCTCGTCCTGGGGTACTTCATCCCCGACCTGCTGCTCTATAGCAAGGGCACGGAACGGCAGAAGGCCATGCAGCTGGAACTGGCCAACACCCTGGATCAGATGCTCATCTCCGTGGAGGCAGGCCTGGGTTTTGAAGGGGCCATGGCCCGCGCAGGGGAAAACGGCAAAGGTCCCCTCGCCGAAGAGCTGGTCCGCACCCTGCAGGACATGCAGGTGGGCAGAAGCCGCCGCGAGTCGTATCAGGCGCTTGCCGAACGTACCAGCATCCCCGAGCTGCGCAGCTTTGTGCAGGCCGTGGTCCAGGCGGACACCTACGGCATTGCCATCAGCCGGGTACTCCGGATCCAGGCGAAGGTTATGCGTGTAAAGCGGCGGCAGCGTGCGGAAGAAAAGGCGATGAAACTCCCAGTTATGATCCTGTTTCCACTGCTCTTCTTCATTTTCCCGGTCCTCTTCATCGCCATTCTTGGCCCGGCCGTCATCAATACCGTGGTGACTTTGGGCGGACAATAAGCCACAGCCTCCGTCTCAAAGGATCCGCAAGGTTTCCACAGGATCACCCGAATTAGGACAACGGACGAATTACAGGAAGTAGCCTTGAATCATGCAAAATCACGATCCCGGCTTCAGCAGCGAGGCCGCCGCTGCGGGCTACCTGCCGCCCGGGGTCGCTTCAGCCGCAGGAACACCACCCTCACAGGAAACGGCCGGACTCTTGCCGCTCGTTGACGCCGCGGTCCTCGAAGAGCTCGAAGACGAGCTCGCGGGCTCCGGCCTGGCCCAGCGCTTCGCCCGCGACTATGCAGCCATGTGGGACCAGCGCTACGCCCGGCTGGCCGCAGCAGTTGACAACCAGGACAGGGACTCTGCCCTTGACGCCGTAATAAGCCTGAAGATCACGTCCATGATGGTGGGCGGACTCCGCCTCGCGAAACTTGCCGAACTGCTGGAGGCCGTCATCCGCATAGGTGACTTTGGCCAAAGCAAGGTGTTGATGGTGCGGGTGGCAGAGGACGGCGGGCATACGGTGTCCGAGTTGCAGGCCAACTACATCCTGGAAAACGACTGATCCTGATTACCCCTCGAACGGCCTGCTGGGAGCCAGCCGGTACCCCACGCCGCGGACCGTCTGCAGCCAGCGCGGGGACACCTGGTCCTCCTTGAGCTTGCGGCGCAGATTTCCCACATGGACCTCGACGGCGCGTTCGTCCGCCTCGCTGATGTACGTGTCATGGTCATAGAACTCGCCGCGCACGGCCCGGACCAGGTCAGCCCGGGTGCACACTGCACCGCCGCCGCGCAGCAGCACATGCAGTAGATCGAACTCGCTGCGGGTAAGCCCCAGCGGTTCACCCTTGATCTCCACCGTACGCGTGCGGTGGTTCAGCGTAAGTCCATTGTGGTGCAGGACGGCGGTGTCATGGGTTCTCGCTGCGGCGGCCGGAGCAGGAGGCGCTCCCCCCGCGGACACGTCCGCTTTCTGCCCGCTGACTTCGTGCCTCGGCCTGCGCATCATTGCGGCTACGCGCGCCCGCAGTTCCCGGGGCCGGAACGGCTTGGCAATGTAGTCGTCCGCACCAGCGTTGAGGGCGGACAGCAGGTCCGGTTCCTCAGTCCTGCCGGTCAGCATTACCACATAGGCGTTACTGAAATGTCGGATCCGACGCAGTACCTCAAAGCCGTCGATGTCTGGCAGTCCAATGTCCAGTGTCACCACATTGGCCTGCTTGGTGCGGACCACTTCTACTCCGGCCCGCCCGTCCGCGGCTGTATGCACTTCAAAGCCGGCCTGGGTGAGCACACCTTCCAGCAGGTTGCGCACGTCGGCGTCGTCTTCTATTACTACCGCCACACCAAGTTCGTCCATTACTATCCCCATGCCAGGCGGATATGCCCCCCATTGGCCCAGCGCCAATGCCATACCCGCTCCAACCATTTATACGCTACTCGTAAGCGCTGCTGTTGACATCCATTCGACATTGATTTCGAAAAGTCAATTATCATGACAAGGGATGTGGATTATGATACCGAAAGGATGGGGCACGGTGACCCACCCGAAAATGCATTACAGCTGCGAATGCTCCAGCTTCGGGACAGTCCCAGAAATGGTGGTCGACGGTGGCTGAACACCTGTTCCAGCCTGGACCTGCGCGGATTTTCCGTGGTCTCGGACCCCGGGCGCAGGCGGCCCTGTGCCAGCTCCCACTCACGTTGATTGTGGCGGGGCTTGCAGTGGCTACGCCCTTTGCATGGCCGGCGTTGCTGCACAGTCCCCTCTACATGGCCGGCATCCTCCTCCATGCGATCCTATTCCTGGGCTGTTTCCTGGTGCCGTGGGAACGCTTTGGCCACCAGGCCTATCTGTTTGTGCCCATCCTGGACTTCGCGGCAATCGGGCTCCTGCGCAACGGAGCCGCCCCGCTCCTGCCGGGGCTCGCTGTCCTGGTGGTATTCCCGGTGATCTGGCTTTCCGCCTCGGGAATGCTCACGCGCAGCAGCCTTGTGCTCAGCTTTGTTGGCCCAATGTTCATCGTGGTCCCCCCAGTGGTGGGACGATTCCCCAACCTCAACGCCTCGGACATCACCACCGTGATCCTCTTTCCCCTCATGATGCTGTCCGTATCGCTGGCCATCCGCTTCGCGAGCATCCACCTCCGTTTGCAGCAGCGCGAACTTGCGGAGAAAGACACCGAACTCCGGAAACTGCTGCAGGAGAGCCGGGAACGGGAAAAGCTGCTCCAGACGGTCCTTGACGCCACCGACGTCGGAATTGCCGCCGTCGACCGTACCGGCCATTTCCTCGTCTCCAACAACCGTCAACGCCACTTCCGCCGCGCCACCGGCGCCGACGACGCCGTGCCGGGCCAGGGACACCAGCTGATCTTCGGGCAGGACAGGCGTACCCCTCTGCCACCGGAAAAACGTCCCATCAACCGGGCGATCGCAGGCGAGTCCTTTGCCGACTATCTGGTGTGGGCCGGCGAAGGAACTGAACAGCGCGCCCTGTCCACGGCCGCGCGGCCCCTGGTCAGCGAGGACGGCAGCTTCAACGGTGCGGTGGTGGTCTACAGCGATGTCACCGGCTGGGTGGAAGCCCTCGCCGCCAACCAGGAACTCGTCACGAACGTCTCCCACGAGTTCAAGTCCCCCCTTAATTCGATCATCGGCAACATCGACCTCGTCCTGGACGACGTCGGCGCGGAACTGCCGCCGCAGGTGGCCCAGCGCCTGCTGGTGGTCCAGCGGAACGCGGAACGGCTGGTTGCCCTCGTCTCCGACCTTTCGGCGTCGGCGTCGGCCGCCCTGAATGTCCACCCGAAGCGGACAGACCTGGCCAGCCTGGTGGAGACCAGCCTCGGTTCCGCGCAGGCCCAGGCTGAGCGGGCACACATCGAACTCAGGACCGACGTTCCTTCGCCCCTCTGGGCCTACGCGGATCCGCTGCGCATCGGGCAGGCACTGGACAACCTCGTCTCCAACGCCATCAAGTACTCCCCCGACGGCGGGACGGTCAGCGTCAGCGCCAGTTTCAGTGAGGACTGGGTCCGGCTCAGCGTCAGCGACACCGGAATGGGCATGAGCAGCGAGGACACCGCAAGGGTCTTCAAGCGCTTCTTCCGGACGGAGTCTGCACGGAAGGCGGCCATATCCGGCGCAGGGCTTGGCCTGTCCATCACCAAGATGATTGTGGAGGGTCACGGCGGCACCATCACCTGTGAGAGCGGCCAGGGCAAGGGCAGCACGTTCACGCTGACGCTCCCGGCGGACGGGCCCCCGCCGTCCTTCTAGGCCGGGCCCACGCCCGCAGGGTTCCCTGGCCGTACTTGCGAGGTTAGGGTGTGGGTGGGGACGAGTGCTCCCGTACCGCCCTTGTCAGTTCCGCGCGGGCCAGCAGCTCGTCGTCTGACGGGTAGGCCACTTCCTCCAGCACCAGCGGGTGCGGCGCGGCGAGCACGGACTTGGCGTCCCGCTTCCTGGCCAGCAGGCGCTCATGCAGCCAGCCCGGTTCTTCAACGCCCTCCCCCACATACAGGGCAGAGCCGATCAGGGCGCGCACCATGTTGTGGCAAAAGGCGTCGGCCTGGACAGTGGCGACGATGACGCCGTCTTCGGCCCGCGTGAACTCGAAGCGCTGGAGCTCGCGGATGGTGGTTGCACCCTCCCGCGGCTTGCAGAAGGACAGGAAGTTCTGCAGCCCCAGGAGCTTGGCGGCACCCTCATTGAGCAGATCAACGTCCAGCGGATTCTTATGCCACAGGGTGGAGTAACGGCCCAGCGGGTCCCACAGGGCAGGCCCGTCTGCGATGCGGTAGCTGTAGCGCCGCCACAGGGCCGAGAAACGGGCATCAAAGCCTTCAGGTGCCAGGGAAATCCTGTGCACCTCCACGGCGCCGGTGAGGTCCCCTAGCACCCGGCTCAGGGCGCCGCGGATCCTGCGCAGCATAGCGACGGCGGGATCCAGTTCGTGCCCGCGCGGGAGTCCCAGCCACTCGGCTTCCGTGAGGTCCAGGTGGACAACCTGGCCGCGTGCGTGCACTCCCGCGTCCGTTCGGCCCGCAACAGTGACGCGGACCGGCCGCCGTACCAGCAGGTGCAGGGCCTCCTCGAGGACGCCCTGGACTGTGCGCAGGCCAGGCTGCAATGCCCACCCGTTGAAAGGGCCGCCGTCGTAGGATAAATCAAGCCGGACACGCAAAAACCCGCCGCCCCCCAAAACGGGGGCCGCGGGTTTTTGGTCGTTCATAGACTCAAGTCTATGCGAAGGAAGTCAGCGAATTACTTCGCGTCCTTCTCCTCGGCAGCCGGAGCTTCGGGAGCTTCCTCAGCGGCGGGTGCCTCTTCGGTTGCAGCCTCTTCAGCGGCGGGAGCCTCAGCCGCTTCGGTCTCAACAACCTCAGCCTCAGCTTCGGGAGCTTCCTCGGCAGCAGGGGCAGCAGCAGCGGTTTCCTTCTTGTCCGCGTCGCGCTTGGCAGCGGAGGTAGCCTCAGCCACAACAGCCTGCTTGGCGGAAACGGGCTCGAGGACGAGCTCGATGACAGCCATGGGAGCGTTGTCGCCCTTGCGGTTGCCGATCTTGGTGATGCGGGTGTAGCCGCCGTCGCGGTTCTCCACTGCCTGGGCAATGTCGGTGAACAGCTCGTGGACGACGCCCTTGTTGCTGATCAGGCCGAGGACCCGGCGGCGGGAAGCGAGGTCGCCGCGCTTGGCGAAGGTGACCAGGCGCTCTGCGTACGGCTTCAGGCGCTTGGCCTTGGTCACCGTTGTGGTGATCCGCTTGTGCTCGAACAGGGATGCTGCCAGGTTCGCGAGCATGAGGCGCTCGTGAGCCGGGCCGCCTCCGAGGCGCGGGCCCTTAGTGGGGGTAGGCATAATTGTTTCTCCTCAAATGGAAGCCGTGGGCGCTGCACACCGTGGTGCCTGCCCGCCGGCCAAGGTCTGGTTTAGAGTTCGTCGTCGCCGAAGGCGACGTCGTCCTCTTCGATTGCTGCGGCGCGTGCTGCGAGGTCAAAACCGGGAGGCGAGTCCTTGAGGGACAGGCCCAGTTCAACCAGCTTTGCCTTGACCTCGTCAATGGACTTGGCACCGAAGTTGCGGATGTCCATCAGGTCAGCCTCGGAGCGGGCAACGAGTTCACCCACGGTGTGGATGCCCTCACGCTTGAGGCAGTTGTAGGAACGGACGGTGAGGTCCAGATCCTCGATCGGCAGTGCCATGTCGGCTGCCAGGGCAGCGTCGGTGGGCGACGGGCCGATCTCGATACCTTCAGCTGCGGTGTTCAGCTCACGTGCCAGACCGAAGAGCTCCACCAGGGTGGTGCCTGCGGAAGCAACAGCATCGCGCGGGGCGATGGCCTGCTTGGTCTCGACATCGACAATCAGCTTGTCGAAGTCGGTGCGCTGCTCAACACGGGTTGCTTCCACGCGGAAAGTAACCTTCAGCACCGGCGAGTAGATGGAGTCGACCGGGATGCGGCCGATCTCTGCATCGCCGGACTTGTTCTGAGCTGCCGAAACGTAGCCGCGGCCGCGCTCGATGGTCAGTTCGAGTTCGAACTTGCCCTTCGAGTTCAGCGTGGCGATGTGCAGATCCGGGTTGTGGAATTCGACGCCGGCCGGAGGAGCGATGTCCGCGGCGGTGACGACTCCGGGGCCCTGCTTGCGCAGGTATGCAACAACCGGCTCGTCGTGCTCGGAGGAGACCGAGAGGCTCTTGATGTTCAGGATGATCTCGGTGACATCTTCCTTCACACCCGGAACCGTGGTGAACTCGTGCAGCACGCCATCGATCCGGATGCTGGTTACGGCAGCACCGGGGATGGAGGAGAGCAGGGTACGGCGGAGGGAGTTTCCGAGGGTGTAGCCGAAGCCCGGTTCCAGCGGTTCAATGATGAAACGCGAACGGTTTTCGGAGACTACCTCTTCGGAGAGGGTGGGGCGCTGTGCAATGAGCACTTAGGTTTCCTTTCGGCGAGCATCCGCTATATGACGCAACACAGGTGGTGGAAATTCGGTCTGAAGACTTAACGCGCTGGGCTTGCCCGGACCGTCGACGGTCCGGGCAAGCTCAAACGGCGGAAAAGCCTTAGACGCGGCGGCGCTTCGGCGGGCGGCAGCCGTTGTGTGCAGCGGGGGTGACGTCCTGGATGGAGCCAACCTCGAGGCCGGCGGCCTGGAGCGAACGGATCGCGGTCTCGCGTCCGGAGCCCGGGCCCTTGACGAAAACGTCTACCTTGCGCATGCCGTGCTCCTGCGCACGCTTGGCAGCAGCTTCGGCAGCCATCTGGGCTGCGAACGGGGTGGACTTACGCGAGCCCTTGAAGCCAACCTCACCTGAGGAAGCCCAAGAGATAACAGCGCCGTTCGGGTCCGTGATGGAAACGATGGTGTTGTTAAAAGTGCTCTTGATGTGCGCCTGGCCCAGCGCGATATTCTTCTTGTCCTTCTTACGCGGCTTGCGAACCGCGCCACGAGTCTTCGGGGGCATTTTTTCTCCTACAGAAAGTTATCGGGGGAAAGTCCGTTAGTCCCGGCGGGGATTTTAACGGGCCTTCTTCTTGCCAGCGACGGTACGCTTCGGGCCCTTGCGGGTACGTGCGTTGGTCTTCGTACGCTGTCCGCGTACGGGCAGGCCCTTGCGGTGGCGCAGGCCTTCGTAGCTGCCGATTTCAACCTTGCGGCGGATATCTGCTGCTACTTCGCGGCGAAGGTCACCCTCAACCTTGTAGTTGCCTTCAATGTAGTCACGCAGCTCAACCAGCTGGGCGTCAGTCAGGTCCTTGACGCGAACGTCAGCGCTGATGCCAGTGGCAGCCAGGGTTTCGTGTGCACGGGTCTTGCCCACGCCGTAGATGTAAGTAAGCGCAATTTCCAGCCGCTTTTCGCGGGGAATGTCTACGCCAGCGAGACGAGCCATAGTGGCAGTACTCCTTGATAAACCGGAGGTCCTAGGCAGTACACCCGCACGTTCTGTGCGGCCCCAGCCTCCGACCGGGGGTTAGCTGTCCGGACTCTTTCGAGCTCAATGTTCCAGATCAGCTTGTGCTGCCTTTATTTACTTGCGTGGGTTAGCAACCCAGGATTTCCCGATGAAGGGAAATTAGCCCTGGCGCTGCTTGTGGCGCGGGTTCTCGCAGATCACCATGACCCGGCCATTACGGCGGATCACTTTGCACTTTTCGCAGATCTGCTTGACGCTCGGCTTGACCTTCATGGCATTCCTTTGCGTGTAACAGTTGGTCAACTGGAGCGGCCCTCAGCTCGCGCTGAAGCCGCCCAGCAATTTACTTGTAGCGGTAGACGATACGACCACGGGTGAGGTCGTACGGGCTCAGCTCCACCACTACGCGGTCCTCTGGGAGGATTCGGATGTAGTGCTGACGCATCTTTCCAGAGATGTGTGCCAGAACGATGTGCTTGTTGGTGAGCTCAACGCGAAACATCGCGTTAGGCAGCGCCTCGGTCACAACGCCTTCGATCTCAATGACCCCGTCCTTCTTGGCCATACCCTCCGCTAACTGTTGTTGCCGCAGCCCTGCCGGATTGCACCGGGCATGGCCACGAACGTTTTGGTTGGATCGATTGCCGGCTCCAGACCCAAAAGGGCGTGGCAGTCCAGACAACCAACAAACAACACTACGCCACTTTGCAGCGAAAGTTAAATCCAGCCATGCTAGCGCATCCCGCCGCCGTACGCACCATATTCCCCCGCCGGAGTGCTCACGGCTTGGGCGCTGGCCACGCCATCGAGGATGGCCAGGCGTACGACGTCGGCTGCCGCACTCTGCAGGGTGATGAGGCTGAGCCGCCGGGCAGCTTCGTCCGAACGGTCGAGTGCCGCAGCCTGGGTGGCCAGGCAGAATACAGTGTCCCCGTCGGCCAGGGTGTGGCTTGGATTCAGGGCCCTTGCTATGCCGGCGTGCGCCGCGGAAGCAGTCCGCTTGCACTCGGCAACATCCAGAACGGCGTTGGTGGCGACAACGAGGAGGGTAGTGTTCAGTGGCGCGTCTGCATCATGGAGATTGGGCTTTTCGAAACCAAACGGGAGTCCCAACGCGTTGACGATGGCAAGGGCTCCGACAATGACGCCGTTGTCCAGGGTGATGGAGGCCGTGCCTGCGCCGCCTTTGAACTGTCCCCTGCCGATGAGGGCCCCGGTGCCGGCGCCTACGTTGCCGCGTCCGACGTCGTGCCCTTCCGTTTGCGCCGCAGCGGCGGCGGTTGCCGCGTAGCCCATGTCCGCCGTCGGGCGTGCGGAGAAGTTCCCGCCCCTGCCCAGGTCGAAGATCGCCGCTGCCGGCACGATAGGGACTACTCCCCCGGGCACCGGGAAGCCGCGGCCGTTCTCCTCGCACCAGCGCTGGGCGCCGGCAGCGGAGGCAAGGCCGTAGGCGCTGCCGCCGGTGAGGACTATGGCGTGAACGGTGCTGACCAAGGTGGTGGGATCCAGCGCGTCGGTCTCGTGGGTGGCCGGTCCGCCTCCCTGGACATCCACAGAACCTGTCGTTCCGGGCGGCGGCAGGACCACCGTCACCCCGCTCAGCCAGCCGTCGTCGGATTTTTGCGCATGGCCAACCCGGATCCCGGGCACATCGGTAATTGCTCCCATGGCACCCATTCTTCCCTTTTGACCAGCAAACTGATGAATACGGCGGGTCCCTGACTTTCAAATAAAGTTTGTGCAAGACTGCAGGCAGCACAGCGTTAACAGGCAATGAAGCCTCGTATAACAGTCCCCTTACGAGGGCATTCGTAGCTTTCCGCCTACTGACATTGTGGTGAAGTAATGGCTAGACTCCCCCGACCACGGCCGGCCACGAGCAGGCACGAATCCCGTGAGAGACCGCATGACCCGTCAACTCGCACCCCATCCGTCCACCGATCCCACGAAGCCCGGACCCGCCGCCGCCCCTGGACGCCGGCGCTGGACGCAGCGAACCCGGCGTGACTTCTTCGTGTTCCTTGCCCTCGCTTTGCCCAACCTGGTGCTGATCGCCGTCTTCACATACAGGCCGTTGGTCAGCAACATCTACTACTCCACGCTGGACTGGACCCTGGGGTCGCCCTCAGCCACGGTGGCGGGCATCAATAACTACGTCACCTTCTTCACCAGCGACGACGCCTCCAAGGTACTGGGCACCACGGCGATCTTCACTGCAGTCACGGTGGGCGGATCCATGATCCTGGGGCTGCTCATCGCCCTGGCGCTGAATGCGAAAGTCCCAGGAACCACATTCGCCCGTTCAGCGGTATTCGCTCCCTACGTCCTGTCCGGCGTGGGCGTAGGCCTGGTGTGGCTCTTCATTTTCGATCCGGGCTACGGCGTCCTGGCCTGGCTGCTCCGGGGCATCGGCCAGCAGAGCCCGCAGTGGATCAATGACCCGCAGCTTTCCCTGGTCATGGTCATCCTCGTCTACGTCTGGAAGAACCTGGGGTACTGCGCGGTGGTCTACCTGGCCGGGCTGCAGTCCCTGCCGCAGGATGTCATGGAGGCGGCGTCCCTGGATGGCGCGAACGGGTTCCGGCGGTTCATCAGCATGTCGTTGCCCCTCCTGTCCCCCACCACGTTCTTCCTGCTGATCACCACCATGCTGTCCTCGCTGCAGGCCTTCGACCTGATCCGCATCATGACCCCGTTGGGAACCGGTACCAGCACCCTGATCTACGAGGCGTATCTCCAGGCTTTTGGTGCCTTCAACCGCGCAGGCTATTCGGCCGCCATCTCGGTGGTCCTGTTCGCGATCCTCCTGGTAATCACCGTGTTCCAACTGCGTTTCGTGGAACGGAAGGTGCACTACTCGTGAGCTCCCTGTCACCGGTCAACCCGGACCCCACCGTCCCGGCAACGCAGGAAGCCGAACCGCTTCTTCCCCGCGATCGGCCCTTCTCGCGGCGCAACCTGGCGCAGGCCGTCCTCTGCGGCTACGTCCCGCTGGTCCTGGCAACCCTGGTGGTCTTCCTGCCGCTGCTCTGGATGGTGCTCAGCTCATTCAAGCAGCCTGGTGAGATCATCACCATGGACCTGAAGATCCTGCCGGAAAGCCTCAATCTGCAGAACTACCAGATCGCGATGACCACTGTGCCCTTCGGCCAGTTCTTCCTGAACAGCACCATCGTCACGGTGACGGGCGCCAGCGTGAAAGTCATCCTGGCCATCCTGACGGCCTACGCCCTGGTGTTCGTGCGCTTCCCGTTCAAGAACGCGATTTTCGTCCTGATCCTGGTGGCCCTTATGGTGCCGCCCCAAGTGTCCATCCTGCCCAACTACATCCTGATCTCGGGAATGGGCGGAAAGAACACCCTGTGGGGCATCATCCTCCCGGGCCTCGGAACCGCCTTCGGAACCTTCCTCCTGCGCCAGCACTTCCTCACACTGCCCGCCTCCATCCTTGAGTCGGCGGAAATCGATGGCGCCGGCCACTGGCGCCGCCTCTGGCGGATCGTGGTGCCGGTCTCCGTTCCCTCGATCGCCACGGTGGCACTCGTGACCATTGTCAGCGAATGGAATGAGTACATCTGGCCGCTGATCATCACGGACCGTCCCGACACCATGACCCTGCCGGTGGGCCTGACACTGCTCCAGAACTCCGAGGGCAACGCCTCCGGATGGGGCATCCTCATGGCCGGCGCCGTCCTGGTCATCGTCCCCATCCTTATCGTTTTCGCAGCCCTCCAGCGTTACATCGTCGCCGGGCTCACCCAGGGCAGCGTCACCGGGTAAGCCCGTGCCGCCGTCGTTCGTCACAGAAGAAGCACCCAACTCCTCAATGCGGCACCCAACGAAAGGACCTGCACATGACACAGCACCTCGATCGGAGGCACTTCCTGGGACTCGCCGGGGTCACGGCGTCGGCCGCTGCCCTGGCAGCCTGCGGCGGCCCGTCCACGAGCGGCACGCCCAAGGCCAGCGAAGCCGCGGAACTCGACTTCAGTGGAGTGAAACCGGCCGCGAAAATCGACTTCTGGTCCAACCACCCCGGTAAGTCGCAGGACGTCGAAAAGGCCATTATTGAGAAGTTCCACGCCAAGTTCCCGGACATCCGGGTCAACCTGGTCACAGCCGGCGCGAACTACGAGGAAATCGCGCAGAAGTTCCAGACCTCGCAGGCGGCAAAATCCGGCCTCCCGGGCGTCGTAGTCCTCTCCGATGTCTGGTGGTTCCGCTACTTCACCAACGGCAGCATCATCCCGGTGGACGCCCTCGTCAAGCAGCTGGACATCAAGCTGGACGATTTCCGGAAGTCACTCGTGGACGACTACAAGTACAACGACAAGCAATGGGCGCTCCCCTACGGGCGTTCAACTCCCCTGTTCTATTACAACAAGGACCACTTCAAGGCGGCCGGGCTGCCGGACCGGGCACCCAAAACCTGGCAGGAGTTCGGCGAGTGGGCGCCCAAGCTGAAGGCCAGCTCAGGCGCGCAGTACGCCTACATCTATCCTGCACTGGCGGGCTACGCGGGGTGGACCCTGCAAAACAACCTCTGGGGCTGGGGTGGCTCCTGGTCCAAGGGATGGGAGATCACCTGCGATTCGCCTGAATCCATCGAAGCGCTTCAGTGGGCCCAGGACTCCATCTACAAGAACGGATGGGCCGGCGTATCCTCCAAGGAAGCTGCGGACGACTTCTCCGCCGGGCTGACCTCGTCCACGATCTCCTCCACCGGATCCCTCCTTGGTGTGCTGAAGTCCGCGCCGTTCAATGTGGGTGTAGGCTTCCTTCCCGGCGGACCGAAGGCCGAGACCAACGTCTGCCCCACCGGCGGCGCAGGGCTGGGCATCCCCAGCGGCATCACCAAGGAAGAGCAGCTGGCAGCCGGCACGTTCATCAAGTTCATGACCGAGCCGGAAAACAGCGCAGCCTTCTCGGCTGCCACCGGCTACATGCCCTCCCGCGAGTCGGCGGACATGAAGGCGGTCCTGGCCCGGACGCCGCAGATCCAGACTGCCGTGGACCAGCTGGCTGTTACGCGGGTCCAGGACAATGCCCGCGTGTTCCTCCCGGGTGCTGACCAGGAACTGGCCAAAGCGGCCGCAGCGATCCTTACCCAGCAGGCGGACGTCAAGTCCACCATGACCAGCCTGAAGAAGACGCTGGAGGGCATCTACGAAAAGGACGTCAAGCCGAAGCTCGGTTGAGTTTCTCCTTAAGGACGAAGCGCCGGCTGACGTTGTGGAATCACAACGTCAGCCGGCGCTTCGTCTTGGGCAGGAAGGCCGCGGGGCTACGGGATCGGCACCGGGGTGACGCCGAGGGGCACCAGGTGCTCCGCGCCGCCGTCGGGCGCTGACAGCACCCAGATGCCCTTCTCATGGACAGCCACCGAATGCTCCCACTGGCAGGAGCGCTTGCCGTCCGTGGTCACCACGGTCCAGTCGTCCTCAAGGACAGCGGTGTCGATGCCGCCGCGGACCAGCATGGGCTCGATCGCGAGGCAGAGGCCGGGCCGGATCTTGGGGCCACGGTGGCTGGTGCGGTAATTCAGCACATCCGGGGCCATGTGCATTTCCGAGCCAATGCCGTGGCCTACGTAATCTTCAAGGATCCCCAACGGCTTGCCGGGGACGGAGGAAACGTAGTCGTCGATGGCGGCGCCGATGTCACCCACATGCTTGCCCGTGGCCAGCGCCGCGATTCCGCGCCACATTGCCGCATTGGTCACGTCCGAAAGGCGCTGGTCCTCCGGATCGGCGGTGCCCACAATGACGGTCCTGGCAGAGTCGGAGTGCCAGCCGTTCACAATCGCGCCGCCGTCGATCGAGATGATGTCCCCGTGCTTGAGCACACGGCTGCCGGGGATACCGTGCACCACTTCCTCATTGACGGAGGTGCAGATGGTGGCCGGAAATCCGTGGTAGCCGAGGAAGTTCGACTTTGCGCCCGCCTCGTTCAGCACTGCGGCGAAGACGTCGTCCAGGTGCTTGGTGGTCACTCCGGGCACGGCCGCGGCGACGGCAGCGTCAAGCGCGCGGCTCAGGACCAGGCCTGCCTCGTGCATGGTGCGCATCTGGGCATTGGTCTTGTATTCGATGCGGGGCTGGCCAAAGGCCATGGTGTTCCTTCTTTCAAATGGCTGAGGCTCCTCCCGGATGACGGGAGGAGCCTCGGATAACTGCCGCCTTGTCAGGCTGCCTGCGCTGCCTTGATGGCCTGCATGACGCGGTCGGTGACCTCGTCGATGGGGCCGATGCCGTCCACCTGGGTGAGGATGCCGCGCTCGGCGTACTTTGCCACCACGGCTTCCGTCTGCTCGTGGTAAAGGTCCAAGCGGTGGCGGATGACGGCTTCGTTGTCGTCGCTCCGGCCCGTTTCCTTGGCCCGGCCGAGTAGCCGGTGCACCAGTTCCTCATCGTCTGCAGTCAGCTGCAGGACGACGTCGAGCTTTTCCTCACCCTTGGCGAGGATCTCGTCCAGGTAGTCCACCTGGGCGGTGGTGCGGGGGTAGCCGTCCAGCAGGAAGCCGTTTTCGACGTCGGCCTCGCTGAGCCGGTCCCGCACCATCTTGTTGGTCACGCTGTCCGGAACGAAGTCGCCGTTGTCCATGTACTTCTTGGCCTCGATGCCAAGCGGTGTCTCGCCCTTCACGTTCGCACGGAAGATGTCGCCGGTGGAGATGGCCACAACGCCGAGGCGCTCTGAAATCCGTTCCGCCTGCGTTCCTTTTCCGGAGCCCGGAGGCCCAATAATCAGCATTCTCGTCATCGCAAAAGCCCTTCGTAGTGACGTTGTTGTAGCTGCGCATCAATCTGCTTGACGGTCTCCAGGCCCACGCCCACCATGATCAGGATCGAGGTGCCACCGAACGGGAAGTTCTGGTTCGCGTTGATCAGAACCAGTGCAACCAGCGGGATCAGCGCCACGAACCCCAGATACAGGGCTCCGGGCAGGGTGATCCTGGAGAGCACGTACTGCAGATAGTCAGCGGTCGGCTTACCCGCGCGGATACCCGGGATGAAACCGCCGTACTTCTTCATGTTGTCCGAGACCTCTTCAGGGTTGAAGGTGATCGCGACATAGAAGTAGGTAAAGAACACGATCATGGCGAAGTACAGCACCATGTAGATCGGTTGGTCGCCGCGGACCAGGTTGTTGTTGATCCATTCCACCCACGGCTGGAGCTGCTCGCCCTGCTTGGGCTGGTTGAACTGGGCAATCAGGCCCGGCAGGTACAGCATGGAGGAAGCGAAGATCACCGGAATAACACCGGCCATGTTGACCTTGATGGGGATGTAGGTGCTGGTGCCGCCCACGGTGCGGCGGCCGATCATCCGCTTCGCGTACTGCACGGGGACACGGCGCTGCGACTGCTCCACAAAGACCACCAGGGCCACGGTGAGCAAGCCGACGGCGAGGACGATGAAGAACGTCCCGGGACCCTGCGAGGTCCAGATGGCGCCCAGGGAGGTGGGGAAGGTGGCGGCAATGGACGTGAAGATAAGCAGCGACATGCCGTTGCCCACGCCCTTCTCGGTGACGAGTTCGCCCATCCACATGATCAGGCCGGTGCCGGCCGTCAGGGTGATGATGATCAGGATGGTGGTGACCACGCTGCTGTCAGGAATGATCGGCAGGTTGCAGCCCGGAAGCAGCTGGCCGGAACGCGCCAGCGACACCAGGGTGGTGGCATTGAGCAGGCCCAGCGCGATGGTGAGGTAACGGGTGTACTGGGTCAATTTCGACTGACCTGAGGCGCCCTCTTCGTAGAGCTGCTGGAAACGGGGAATGACCACCCGAAGCAGCTGGACGATGATGCTGGCCGTGATGTACGGCATGATGCCCAGGGCGAAGATGGACACCTGGAGCAACGCGCCGCCGCTGAACAGGTTCACGAGCTGGTACAGCCCGCCTGCCGTCTGACCGTTCTGCAAGCATTGCTGGACATTCTGGTAGTTCACACCAGGCGAGGGAATGAAAGCACCCAAGCGGAAGATGGTGATGATTCCCAGCGTGAACAACAACTTGCGTCGCAGATCAGGCGTGCGAAAGGCCCGGCCAAATGCGCTAAGCAAGCGTCCTCCTGTGGTGTAAATAAGAGTGGTGTGATGGGGATCTATGAATCCCAACAACCGAGTCTAACGGGTGTACGCGCCCTGCGAACAATCCGCGGAAGCGGCACTGCGCCGGATGGCGGCGAAAAAACGCCGGGCGGATGGAAAAACTCCCGGCCCCGGGGGCCGTAGCCCCGGGACCGGGAGTTCAACAACGGGCTTGGCGCCCACCGGCTCTAGAGCGCGGTGGTGCTTCCGCCTGCTGCGGCAATCTTTTCAGCGGCGCTGGCCGAGAATGCGTGGGCGGTGACGTCAACCTTGACGGTGATGTCGCCGGTGCCCAGCACCTTGACGGGCTGGTTCTTGCGAACGGCACCCTTTTCGACCAGGTTCTCCACGGTGACTGCGCCACCTTCGGGGAACAGCTCGTTGAGCTTGTCCAGGTTTACAACCTGGAACTCGACCCGGAACGGGTTCTTGAAGCCGCGCAGCTTGGGCAGGCGCATGTGCAGCGGCAGCTGGCCGCCGGCAAAGCCAGCCTTGATCTGGTAGCGGGCTGCAGTACCCTTCGTGCCACGGCCAGCGGTCTTACCCTTGGATGCTTCACCACGACCAACACGGGTCTTGGCGGTCTTGGCACCCGGGGCGGGACGCAGGTGGTGAACCTTCAGGGCGTTCTGCTTCTCAGCAGCCTGTGCCTTATCAGCAGTGTTCTCTGCCATTTACTTCGCCTCCTCTACCTTTACCAGGTGCGGAACCGTGTTGAGCATTCCAACGGTCACGGCATCAGCGGTGCGGACAACAGTCTGTCCGATCCGCTTCAGGCCGAGGGACCGCAGGGTGTCGCGCTGGTTCTGCTTGCCGCCAATGGCGGACTTGATCTGAGTGATCTCCAACTGGGCGTCGGAGGGAATCAGGTTCTTAGCCATGACTAGGCACCTGCCTTCATGTTCAGAAGGGCCTTCACCAGTGCCGGCGGAGCGATCTCGTCGAGGGGCAGGCCGCGGCGTGCTGCCACTGCTGCCGGCTCTTCGAGGCGCTTCAGGGCATCAACCGTCGCGTGAACGATGTTGATGGCGTTGGAGGAACCGAGCGACTTGGAGAGGATGTCGTGGATGCCCACGCACTCCAGTACTGCACGGACCGGTCCACCGGCGATAACACCGGTACCGGCGGAGGCCGGACGCAGCATTACGACGCCTGCGGCAGCCTCACCCTGAACGCGGTGCGGGATGGTGCTGCCAACGCGGGGAACGCGGAAGAAGGACTTCTTAGCTTCTTCTACGCCCTTTGCGATAGCGGCAGGAACTTCCTTAGCCTTGCCGTAGCCAACGCCGACCATACCGTTGCCGTCACCGACGACGACCAGGGCGGTGAAGCTGAAGCGACGACCACCCTTGACCACCTTGGAAACGCGGTTGATGGTGACGACGCGCTCTACGAACTGGCTCTTCTCGGCTTCACGGCCGCCGTCGCGGCCGCCACGGCCACCACGGTCGCCGCGGCCCTGGCCACGGTCGCCACGCTCGCCGCGACGAGCGCCACCACGGCGGTCATCGGCAGCTGCGGGGGCAGTGGTCTCAGCGGCAGCTACGGCTTCAGTAGCCTTCTGATCTGCAGACACAGTGTCCTTTTCCTTGTTTGCTTCCGTCACAGTGACAGCCCACCTTCACGTGCACCGTCAGCGACGGCGGCGATCCGGCCGTGGTACTTGTTACCACCGCGGTCGAAGACAACAGCTTCGATACCGGCAGCCTTGGCACGCTCTGCGACGAGTTCGCCAACGCGCTTGGCCTTGGCAGTCTTGTCGCCGTCGAATGCACGAAGGTCGGCTTCCAGAGTGGAGGCGCTCGCTACGGTCATGCCCTTGGTGTCATCGACAACCTGGACGAATACGTGGCGTGCGGAACGGTTGACGACCAGACGCGGACGTACAGCCGTACCAGAGATGCGCTTACGGATACGAAGCTGGCGGCGGCTGCGCGAAGCAGACTTGCTCTTGTTCGTACGCTTCTTGTTAATTGAGATGGCCATGGTTACTTACCAGCCTTTCCGACCTTGCGGCGGATGACTTCGCCGGCGTAACGGATGCCCTTGCCCTTGTAGGGGTCCGGCTTCCGCAGCTTGCGAATGTTGGCAGCAACCTCGCCGACCTGCTGCTTGTTGATACCTGAAACAGAGAGCTTGGTCGGGGTCTCAACTGCAAAGGTGATGCCCTCCGGTGCGGAGACATTGACCGGGTGGCTGAAACCGAGAGCGAACTCAAGGTCAGATCCCTTGGCCTGAACGCGGTAACCGGTACCGACGATTTCAAGCTTCTTCTCGTAGCCCTTGGTGACACCCTCGATCATGTTGGAGATCAGGGTGCGGGTCAGGCCGTGGAGTGAACGGGAGGCGCGCTCGTCGTTCGGGCGGGCGACAGTCAGGGTGTCTGCATCCAGGGTGACCTCGATCGGGCTGGCCACAGTGTGGTTCAGCTCGCCCTTGGATCCCTTGACGCTGACGACAGAGCCGTCAACCTTGACCTCAACGCCGGCAGGAACGGTGATGGGGAGACGTCCAATACGTGACATTATTCTCTTCCTTTCCCGTTACCAGACGTACGCGAGGACTTCGCCGCCCACGCCCTTCTTGCCGGCCTGCTTGTCAGTCAGGAGGCCGGAAGAGGTGGACAGGATTGCGACACCCAGGCCACCGAGCACGTGCGGCAGGTTGGTGGACTTTGCGTAAACACGCAGGCCCGGCTTGGAGATACGGCGAACACCAGCGATTGAACGCTCGCGGTTCGGTCCGAACTTGAGCTCGATGGTCAGCTTCTTGCCAACCTCAGCGTCCTCTTCCTTCCAGCCGGCGATGAAACCTTCGGCCTTGAGGATGTCGGCGACGCGTGCCTTGAGCTTGCTGTACGGCATGGTCACGGTGTCGTGGTATGCCGAGTTTGCATTGCGCAGACGCGTAAGCATGTCTGCGACAGGATCTGTCATTGTCATGGTGGGCTCTTGCCCTTCCTCGTAACGGTTTCCGCGGCGCAGCTTTCCTGACGGAGTCAGGACCGTGCCGCCGGACCTTTTACGTAGTTAGATTAGTCTTCGGCCTTGAACGGGAAACCAAGCGCCTTGAGCAGCGCGCGGCCTTCGTCATCGGTCTTGGCAGTGGTAACAACCGTGATGTCCATACCGCGGACGCGGTCGATCTTGTCCTGGTCGATCTCGTGGAACATAACCTGCTCGGTCAGACCGAAGGTGTAGTTGCCGTTGCCATCGAACTGCTTGCCGGAGAGACCGCGGAAGTCCCTGATTCGGGGCAGTGCCAGGGTGACAAGACGATCCAGGAATTCCCACATGCGGTCGCCACGCAGGGTAGCGTGCGCACCGATGGGCATGCCTTCGCGCAGCTTGAACTGTGCGATCGACTTGCGGGCCTTGGTTACCTGCGGCTTCTGGCCGGTGATCTGGGTGAGGTCGCGGACAGCGCCGTCGATCAGCTTGGAGTCCTTGGCGGCATCTCCAACACCCATGTTCACAACGACCTTCACGAGGCGGGGAACCTGGTTGACGTTCTGGTACTTGAATTCCTCAATGAGCGTGCTCTTGATGGATTCGGCGTACTTGGTCTTCAGACGAGGAACGATCTTCGTTGCCGGAGTCTCGAGAGTCTCAGTCATTAGATGTCCTTCCCTGAGCTCTTGGCCACGCGGATGCGGACTTCGCGCTGCTTGCCGTTACGCTCAACGGTCTCAGTGCGGAAGCCGACGCGGGTGGGCTTCTTGGTGGACGGGTCAACCAGAGCCACGTTGGAGATGTGGATCGGGGCTTCAACAACCTCGATGCCACCGGTCTTGGTGCCGCGCTGCGACTGACCGACCTTGGTGTGCTTGGTTACGCGGTTAACGCCTTCAACCAACACGCGGTTGGTGTCGGTGAAAACACGCAGGACCTTGCCCTGCTTGCCGCGGTCGCCGCCGCGCTCAGCCTTGGCGCCAGTGATGACCTGAACGAGGTCACCCTTCTTGATCTTAGAAGCCATGGACTAGAGCACCTCCGGAGCCAGAGAAACGATCTTCATGAACTTCTTGTCACGGAGTTCACGACCAACCGGTCCGAAGATACGGGTACCGCGGGGGTCACCGTCGCCCTTCAGGATCACAGCTGCGTTCTCGTCAAACTTGATGTAGGAACCATCCGCACGGCGGCGTTCCTTCTTGGTACGGACGATGACTGCCTTGACAACATCGCCCTTCTTTACGTTGCCGCCCGGGATTGCATCCTTGACGGTGGCGACAATGACGTCACCGATGCCTGCGTAGCGACGGCCAGATCCACCGAGAACGCGAATGGTAAGGATTTCCTTAGCACCCGTGTTGTCGGCGACCTTGAGTCGCGACTCCTGCTGAATCACTATTTACTCCTTGCGTCGCGCCGGTTCTCAGACCGAAAATCTTCCTACGGAATGAGCCTTGCGGAACGGTTGATCGGGGTGTCTCTTGACCTGCCTGGATTTTGCCAGACCAGGCCTAAACTCCCGTGCCAGAAGCAGTTGCTCCCATCCGGTCCAGGACTGGTCCTGGGCGCAAGGGGGCACTATGCCGTGGCACGCTTGTTTACGAGGTTGATGACGGCGCACGAAAGGCGCCATACAAACTCAAAATCTTAGCACAGTTCCGCCCAGTCCCCATATCACCCCCGGCGCTCCCCCGCAAGGCGGACGACGGCGTCACGCACCGCAGCCTTTCGGCCCCCCCTGGTGCCGCTCCCCGCCGTCGGACGCTCTCTCACTTAATGCGCCATTTCCACCATCGCTCTCTCACTTTCCTGAGGGAAGTGAGAGAGCGACGGCCAAAAACCGGCGTTAAGTGAGAGAGCGTCCGGGGATAACGACGGCGTCATTAGCGGCGGCCTTTCGGCGTACCTTACATGCCACTTCCGCACGAAGCCGCAGCGCCGCCGTCGTGCGGTCACCAGGAGTACACGCTGTTAAAGCGGAAACCCCCGCTCCCAAGGGAGCAGGGGTTTCCGGTTACCGAAGCAGCAGGTGCTACTTGGCCTTCTCGAGGATCTCCACGAGCCGCCAGTTCTTGGTGGCGGACAGCGGGCGGGTCTCGGCGATAACAACGAGGTCGCCGATGCCGGCGGTGTTGTTTTCGTCGTGAGCCTTGACCTTGGAGGTACGGCGGATGACCTTGCCGTACAGGGCGTGCTTCACGCGGTCTTCAACCTGGACAACGATGGTCTTTTCCATCTTGTCAGAGACCACGTAGCCGCGACGCGTCTTGCGGTAACCGCGCTGCTCAGCCGTGGCTGCGGTAGCAGTTTCCGTCACGTTCTCGTCCTTTTCACTCACTTGGCATCCTCCTCGGTCTCAACCGTTTCAGCCGGCTCGGCCTTCTTGGTTGCGGCCTTCTTGGACTTCTTCTCTTCCTTGGCTTCCACAACCGGTGCGGCAACCTCGGCACGAATGCCCAGCTCGCGCTCACGGAGAACGGTGTAGATGCGGGCGATGTCCTTCTTTACCGCCCGCAGACGACCGTGGTTCTCCAGCTGTCCGGTGGCGGACTGGAAACGCAGGTTGAACAGCTCTTCCTTGGCCTTGCGGAGTTCTTCAACGAGACGCTCGTTGTCGAAACCGTCCAGCTGTGCGGGAGCCAGATCCTTGGATCCTACTGCCATTTCTATTCACCACCTTCGCGACGCAGAATGCGTGCCTTCAACGGGAGCTTGTGGATTGCCAGGCGCAGTGCCTCGCGGGCTACCGATTCCTCGACACCGGAGATCTCGAAGAGAACCCGGCCCGGCTTGACGTTTGCGACCCACCATTCCGGTGAACCCTTACCGGAACCCATGCGGGTTTCGGCAGGCTTCTTGGTCAGGGGACGGTCCGGGTAGATGTTGATCCAGACCTTACCGCCACGCTTGATGTGGCGGGTCATCGCGATACGGGCAGACTCGATCTGACGGTTGGTGACGTATGCCGGGCTCAGGGCCTGGATGCCGTACTCACCGAAGGAGACCTTGGTGCCGCCCGTAGCAGCGCCGGAACGACCCGGGTGGTGCTGCTTACGGTGCTTGACTCGACGTGGGATAAGCATTTAAGCCTGTCCTCCTTCTACAGCCTGTGCCGGTGCGGCAGCAGCTGCCTCGGCTGCCGGAGCCTCGGCAGCAGGAGCTGCGTCGGCGGCCGGGCGGTCGTTGCGACGGCGGCGGTCACCACGGTCAGCGCCACCCGGGCGGCCCGGACGGTCGCTGGGACCGCGGCCACGGGACGGGGCGGAAGCGGCCTGCTGGGCCAGTTCCTTGGCGGTGACGTCACCCTTGTAGATCCAGACCTTCACGCCGATGCGGCCGAAGGTGGTCTTGGCCTCGTAGAAGCCGTAGTCGATGTTCGCACGGAGGGTGTGCAGGGGCACACGGCCTTCGCGGTAGAACTCCGAGCGGGACATTTCAGCGCCACCCAGTCGACCGGAGCAGGCGATACGGATGCCCTTGGCACCTGCACGCTGCGCGGACTGCATGGCCTTCTTCATCGCGCGGCGGAACGCCACACGTGAAGTCAGCTGCTCAGCAACGCCCTGGGCAACAAGCTGGGCTTCCATCTCGGGGTTCTTGACCTCGAGGATGTTCAGCTGGACCTGCTTGCCGGTGAGCTTTTCGAGCTCGCCGCGGATGCGGTCTGCTTCTGCTCCACGGCGGCCGATGACGATGCCGGGACGGGCCGTGTGGATGTCCACGCGGACGCGGTCACGGGTGCGCTCGATCTCAACCTTGGCGATACCGGCGCGCTCCATGCCCGTGGACATGAGCTGGCGGATGCGGATGTCTTCGCGAACGAAGTCCTTGTACCGCTGGCCGGCCTTGGTGCTGTCAGCGAACCAGTGCGATACGTGATCGGTGGTGATGCCGAGTCGGAACCCGTGCGGGTTTACTTTCTGTCCCACTTAGCGAGCCTCCTCTTTCTCCGGGGTAGCGACTACCACGGTGATGTGGCTGGTGCGCTTCTTGATCTGAAATGCACGACCCTGGGCACGCGGCTGGAACCGCTTCATGGTCGGGCCTTCATCAACAAACGCTTCGCTGATGATGAGGTCACCTTCGTCAAACGCCACGCCGTCGCGGTCCGCGAGGACCCGGGCGTTGGAGATTGCCGACTGTACTACCTTGAATACCGGCTCCGAAGCTGCCTGGGGGGCAAACTTCAGAATTGCCAGAGCCTCATTCGCTTGCAATCCACGAACAAGGTTGACGACGCGCCGGGCCTTCATAGGCGTTACGCGGATGTGGCGCGCAATTGCCTTGGCTTCCATTGCTTTCCTTCTCTCGTCTTTGACGTAAGTGCAGGCGCCTAGCGGCGCTTGCCCTTACGGTCGTCCTTGACATGGCCGCGGAATGTCCGCGTGGGAGCGAATTCGCCGAGCTTGTGCCCGACCATCGACTCAGTGACAAACACCGGAATGTGCTTGCGTCCGTCGTGTACGGCGATCGTGTGTCCGAGCATGTCGGGGATGATCATCGAACGGCGGGACCAGGTCTTGATGACGTTCTTGGTGCCCTTTTCGTTTTCCCTGGCTACCTTCACAAAGAGGTGCTGGTCGACGAAAGGACCTTTTTTCAGGCTGCGTGGCATGTGTCCAGGCTCCTATCGCTTGTTCTTGCCAGTACGACGGCGACGAACAATAAGCTTGTCGCTCTCTTTGTTGGGGCGGCGGGTGCGGCCTTCCCGCTGACCGTTGGGGTTGACGGGGTTACGTCCACCGGACGTCTTACCCTCACCACCACCGTGCGGGTGGTCAACCGGGTTCATGGCGACACCACGGACGGTCGGGCGGACGCCCTTCCAGCGCATGCGGCCAGCCTTGCCCCAGTTGATGTTCGACTGCTCGGCGTTGCCGACCTCGCCGACGGTTGCGCGGCAGCGCACGTCAACGTTGCGGATTTCGCCGGAAGGCAGACGCAGCTGGGCGAACCGGCCTTCCTTGGCAACAAGCTGGATGGATGCACCGGCGGACCGGCCCATCTTGGCGCCGCCACCCGGACGCAGTTCAACTGCGTGGATAACGGTACCCACGGGGATGTTACGCAGGGGCAGGTTGTTGCCAGGCTTGATGTCAGCGTTGGCGCCGGCTTCTACGAAGTCACCCTGGGCAAGCTTGTTCGGGGCGATGATGTAACGCTTGGTGCCATCAACGTAGTGCAGGAGGGCGATGCGAGCCGTACGGTTCGGATCGTACTCAATTTCAGCAACGCGGGCGTCCACGCCGTCCTTGTCGTGACGACGGAAGTCGATCAGACGGTACTGGCGCTTGTGTCCGCCACCCTTGTGACGGGTGGTGATCTTACCGGTGTTGTTACGGCCGCCCTTTTTGGGCAGCGGACGTACCAACGACTTTTCCGGCGTTGACCGCGTGATTTCGGTGAAGTCCGCTACGCTCGAGCCACGACGGCCCGGGGTAGTCGGCTTGTATTTACGGATTCCCATAATTTATTTCCTCGTTAAAGTGGTCTCCGCTACGAGAGCGGACCGCCGAAGATGTCGATGGTGCCTTCTTTGAGGGTGACAATCGCACGCTTGGTGTTCTTGCGGGTACCCCATCCGAATTTGGTGCGCTTGCGCTTACCGGCACGGTTGATGGTGTTGATCGAGTCGACCTTGACGGAGAAGATTTTCTCCACGGCCAGCTTGATCTCGGTCTTGTTCGACCGGGGGTCCACCAGGAAGGTGTACTTGCCCTCGTCGATCAGGCCGTAGCTCTTTTCCGACACGACGGGTGCAAGCACGACGTCGCGGGGATCCTTGATGGTGGCTGCACTCACTTGGCATCCTCCTCATTCTTTGCCACTGCCTTGCCGGCAACGAATGCGTCGTAGGCAGCCTTGGTGAAGACAACGTCATCAGACACGAGAACGTCGTAGGTGTTCAGCTGGTCTGCGTACAGAACGTGAACACCGGCGAGGTTGCGCACGGACAGTGCAGCAACATCGTTGGCGCGCTCGATGACGACCAGCAGGTTCTTGCGGTCGGAGACGCCGCGCAGCGCTGCAAGTGCAGCCTTGGCGGAGGGCTTGGAGCCTTCTACCAGCTCGGCGACAACGTGGATGCGTCCGTTGCGTGCCCGGTCAGACAGTGCGCCGCGCAGTGCAGCAGCAATCATCTTCTTGGGAGTGCGCTGGCTGTAGTCACGCGGGGTGGGACCGTGGACAACGCCACCGCCGGTCATGTGGGGAGCACGGATTGAACCCTGACGGGCGCGGCCGGTGCCCTTCTGCTTGAACGGCTTGCGTCCTGCACCGGAAACTTCAGCGCGGGTCTTGGTCTTGTGGGTACCCTGGCGAGCAGCAGCGAGCTGGGCAACGACAACCTGGTGCAGCAGCGGCACGTTGGTCTGAACGTCGAAGATCTCTGCAGGCAGGTCAACCTGGACAGTGTTAGCCATTGGACTAGGCTCCCTTCACGGCGGTGCGTACGAGGACGACCTGGCCGCGGGCGCCGGGAACGGCACCCTTGATAAGGAGCAGCGACTTCTCGACGTCAACCGCGTGAACCGTGAGATTCAGCGTGGTGTGACGAACGGCGCCCATGCGGCCGGCCATTTTCATGCCCTTGAAGACGCGGCTCGGGGTGGATGCGCCACCGATTGAACCGGGCTTACGGTGGTTCTTGTGGGCACCGTGGGAAGCTCCAACGCCGTGGAAGCCGTGACGCTTCATAACACCGGCGAAGCCCTTACCCTTGGTGGTGCCGATGACGTCGATCTTCTGGCCGGCTTCGAAGACCTCTACGGAGAGCTCCTGGCCCAGCTCGTACTCAGCAGCATCTGCGGTACGGAGTTCGACGACGTGGCGGCGAGGCGTGACGCCTGCCTTTTCAAAGTGACCAGCCAGCGGCTTGGTGACCTTGCGGGGATCGATCTGGCCGTAGCCGATCTGAACGGCGACGTAGCCATCAGCTTCTGCGTTGCGCAGCTGGGTGATGACGTTCGAATCTGCCTGGACCACAGTGACGGGGATGAGCTTGTTGTTCTCGTCCCAGACCTGGGTCATGCCGAGCTTCGTGCCCAGCAGGCCCTTTACGTTACGGGTTGCGGTCATAGTCTCTCAGCACCTCCCTACAGCTTGATTTCGATGTTCACGTCAGCCGGCAGGTCGAGACGCATGAGCGAGTCAACAGCCTTCGGCGTGGGATCGATGATGTCGATAAGACGCTTGTGCGTGCGCATTTCGAAGTGCTCGCGGCTGTCCTTGTACTTGTGCGGAGAGCGGATCACGCAGTACACGTTCTTCTCCGTAGGCAGCGGCACGGGGCCCACTACCGTTGCGCCTGCGCGCGTGACCGTCTCAACGATCTTCCGTGCTGAAACGTCAATGACCTCGTGGTCGTATGACTTCAGCCGGATGCGGATTTTTTGTCCCGCCATGTCGCCTGACTCTCTTTCAGTCTGTGCTTCCCCTGGTTAGGGCTGCCCTGTTCATTTCTCGTTGTATGGCTGCCGAAGCATTTGAAGTCGTAACTACCACCCGCCGCACAAACTGAATCCGGATGAATCCGGGTTCCTCACCTTGCCGGCGCAACCGACCCCCGCGGTCGGGCGTGTCGCGCTCTGCACGCATACAAATCCGCTATTCCATGGGGAGTGGGTTATGTTTGGTCTTCCACTTGGACCCTGGCATCCGGCATTATCCGGATCGGGACGCGAAGAAGCGCTTGAACAACTCATCTAGTATGCCGGAATTTGGCGGCAGAAGCGAATCGGCGGTCCTGACGCCCGCCTTGGGCCGCCCGCCCGGGGCCATTGCCCCCGGTCCTTGCCGAATGGATGATAGGGGCATGACCCTCGAACGCACTGAATCGGCGACGGAACTCGCCAGCCGCATGCCGCCGTCGTTCACTTTAGGGGTGGCCGCCGCCGCCTTCCAGATTGAAGGAGCATTGGCCGACGGCGGGCGCGGGCCCTCCGGCTGGGACGCCTTCGCCGAAAAGCCCGGCGCCATCGTGGACGGCCACTCCCCCGCCGTGGCGTGCGACCATTACAACAGGCTGCCGGAGGACGTGGCCCTGCTGCAGGATCTTGGGGTGGATTCCTACCGCTTCTCACTGTCCTGGCCGAGGATCCAACCCGAAGGGCGCGGCGGTTTCAACAAAGAAGGCCTGGACTTCTACGACCGGCTCCTGGATCACCTGCTCGCGGCCGGGATCAGCCCCATGGCCACGCTCTACCACTGGGATACCCCGCTGCCGCTGGAACACGGCGGCGGCTGGATGAACCGGGAGACAGCCGAGCGCTTCGGCGAATATGCCAGTGCCGCGGGCAAACGGTTCGGGGACCGGGTGGCGCAGTGGGTCACCTTGAACGAGCCCGTCTCGGTGACCCTGAACGGTTATGCCCTGGGCGTTCATGCCCCCGGCCATGCGCTGATGTTCGATGCCCTCCCGTCCATCCACCACCAACTGCTGGCCCACGGCCTCGGTGCCCAGGCCCTGCGGGCGGCCGGCGTAACCGGAGGCATCGGGGTGACCAACCTGCACGCCCCTGTGCGGCCCGCCAGCGGCAAGATAGGTGACCGGCTCGTGGCCCACCTCTATGACCTGCTGATGAACAGGATCTACGCAGATCCCGTGCTGCTGGGCCGCTACCCGAAGCTTCCCCTGTATGCCAAGCCGTGGCTGCGCTCTATCGGAAAGATCTCCGATGCCGATCTGCGCACCATCCACCAGCCACTGGACTTCTACGGCCTGAACTACTATTTCCCCGTGAAGGTTGCGTTGGGACGCGGCACGGCATCAATCCCGGCAGACGTCCACAAAGCGGTGGCCAGGCTCCCCTTCCACGAGGTGGGCTACCCGGAATACGACAGCACCGGATTTGGTTGGCCTGTGGCCCCGGACCACCTGGGTGTCCTGCTGAAGGAGCTCCACGACCGGTACGGCGAAGTTTTGCCGCCGGTGTTCATCACCGAGGGCGGCGCAAGCTTCCCGGAGCCCGAGACGGTGTCAGGAACGTTGCAGGACGAGGCGCGGGTGCGCTATTTGGCCACGCATCTCGGGGCGGCCCTTGATGCCACGGCGCCGGACGGGATCGCCTCCGGCGTGGACCTCCGCGGCTACTACGTGTGGACCCTCATGGACAACTTCGAGTGGGCGGCCGGATATTCACAACGCTTCGGACTGGTCCATGTGGACTTTGACACCCTGGCGCGCACGCCGAAACAGTCCTTCTACTGGTACCAGGCACTCAGCCGTGCGAGGAAGGCGCGCAGGACCTAGTTTGCGGTAAGGCTGCCGGGAGCCGCTACAACTTTTTGTTTGCCCTGTTAATGCGTTTCGCGCGGTCGATCTCGTGGCGGAAATGCCTCTTGGCCCAAAACACGCCGGCCACGACGGCAACAGCGATGATCAGGAAAATTAGCCAGGTCACGGTGGACTCCTTTCGGTCCAGCAACACTATCAGGGCGGCGTTAACGGAAAAGAACAGCCCCGCTGCAGTAGCAGCGGGGCTGTTCTTCAGTTCAACAAGAATTACTTGATGATCTTGGTAACGCGTCCTGAACCAACGGTGCGGCCGCCTTCGCGGATTGCGAAGCCGAGGCCCTCTTCCATTGCGATCGGCTGGATGAGCGCAACGGTCATCTCAGTGTTGTCGCCAGGCATAACCATTTCCGTGCCCTCGGGCAGGGTGATAACGCCGGTTACGTCCGTGGTACGGAAGTAGAACTGCGGGCGGTAGTTGGAGTAGAACGGGTTGTGACGTCCGCCTTCGTCCTTGGAGAGGATGTAGACGTTAGCCTCGAAGTCGGTGTGCGGGGTGATGGAACCCGGCTTGACAACAACCTGGCCACGCTCGACATCGTCGCGCTTCAGACCGCGGAGCAGGAGGCCACAGTTCTCGCCGGCCCATGCTTCGTCGAGCTGCTTGTGGAACATCTCGATACCGGTAACCGTGGTCTTCTGGACCGGGCGGATGCCGACGATCTCGACCTCGGAGTTGATGGCGAGGGTTCCACGCTCGGCGCGGCCCGTAACAACGGTGCCACGGCCGGTGATGGTGAAGACGTCCTCGATCGGCATCAGGAAGGGCTTGTCGCGGTCGCGGATGGGGTCCGGAACGGACTCGTCCACAGCAGCCATCAGGTCCTCAACGGACTTGACCCACTCGGGGTCGCCTTCGAGGGCCTTGAGGCCGGAAACGCGCACAACCGGTGCTTCGTCGCCATCGAAGCCCTGCGAGCTGAGGAGCTCACGAACTTCCATTTCAACGAGGTCCAGCAGTTCCTCATCGTCAACCATGTCGGCCTTGTTCAGGGCGACCAGCAGGTAGGGAACACCAACCTGGCGGGCGAGCAGAACGTGCTCGCGGGTCTGTGCCATGGGGCCATCGGTCGCAGCAACCACGAGGATTGCGCCGTCCATCTGGGCAGCACCGGTGATCATGTTCTTGATGTAGTCAGCGTGACCGGGAGCGTCTACGTGTGCGTAGTGGCGCTTCTCGGTCTGGTACTCCACGTGGGAGATGTTGATGGTAATACCACGCTGACGCTCTTCGGGAGCAGAGTCGATCGACGCGAAGTCGCGCTTCTCGTTGAGATCCGGGTACTTGTCGTACAGCACCTTGGAAATGGCGGCCGTCAACGTCGTCTTACCGTGGTCAACGTGACCAATGGTGCCGATGTTAACGTGCGGCTTAGTCCGCTCGAACTTTGCCTTTGCCACAGGTTCCTCCTAGAACGTTTTCAAATGACGTACCCTTCAGCCGCGCTTGTCGCGGCGGAAACTCAGGTAAGTCTACTTGGGGGGCTTTGGATTGGTGAAATTGCAGATTCAGGAACTAATACTAGTGCCTTGAGCCTGTTCGTGCAGATGGCCGAAACCCGGCTTGACCGGATGAATCCGACCGGCCCGGCCACCTGCACCGGCTGCGCTGTCCGCTTCCGGCAGGCGCACCCGAGGTTGTTCGCTTAGAAAAGTCCCAGGGGACTATTCGCCACGGCTCTTCTGGATGATCTCGTCGGCAACAGCCTTCGGGACCTCGGCGTAGCTGTTGAACGTCATGGAGTACACAGCACGGCCCTGGGTCTTGGAGCGCAGGTCACCGATGTAGCCGAACATGCCGGACAGCGGGACGTGTGCACGGATGACCTTGACGCCCTGTGCATCTTCCATGGACTGCATCTGGCCACGGCGGGAGTTGAGGTCACCAATAACTTCACCCATGTATTCCTCAGGGGTGCGGACCTCGACATCCATCAGCGGTTCGAGCAGAACAGGGTTCGCCTTGCGTGCGGCTTCCTTGAAAGCCATACGGCCGGCGATCTTGAACGCCATTTCCGAGGAGTCGACATCGTGGTATGCGCCGTCAACCAGCGTTGCCTTGATGCCAACAACCGGGTAGCCGGCCAGGACACCGTCGTTCAGCGCATCCTGGATACCAGCGTCAACCGACGGGATGTACTCGCGGGGAACGCGGCCACCGGTGACCTTGTTCTCGAACTCGTACAGCTCGCCCTCGGCAGTGTCCAGCGGCTCGATCGCAATCTGGATCTTTGCGAACTGGCCCGAACCACCGGTCTGCTTCTTGTGCGTGTAGTCGTGACGCTCCACAGCACGCTTGATGGTTTCGCGGTAGGCGACCTGCGGCTTGCCCACGTTGGCCTCGACCTTGAACTCGCGGCGCATGCGGTCCACCAGGATGTCCAGGTGAAGCTCGCCCATGCCGGCGATGATGGTCTGGCCGGTGTCTTCGTTGAGGGACACCTGGAAGGTGGGGTCCTCAGCGGAGAGCTTCTGGATGGCCGTGGAGAGCTTCTCCTGGTCACCCTTGGTGTTCGGCTCGATGGCAACCGAGATCACGGGCTCCGGGAAGCTCATGGACTCGAGGACGATCTGGTTCGCGGAATCACACAGGGTGTCGCCCGTGGTGGTGTCCTTCAGGCCGATGGCTGCGTAGATGTGGCCCGCGGTAGCGCCCTCAACGGGCATTTCCTTGTTGGCGTGCATCTGGAACAGCTTGCCGATGCGCTCCTTCTTGCCCTTGGTGGAGTTAACCACCTGCGCGCCTGCCTCCACGTGACCTGAGTACACGCGGATGAAGGTCAGCTGGCCGAAGAACGGGTGCGCAGCAATCTTGAAGGCCAGTGCGGAGAACGGCTCTTCGGAGGACGGCTTGCGGGTCAGTTCCTTCTCTTCGTCGCGAGGATCGTGGCCGATCATCGGCGGGACGTCAAGCGGGTTCGGCAGGTAGTCCACAACTGCATCGAGCATGGGCTGGACGCCACGGTTCTTGAATGCGGAACCGCAGAAGATCGGGTACAGCTCGGAGTTGATCGTCATCTTGCGGATGCCGGCCTTGAGCTCGTCGATCGAGATCTCTTCGCCCTCAAGGTACTTCTCCATGAGTTCTTCGGAGGACTCGGCGACGGTCTCAACGAGGTTCGCGCGGTACTCCTCAGCCTTTGCCTGGAGGTCGGCCGGGATCTCGCGGATCTCGTACTTGGCACCCATGGTCACGTCGCCCTTGGCGTCGCCGGGCCACACGAGGGCGCGCATGTAGAGCAGGTCCACAACACCGATGAAGTCGTTCTCTGCACCGATCGGCAGCTGCATGACCAGCGGCTTGGCGCCGAGGCGGCTGATGATGGTGTCTACGGTGAAGTAGAAGTCGGCACCGAGTTTGTCCATCTTGTTGACGAAGCAGATGCGCGGAACGTTGTACTTGTCAGCCTGGCGCCAAACGGTCTCAGACTGCGGCTCAACGCCTTCCTTGCCATCGAAAACGGCAACGGCACCGTCGAGGACGCGCAGGGAGCGCTCAACCTCAACGGTGAAGTCAACGTGGCCGGGGGTGTCGATGATGTTGATCTGGTTGTTCTCCCAGAAGCAGGTCACGGCGGCAGACGTGATGGTGATGCCGCGTTCCTTTTCCTGTTCCATCCAGTCAGTGGTCGAAGCGCCGTCGTGCGTTTCGCCGATCTTGTGGTTCACACCCGTGTAGAACAGGATGCGCTCGGTGGTGGTGGTCTTGCCGGCATCAATGTGGGCCATGATGCCGATGTTGCGGACCTTACTAAGGTCGGTAAGCACGTCCTGTGCCACGGGGTCTCCTTTTGGGATTGACTACGCGTTCGCCGCCGGCTCGGTTGAGCCGGCGGCGCCCGGGGAGTATTACCAGCGGTAGTGTGCGAAGGCCTTGTTGGACTCGGCCATCTTGTGGGTGTCTTCGCGACGCTTCACAGCGGCACCGAGACCGTTGGATGCATCCAGGATTTCGTTCTGGAGGCGCTCGGTCATCGTCTTTTCGCGGCGGGCCTTGGAGTAGCCAACCAGCCAACGCAGTGCGAGGGCGGTGGAGCGGCCCGGCTTGACCTCGACCGGAACCTGGTAGGTTGCGCCACCAACACGGCGTGAGCGGACCTCAAGGGAAGGCTTGACGTTGTCCATGGCCTTCTTGAGGGCTGCTACGGGGTCGCCGCCGGACTTGGCACGGGCGCCTTCGAGGGCACCGTAGACGATGCGCTCTGCAGTGGACTTCTTGCCGTCAACGAGCACCTTGTTGATGAGCTGGGTGACCAGCGGGGAGCCGTAAACGGGATCTAGTACGAGCGGCCGCTTGGGGGCCGGACCCTTGCGAGGCATATTACTTCTTCTCCATCTTTGCGCCGTAGCGGCTGCGTGCCTGCTTACGGTTCTTGACACCCTGGGTATCGAGGGCGCCACGGACGATCTTGTAGCGGACACCCGGAAGGTCCTTCACACGACCACCGCGAACGAGCACAATGGAGTGCTCCTGCAGGTTGTGGCCAACACCGGGGATGTAGGCGGTAACTTCCACGCCGCCGTTGAGGCGCACACGGGCCACCTTACGCAGAGCCGAGTTCGGCTTCTTCGGGGTGGTGGTGTAGACGCGGGTGCAGACACCGCGGCGCATGGGGCTGCCCTTAAGCGCGGGAGCCTTGGTCTTTGAGACCTTAGGCGTGCGGCCCTTGCGGACCAGCTGGTTAATCGTAGGCACTCTCGTGTTCTCCGTTTTATCCGGAGTGGCCGCTTCCGGCCACTCTCCTTTGCGTTGCCCCGCCGCCCGGGCCTTGAAGAAGTTCTCCATGGCGGCGAAGGCGAAGCCTTAATAGTCGGATCGCATCCAAGGAACTGACTCGCGTCTTCAATGGCCCCTAGGCATGCAAAAATGTGGCATACGTTGCACAAGAACCCTGCAAACCGGAAACGTCGCTCTGGTTCAGCCTTTCAGCTGGTACCGGCGCACTCATCCACTGCCACAATAACAATTGGTAACAAGTCTAGCATGGACGGGCTCCACGCCTTAATCAGGCCGTACTCCCCCGGTGCACCCGGGCTTAAACAGCAACGCGGGGTCACTACGTGCCCAATCCGGGGTGCGGATTGGGCCGTAAGTGACCCCGCGTTGCTTTAGGGGTTAGCGGAAGTCGTTGCCGAGATCGTAGTCATCCAGCGGGATGGCGTGGAACTCGGGAGCTCCATCCCCACCCAGGGTGTCGTACGAGAAGTCACTGAACGCGCTGGGGCCGGTGAACAGGTTGGCCTTTGCTTCTTCAGTGGGCTCCACGGTGACCTCGGTGTAGCGCGGGAGGCCCGTGCCGGCCGGGATCAGCTTACCGATGATCACGTTCTCCTTGAGGCCCAGCAGCGGATCGCTCTTGCCCTCCATGGCCGCCTGCGTCAGGACGCGGGTGGTCTCCTGGAAGGATGCTGCGGACAGCCAGGACTCAGTGGCCAGCGACGCCTTGGTGATACCCATGAGCTCAGGACGTCCGGATGCCGGAGTCTTGCCCTCGGACACAACGCGGCGGTTGGCATCCTCGAAGCGGCTGCGCTCGGCGAGCTCGCCGGGCAGCAGGTCCGATTCGCCGGACTCGATGACCGTGACGCGGCGCAGCATCTGGCGGACGATAACCTCGACGTGCTTGTCGTGGATACCGATGCCCTGGCTGCGGTACACGCCCTGGACCTCGTCCACCAGGAACTTCTGTGCTGCACGCGGGCCCATGATGCGCAGGACCTGCTTGGGATCCACCGGTCCGTTGATCAGCTTCTGGCCGACGGTGACGTGGTCGCCATCCTCGATCAGCAGGCGTGAACGGCGCAGGACCGGGTACGCGATCTCTTCGGTTCCGTCATCGGGAGTGATGACCAGGCGCATCTGGCGCTCGGACTCTTCGATGGTGATGCGGCCGGCTGCTTCGGCAATCGGCGCGACACCCTTCGGAGTACGGGCTTCGAAGAGCTCCTGGATACGGGGCAGACCCTGGGTGATGTCGTCGCCACCGCTGGCGGAGACTGCACCACCGGTGTGGAACGTACGCATGGTCAGCTGGGTACCGGGCTCACCAATGGACTGTGCGGCGATGATGCCCACGGCCTCACCGATGTCCACGGTCTTGCCGGTGGCCAGCGAACGGCCGTAGCAGAGGGCGCAGGTGCCGACGCTGGACTCACAGGTGAGCACGGAGCGGACCTTGACCTCGGTGATGCCTGCCTTGAAGAGCTCATCGATGACCACGTCACCGCAGTCGGTGCCGGCGGCCGCAAGGACCTTGCCCGTGGAGTCCACGACGTCGACGGCGAGGGTGCGTGCGTAGGCACTGTTCTCGACGTTCTCGTCCAGGACCAGCTCACCGTTGGAATCGGCGACGGCGATGGGCGTGACCAGGCCACGCTCGGTGCCGCAGTCCTCTTCGCGGACGATGACGTCCTGGGACACGTCCACAAGGCGACGGGTCAGGTAACCCGAGTTTGCGGTACGCAACGCGGTGTCAGCCAGGCCCTTACGGGCACCGTGCGTGGCGATGAAGTACTCCAGCACCGACAGGCCCTCGCGGTAGGAGGACTTGATGGGACGCGGGATGATTTCACCCTTCGGGTTGGCCACCAGGCCACGGATACCCGCGATCTGGCGGACCTGCATCCAGTTACCACGTGCACCGGAGGACACCATGCGGTTGATGGTGTTCATCGGCGACAGGCTGTCGCGCATTGCCTGGGCGATCTCGTTGGTTGCCTTGTTCCAGATCTCGATCAGTTCCTGGCGACGCTCGTCGTCGTCGATCAGGCCCTTGTCGTACTGGCCCTGGATCTTGGCAGCGCGTTCCTCGTAACCGGCGAGGATCTCAGGCTTTGCGGCCGGAACCTCGATGTCCGAGATGGCGACGGTAACGCCCGAGCGGGTGGCCCAGTAGAAACCGGCATCCTTGAGGTTGTCCAGCGTTGCCGCGGTGACGACCTTCGGGTAGCGCTCGGCGAGGTCGTTGACGATGCGGGACAGTTCGCCCTTGTCGGCAACAGCCTCAACCCACGGGTAGTCCTCGGGCAGGGTCTCGTTGAAGAGAACCTGGCCCAGGGAGGTCTGGACGAGTGCCGGCTGGCCCGGCTCCCAGCCTTCCGGAGCTTCCCAGCCGGCGTACGGCACGAAGCCTTCGAGGCGGATCTTGACCTGCGAGTTCAGGTGCAGCTCGCGGGCGTCGAACGCCATGATGGCCTCTGCGACCGAGCCGAAGATGCGGCCTTCACCGGCCGAGCCCTTCCGCTTGGTGGTCAGGTGGTAGAGGCCGATGATCATATCCTGCGACGGCAGGGTGACCGGGCGTCCGTCAGAGGGCTTCAGGATGTTGTTGGAGGACAGCATCAGGATGCGGGCTTCAGCCTGGGCTTCGGGGCTCAGCGGCAGGTGGACTGCCATCTGGTCGCCGTCGAAGTCGGCGTTGAAGGCGCCACAAACCAGCGGGTGGAGCTGGATTGCCTTGCCTTCAACAAGCTGCGGCTCGAAGGCCTGGATGCCGAGGCGGTGCAGGGTGGGTGCACGGTTGAGCAGCACCGGGTGTTCGGTGATGATCTCTTCCAGCACGTCCCAGACCTGCGGACGGTAACGCTCAACCATGCGCTTGGCCGACTTGATGTTCTGGGCGTGGTTGAGGTCAACCAGGCGCTTCATCACGAACGGCTTGAAGAGCTCCAGCGCCATCTGCTTGGGCAGGCCGCACTGGTGCAGCTTCAGCTGCGGACCGACGACAATGACCGAACGGCCCGAGTAGTCGACGCGCTTGCCCAGGAGGTTCTGGCGGAAACGGCCCTGCTTGCCCTTGAGCATGTCGCTCAGGGACTTCAGCGGACGGTTGCCCGGTCCGGTGACCGGACGGCCGCGGCGGCCGTTGTCGAAGAGGCTGTCAACAGCTTCCTGAAGCATGCGCTTCTCGTTGTTGACGATGATCTCCGGAGCACCGAGGTCAAGCAGGCGCTTGAGGCGGTTGTTGCGGTTGATCACGCGGCGGTACAGGTCGTTGAGGTCGGAGGTCGCGAAGCGGCCGCCGTCCAGCTGGACCATGGGGCGCAGTTCCGGCGGGATCACCGGGACGGCGTCGAGGACCATGCCAAGCGGGCTGTTGTTGGTGGTCAGGAACGCGTTGACCACTTTCAGGCGCTTCAGGGCGCGGGTCTTGCGCTGGCCCTTGCCGTTGGCAATGATGTCGCGCAGCAGGTCCGACTCGGCCTGCATGTCGAAGCTCTCAAGGCGCTTCTTGATGGCTTCGGCACCCATGGAGCCTTCGAAGTACATGCCGTAGCGGTCGCGCAGCTCACGGTACAGGCCTTCGTCACCTTCGAGGTCTGCGACCTTGAGGTTCTTGAAGCGGTCCCAGACCTGCTCGAGGCGCTCGATGTCGGCGTCCGCGCGCTTGCGCACGTTGGCCATCTGGCGGTCCGCGGAGTCGCGGGCCTTCTTCTTGTCGGCAGCCTTCGCGCCTTCGCCTTCGAGGCGGGCGATTTCGCCTTCGAGGTCGCGGGCGATCGCCGCGATGTCGGAGTCGCGGTTGTCGATGAGCTGCTTCTTCTCGATGTCGTGCTCAACCTGCAGGTTGGGCAGTTCCTCGTGGCGGGCGGCTTCATCAACGCTGGTGATCATGTAGGCGGCGAAGTAGATGACCTTTTCGAGGTCCTTCGGCGCCAGGTCAAGGAGGTAGCCCAGGCGTGAGGGAACACCCTTGAAGTACCAGATGTGCGTGACCGGAGCGGCCAGTTCGATGTGGCCCATGCGTTCGCGGCGGACCTTTGCGCGCGTGACTTCAACGCCACAACGCTCACAGATGATGCCCTTGAAGCGCACGCGCTTGTACTTGCCGCAGTAGCATTCCCAGTCCCGGGAGGGGCCGAAGATCTTCTCGCAGAAGAGGCCGTCCTTCTCGGGCTTGAGCGTGCGGTAGTTGATGGTTTCCGGCTTCTTAACCTCGCCGTAAGACCAGCCGCGGATGTCTTCCGCGGTGGCGAGGCCGATCTGCATGAGGCCGAAGGAGGATTCGCTGGACATATGGTCCCTGTTCTCTCTTGTTCTCTAAATTCTGAAGTCTTGGGTGCGGGATGAGGAAGGAGGACGACGACGGGCACCGGCCCGTCGTCGTCGGACTCCTTAGACCTCTTCTACGGAACTGGGCTCTGCACGGGACAGATCGATACCCAGTTCCTCCGCAGCCGTGAAGACTGCGTCATCAGAGTCACGCATTTCAATTGTGGTTCCGTCCGTGGAGAGGACTTCCACGTTCAGGCACAGCGACTGCATTTCCTTGATCAAGACCTTGAAGGACTCGGGAACGCCCGGCTCGGGGATGTTCTCGCCCTTGACGATGGCTTCGTATACCTTCACGCGGCCATGGATGTCGTCAGACTTGATGGTGAGGAGCTCCTGGAGCGTGTAGGCGGCGCCGTAAGCTTCGAGCGCCCACACTTCCATTTCACCGAAGCGCTGGCCACCGAACTGTGCCTTACCACCCAGCGGCTGCTGCGTGATCATGGAGTACGGGCCGGTGGAGCGCGCGTGGATCTTGTCGTCCACCAGGTGGTGGAGCTTCAGGATGTACATGTAGCCGACCGAGATCGGATCCGGGAACGGCTCGCCGGAGCGGCCGTCGAACAGGCGGGTCTTGCCGGAGGAGTTGATCAGGCGTTCGCCGTCACGCGTCACGTTGGTGGAGTCGAGCAGGCCCGTGATTTCCTCTTCGCGGGCGCCGTCGAACACCGGCGTTGCAACAGTGGTCTGGCCACTCTCGCGCGGCAGGTTCGGCAGCTGCTTGACCCATTCGGGCTCGCCTTCGATCTTCCAACCGGTCTTGGCAACCCAGCCGAGGTGCGTCTCGAGCACCTGGCCCACGTTCATACGGCCCGGAACACCCAGCGGGTTCAGGACGATGTCAACGGGGGTACCGTCGGCCAGGAAGGGCATGTCCTCAACGGGGAGGATCTTGGAGATGACACCCTTGTTGCCGTGGCGGCCGGCGAGCTTGTCGCCGTCGGTGATCTTGCGCTTGGCAGCGACGTAGACGCGGACCAGCTGGTTGACGCCCGGGGGCAGCTCGTCGTCGTTGTCGCGGTCGAAGACGCGCACGCCGATGACCGTGCCGGACTCCCCGTGGGGCACCTTCAGGGAGGTGTCGCGCACTTCGCGGGACTTCTCGCCGAAGATCGCGCGCAGCAGGCGCTCTTCCGGGGTCAGCTCGGTTTCACCCTTCGGGGTGACCTTTCCGACCAGGATGTCGCCGGCTTCAACCTCGGCACCGATGTGGATGATGCCGCGCTCGTCCAGGCCCGCCAGGACTTCCTCGGACACGTTGGGGATGTCACGGGTGATTTCCTCGGCACCAAGCTTGGTGTCGCGGGCATCGATCTCGTGCTCCTCGATGTGGATGGAGGAAAGAACGTCCTCGGCAACAATGCGCTGCGAGAGGATGATGGCGTCCTCGAAGTTGTGGCCTTCCCATGACATGAATGCCACGAGCAGGTTCTTGCCGAGGGCGAGCTCGCCCTGGTCCGTTGCCGGACCGTCGGCGATGATGCCGCCAACTTCCAGGCGCTGGCCTTCGTTCACCAGGACACGGTGGTTGTAGCAGTTGCCCTGGTTGGAGCGGGCGAACTTGTTGATGCGGTAGTTGGTCTCGGTGCCGTCGTCGTTGAGCATGATGACGAGCTCGGCGGAAACCTCGGTGACCACACCGGCCTTCTTCGCGATGACAACGTCACCGGCGTCGACGGCTGCGGCGCGCTCCATGCCGGTGCCCACGAACGGAGCCTCGGAACGGACCAGCGGCACGGCCTGGCGCTGCATGTTGGCACCCATGAGTGCGCGGTTGGCATCGTCGTGCTCGAGGAACGGGATCAGGGCGGTAGCCACGGACACCATCTGGCGCGGGGAAACGTCCATGAACTCGACGTCTGCGGCGGGAACGAGGACAGGCTCGCCTCCACCACCGCGGGCACGGACCAGGACGGTCTCTTCGGCGAACTTCTTGTTCTCGTCCAGCGGCGCGTTGGCCTGGGCGATCAGCACTTCGGCCTCGTCGTCGGCCGTCAGGTACTGGACGTCATCGGAAACGACGCCGTCCTTGACCAGGCGGTACGGGGTCTCGATGAAGCCGAACGGGTTGATGCGTCCGTAGGAAGCCAGCGAACCGATCAGGCCGATGTTCGGGCCTTCAGGGGTTTCGATGGGGCACATACGTCCGTAGTGGGACGGGTGCACGTCACGGACTTCCATGCCGGCGCGGTCACGGGACAGACCACCGGGGCCAAGCGCGGACAGGCGGCGCTTGTGGGTCAGGCCCGAGAGCGGGTTGTTCTGGTCCATGAACTGCGAGAGCTGGGAGGTTCCGAAGAACTCCTTGATCGCGGCGACCACGGGGCGGATGTTGATCAGGGTCTGCGGCGTGATGGCCTCGACGTCCTGGGTGGTCATACGCTCGCGGACAACGCGCTCCATGCGGGACAGGCCGGTGCGGACCTGGTTCTCGATGAGCTCGCCGACGGCGCGGATGCGGCGGTTGCCGAAGTGGTCGATGTCGTCGATTTCGACGCGCAGGTCCACCTCCTGGCCATCGCGGGTGCCCTTGATGGTCTTCTCGCCGGCGTGCAGCGCGACGAGGAACTTGATCATGGCAACGATGTCTTCAACGTGCAGGACCGAAGCTTCCTTGTCGCCAAGGGAGCGGTCGATGCCAAGCTTGCGGTTGATCTTGTAGCGGCCAACCTTGGCCAGATCGTAGCGCTTGGAGTTGAAGTACAGGTTGTCCAGCAGCGACTGGGCGGCCTCGACGGTGGGCGGCTCGCCCGGGCGCAGCTTCCGGTAGATGTCAAGCAACGCGTCTTCGCGGGTTTCGGTGGCGTCCTTCTCCAGGGTTGCCCGCATGGAGTCGTACTGGCCGAACTCCTCGAGGATCTGGCCTTCGGTCCAGCCGAGGGCCTTGAGCAGGACCGTGACGGACTGCTTGCGCTTGCGGTCGAGGCGCACGCCGACCTGGTCGCGCTTGTCGATTTCCAGTTCGAACCAGGCGCCGCGGGACGGGATGATCTTCGCGGTGAAGATGTCCTTGTCGCTGGTCTTGTCGGCGGCGCGCTCGAAGTAGGCGCCCGGAGAACGGACCAGCTGGGAGACGACGACACGCTCGGTGCCGTTGACGACGAAGGTGCCCTTCTCGGTCATCAGCGGGAAGTCACCCATGAACACGGTCTGCTGCTTGATTTCGCCCGTGTTGTTGTTCATGAACTCGGCCTTGACGTACAGCGGAGCCGAGTATGTAGCGTCCCGGTCCTTGCACTCGGCCATGGTGTATTTGGGGTCAGCGAACTCCGGATCGGAGAAGCTCAGGGACATGGTGCCCTGGAAGTCCTCGATCGGGGAGATCTCTTCGAAGATGTCCGACAGGCCGGACGTAGTGGCGACGCTGAGATCGTTTTCTTCGACAGCCTTCGCTACGCGTGCCTGCCAGCGCTCATTTCCGACCAGCCAGTCGAAGCTGTCCGTCTGGAGGGCAAGCAGATTCGGAACGTCAAGAGGTTCGTGAATCTTTGCGAATGAGAGCCGGCGAGTGGCACCATCAGTGCTGTCGGCGGTGTTAGCGGTTTCGTTATTAGAGGTGCTCGAGGCGACCAAGAGGGATCCTTCCACAGACCTTCAGGCGTTTTCAGATCTCCCCCGCTGTGCACCCTGCGGAATGCTCCGCAGTGCTACCAGTCCGGTTCCGCTATATGACCCGGGGCCCGTGCTGACCATGCTGTGACGTTGTTGACGGCACGTTGATTGTCAGCTGCCAGGCAAAGCCCACCGCTATATGAAGGCTGAAGGTAAACAGGGAAGACGCAAATATCTACGATACGGCAAAATAACCTACATGTCTACCCCACATCCGGCCCGATTGCAAGCACCGGTTTCCGCCCAGCTCTACGGCACCATTTGAAGGGCCCCCTGAACAAGCCCCCGGGACGCCGCCCGCTTTCCGGGATGCACCTCGCTTTGCGGAATGCACCTGGCGGGACCTGCGTTTGAATAGTTAGGTGACCAGGGTCACGGTACCCTTGGTGGCCTACACCGAATACAGACCGGAAGAGATAACCATGGGCAACTCTCCTGACAACACTGACGTTGTCATACTCGCAGCAGCGCGCACACCGCAGGGCCGGATCAACGGTCAACTGGCAAGCTTCACCGCGGTGGAGCTCGGGGCCCGCGCCATCAAGGCTGCCCTGGAAGCCAGCGGCACGGACGCCGCCGACGTGGACGCCGTCATCATGGGCCAGGTGCTGCAGGCGGGCGCCGGCCAGAACCCCGCCCGGCAAAGCTCCATCGGCGCCGGCATCGGCTGGGACGTCCCTGCCGTGACCGTGAACAAGGTGTGCCTGTCCGGGCTCACCGCGGTGATCGACGCTGCCCGCCTTATCCGGGCCGGGGAGGCGGACGTTGTGGTGGCCGGCGGCCAGGAATCCATGACCCGGGCCCCGCACCTGCTGCCCGGCTCCAGGCAGGGGTGGACGTACGGCTCAATCCAGGCACTGGACGCCGCCGCCCACGATGGCCTGACTGACGCCTTCGACGGCCAGTCCATGGGCCTCTCCACCGAGACCCGCAACCTGGCCCTGGGGATCGACCGGACCTCCCAGGACAACGTCGCGGCGCAGTCCCACCAACGTGCCGCGCTGGCTGCCAAGAATGGAACGTTCGACGACGAGATCGTCCCGGTCAGCGTGAAGCAGCGCAAGGGCGACCCCATCGTGGTGTCCACGGACGAAGGGGTCCGGCCCAACACTTCCGTGGATTCCCTCGCCGGCCTGCGCGCCGCCTTCGTCACGGACGGCACCATCACCGCAGGGAACTCCTCTCCCCTGTCCGACGGGGCGGCCGCCCTTGTGCTGGCCTCCCGCGGTTATGCGGAGAAACACGGCCTTGAGTACCTTGCTGTGGTTGGGAAGCCCGGGCAGGTGGCAGGACCGGACAACTCGCTGCACTCCCAGCCGTCCAACGCCATCCGGGACGCTTTGGCACGGGCGGGCTGGACCGCTGCTGACCTCGACTTCATTGAAATCAACGAGGCCTTCGGATCGGTGGCGGTGCAGTCACTGAAGGACCTGGACTACCCGCTTGAGAGGTGCAATATCCATGGCGGGGCAATTGCGCTGGGCCATCCTATCGGGGCCTCCGGCGCCCGCCTGGCCGTGCATGCAGCCCATGAACTCAAGCGCCGCGGAACCGGCAAGGCGGCAGTGTCCCTGTGCGGCGGCGGCGGGCAGGGCGAAGCGCTCCTGCTGTACCGCGACTAATGGCGGGCCAGATCAGGAAGGACGCGGACGGCGTCGGACATGGACGCTTCCTGGCCGATGCCGCCGCCCGCGGCCTGCAGGTGGACGTCGTCGAAAGACCCGCCGCCAAAAGCCTCGAGGAAGCAGCCGGCATCCTGGGAATCACGCCGGGGGACATCGTGAAGTCGCTGGTGGTCAAGCACAAGGACGGCTCGTTCCTGTTTGCGCTGATTCCCGGCGACCGCCAGATCTCGTGGCCCAAACTGCGGACACTGGTGGGCGTCAACAAGCTGTCGCTGCCGCCCGCGGACGTGGCCCTGGATGCAACCGGCTATGAACGCGGCACCATCACCCCGCTGGGCAGCACCAAGAGCTGGCCGGTCTATGCGGACTCCACCGTGACCGGGCGCAGGATCTCGATGGGCGCAGGGGCCCACGGCTACAGTGCCTTCGTGGACGCGGACGCCCTGACCGCAGCACTGGGTGCCGTGGTCGCGGACATCAGCGACCCCGCCTGACCTCCCCGGACCCAACTAGGTAGCGCGAAGTGTCGTTTTGAACCCTCAAAACGACACTTCGCGCTACCTAGTTGGGCTGGGAACGCAAAAGCCCCGCCCACAAGATGTGGGCGGGGCTTTTCGCGGAAACGGCGTTGTTACTTGAGGGTAACGGTGGCGCCTGCAGCCTCGAGCTGCTCCTTGGCCTTCTCGGCAGCTTCCTTGGTTGCACCTTCGAGGACAGCCTTGGGAGCGCTGTCAACCAGGTCCTTTGCTTCCTTGAGGCCCAGGGAAGTGATGGCGCGAACTTCCTTGATCACTGCGATCTTCTTGTCGCCGGCTGCTTCGAGGACGACGTCGAAGTCGGTCTTTTCTTCAACCTCTTCAGCAGCTGCGCCACCGGCGGGGCCGGCAACTGCAACAGCAGCAGCGGTAACTTCGAAGGTCTCTTCGAAGAGCTTGACGAACTCGGAGAGCTCGATGATGGTCAGTTCCTTGAAAGCTTCAATGAGCTCTTCGTTGCTGAGCTTCGCCATGGTAGGCGTCCTTCCTGTTGTGGTGTTCAGCGGCACGGGGCCGGGCATCACACCGGAGTCTGGTGGGGTGAAGAGACTTAGTTCTCTTCAGCTGCGGGAGCGTCAGCCGGGGCTTCAGCTTCTGCGGCAGGTGCTTCTTCAGCGGCAGGCGCCTCGGCAGCTGCCGGTGCACCGTTCTCTTCTTCAAGCTTGAGGCGCAGTGCGTCAATGATGCGTGCAGCGGCGGCGGCAGGGGCCTTGAGGACGCCTGCAACCTTGGCGAGCTGCAGCTCACGGGACTCGAGTGCTGCCAGTGCGGCAACCTCGCTGGCGTTCAGAGCCTTGCCCTCGAAGTAGCCGGTCTTGATGACGAGCTGCTTGTTGGTCTTGGCAAAATCCGTCAGGCTCTTGGCAGCGGCAACTGCGTCACCCTTGATGAACGCGATTGCAGTGGGGCCGGAGAGCTGGTCGTTGAATGCTTCAACGCCGGCTTCCTTGGCTGCAATGGCGGTCAGGGTGTTCTTGACGACCGCGAACTTGGTGTCCTGGCCGAGAGAAACACGCAGCTGCTTGAGCTGTGCAACGGTGAGCCCGCGGTATTCGGTCAGGACAGCGGCGTTCGATTCCTTGAAATCGTTAGTGATCTCAGCTACTGCTGAAACCTTGGTAGGCGTTGCCATAACCCTCCTTCCGGGGATAGTGCCGGTATTCGACGGTCCCCGCTCAAGGTGAGCTAAAACTAAAAACGCCCCGCGCAGATGCACGGGGCTTGGCTCAACACGGATATCCCATGGAGCTGCTGCTTCGTTCACCTGCGCCGGCCGCCCTACGTTAAGGGTCCTTCGTCCAGAAACCCACTGCGCCTCCCGCGCACAACTGCAGAGTTGAGCCATGTTCGAGAGAGTGGATTTCCAACAACCGACGGTCTTTGGTCCTTCAAGTCTACGGGAGAGCCATCACTGCGCCAAATCGCGCCCTCAGCTGGTGCTTGTGCCCAGCTGCGGGAGTTCTTTCTGCCAGATGCCGGTGACCCCGGCCGTCTGGAACCCCAGCTGCTTGTTGACCGTCAGGAGGTACCGGTTTTCCGGCGCATTCCAGGTGTAGATGATCCGGGCATCCGGAAACTGTTCGGTGAGCCGTTCCATGTTTGCCACCTTGATCAGCAGGCCGAGCTTGTTTCCGCGGTGTTCCTGCAGCACCAGTGTGTCGTCCTGGAAGACAACGTCGGCGCGGTGAGCCAGGACAGTGATGGTGGTCAGGCCCACAAGGGCGCCGGTGGCGAGGTGCTCGACGGCGGTGACCACCGTCCGCCGCCCCTGCGCGATGGCGACGTCTTCCGCTTCCCGGAGGATGCCGCCGTCGAACACCATGTCCTGCTCAACGGGCGCTTCCAAGGAGGGATCGACGTCGGCCCCCGCCTGGTTCTCAAGGACGGCGACAGCTTCGAGCCATTGGTCCGGGCACCGGTCCGTCCAGTGGTGCAGCCGGTAGCGGCCGTTGTTGGCCTCTTCCGCTTCGGCCTGCAGATCCGCAACCAGCTTCGAATCCAGCGGCAGGGCGCAGGAGCTGAACTGTTCAATGTGTTGGAGCGTGTACCCGGTCTTCTGCGCGAACTCTACTTCGCGGCTCTCAAGCGGCACGAAGCCCTGGCCGGAACCGGGGACAAGCTGAGCCTTTTCGAACTCGTGAAGCGACGCACCCGGGTGGTTGGTGTCCACCAGGATCATGGTGCGCCCCTCTGCCCGGGCCAGCTGTTCGGCGGCCTGGAGCAGCCGCCTGCCCACGCCCTGGCGCTGGAATTCCGGCAGGATGTCCAGCGTGAACTCCGCGAGGTCCAGGTTGTCGGTGAGGGGCAAGGCGATGTCCACGGTGCCCACGATTTCGCCCTCCACTTTGGCCACCAGGATGAGCTGCCGCTCATAGGGGTCTTCAAATTCCAGGAGCTTTTCCAGCGGCTCGTAGGCGAGGTCGTCACTCCCCCAGGTCTGCATCCGGACCTTCCGGCCCACCTCGACGGCGGCAAGGAAGTCTGCGGCGTCCGGGGACTCGAGTGAGTCGGGGATCCAGAGCTGTTCGATCTTCACGTCTTTTGCCATTGGCGTCTTCATCCCAGCCGTTTCTGCCACTCACCTTCATAGCCGGCGGGCCTGAATCCAAGGGCAATATTTATGGCCAGCATATGTTGGTTTTCAATGGCATTCCACGTCAACACCGAACGCGCGGACGGCCACCTGTCCTGGGCGCGCCGGAGGTTCGCCAGTTTCACCAGGAGCCCGAGGCGGTGGCCGCGGTGTCCTCCGGCAACGAGCGTGTCCTGCTGGGCGATCGTGTCGGGGACCCCGGGCCGCCAGTTCAGGACGGTGTAGGCAACCAGCTCGCCCGTACTTAGGTGGAGGGCCGCCGTCACTGCCGACTGCACTCCGCCCCCGAGCAGCGTCCGTTCCTCCTCCCGCACGCGGGCGGCATCCCAGTCCTCGCCTTCCCAGTCCATGCCGGCGATGGGAACGTCCTCGGTCATCCTGGCCTTTAGCCGGGCGAAGGCGTCCACCAGGGTCTCCGGGCAGTGATCGTCCCAGCCGGTAAGTCCGTAGCCTGCGGCCCGGGAAGAGGCTTCGGCCTCCAAATGGTCCAGCAGTTCCGGCGGCACCGGCAGCTCCAGGCGGCTGGATCGCTCAACCTGCTCCAGCTCGTAGCCGGAAACGAGGGCAAAGGCTACGGCGGGCGCGGTGAGCGGCAGGCCCCCCGCACCGGATTTGGCGGGCAGCAGGACAGCTCCGTCCGCATACTCCAGCGGGACCTCGTGATAGGCGTCCAAGGACGTCCTGCCCCGCTCCCGGGCTACGGTTTCGGCGTGTTCCCGGAGGATGCGTCCCAAACCCCGGCGCCGGTGGGCCGGGGAGACGAGGACGTCGATTCCGGCGGTGTGCGTGTTCTCGCGGAGCGGGAGCGTCACAGAGCAGAAGCCCACCGGTTCCCGGCCTAGCCTGGCAAGGTAAAGCTGCCGCTCCTCGTACTCATTGCCCCGCCAGAACTCCACGGCTTCCGCCAGCGTGGGGCAGCGGTCCAGGTTGCCCCACAGCTCCAGTTCGTGGGCCACGCGCATGGCATGGCACACCTTGAAGTCGGCAGTTGCCTCCCGGGCGCCTGCCACCGTTCCGCTGCCAGGTGCCAGGAGGACGTCGACGGCGGAAATCGTGAGGGCATCGGGCGTCCCCGGGACGCCATCCAACTCCGGTCCGGCCATTTCTACAGCTTAGGCACAACGCAACCCTTCCGGGACGGACGCTTAAAACACAACCGCCCAGCACAGGTGCCGGGCGGTTGTGTTGGCTGCGGACGGGTCCGCAGCCAGAAGTTCAGGTGAGGATTTAGGCCTCGGTCAGAACCTTGGTGACGTTCGGGTCAACGGAGATGCCGGGACCGAACGTGGTGGCGACAGTAGCCTTCTGGATGTAACGGCCCTTGGAAGCGGACGGCTTCAGGCGAAGCACCTCTTCCAGCGCTGCTGCGTAGTTCTCGGCCAGCTTGACGGCGTCGAAGGACACCTTGCCGATGATGAAGTGCAGGTTGGAGTGCTTGTCGACGCGGAAGTCGATCTTTCCACCCTTGATGTCGTTGACGGCCTTGGTGACGTCAGGGGTCACGGTGCCCGTCTTCGGGTTCGGCATCAGGTTACGCGGACCCAGGACCTTACCGAGGCGGCCAACCTTGCCCATGAGGTCAGGGGTGGCGACGGCGGCGTCGAAGTCGGTCCAGCCGGCCGCGATCTTTTCGATCAGGTCATCGGAACCAACGAAGTCGGCGCCGGCGGCGATTGCAGCCTCAGCCTTGTCGCCGGTGGCGAACACCAGGACGCGGGCGGTCTTACCGGTGCCGTGGGGCAGGTTGACCGTGCCGCGGACCATCTGGTCAGCCTTGCGGGGGTCGACGCCGAGGCGGAATGCAACCTCTACGGTGGCATCGAACTTGGACGGGTTGGTGTCCTTGGCGAGGGTTACTGCCTCGAACGGCGCGTAGAACTTCTCCGCGTCGATCTTGGCGGCTGCTGCCTCATATGCTTTGCTGCGCTTTGCCATGCTGCTTGTTTCTCCTTGTGCAGTTGTGGTCTGCGGACCGCGCTGGGCCCTGCCACAGTTGGTGAGCGGACTCGTTATCCGTGCCCGGTTCCCAACATTTCTATGTAGGTGGTGCCGGTCGTCCCGGCGGTGCCGCCCGTCGTCGTGATCGGTTTCCCGAGCCCGACGCCAAGACGACGGAAGCGACTAGCCTTCGACGGTGATACCCATGGAGCGGGCGGTGCCGGCGATGATTTTCGCGGCGCCTTCGAGGCTGGTGGCGTTGAGGTCTTCCATCTTGGTGGAAGCAATCTCGTTGACCTGGGCCTGGGTCAGCTTGGCAACCTTGACGGTGTGCGGGGTAGCTGAACCCTTGGCGACGCCTGCAGCCTTCTTGATGAGCTCTGCAGCCGGCGGGGTCTTGGTGATGAACGTAAAGGAACGGTCCTCGTAGACCGTGATTTCCACGGGGATGACGTTTCCGCGCTGGGCTTCCGTCGCAGCGTTGTACGCCTTGCAGAATTCCATGATGTTGACACCGTGCTGGCCAAGCGCAGGACCGATCGGCGGAGCCGGGTTAGCGGCACCTGCCTGGATCTGCAGCTTGATGAGGCCGGTGACCTTCTTCTTGGGAGCCAATGTAGGGTCCTTCTCTCAATAACGTCCTGGGGCACAGGAGCGTGCCTCAGGTTTTTGGCCGCCATGGCGAGGCGGCCGGCCGTTCCGGTGCCGCTAAGCGGGCAGCGCCGGGACGAATTCTTTGGATAATCAGATCTTGGTGACCTGGTTGAACGCCAGGGTGACCGGGGTTTCGCGCTCGAAGATGGAAACCAGCACCACGAGGGTCTGGGATTCGACCTTGATCTCGGAGATCGTGGCGGGAAGGGTCTCGAAGGGGCCCTCCTTGACGATGACCGACTCGCCGACCTCGAAGTCAACGTCCACCGGAGCCTGGTTCTGCTTGTTGACCGGCTTGCCCTTCTCGGCCTGCTCTTCCTCGAAGACGGGGGCGAGCATGGAGAAGACCTCATCAAGGCGCAGCGGCACCGGGTTGTGGGCGTTGCCCACGAAGCCGGTAACGCCGGGGGTGTGCCGGACGGCGCCCCAGGAGGCGTCGGTCAGGTCCATGCGGACCAGCACGTAGCCCGGGATGCGGACGCGGTTGATCACCTTGCGCTGAGCGTTCTTGATCTCAACGACTTCTTCCATCGGGACCTGGATCTCGAAGATGTAATCTTCCATGTCCAGGGTCTGGATGCGGGTTTCCAGGTTGGCCTTCACGCGGTTTTCGTAACCTGCGTAGGAGTGGATGACGTACCAGTCACCTTCCTGGCGGCGCAGCTTGGCCTTGAACTCTTCTGCGGGGTCTACCTCGGCCTTGGCGGCGGCAGCGGCGAGGGCGTCGGTGGACTGTCCCTCGGAGCCGGCCTCGTCATCGGCCTCTGCGTCGAAGTCATCGGAATCGGCGTCATCGGATTCGGGCGCGGAGGATTCAACCCCAGACTCGTCACCGGCTTCTGCCGTGATGTCCGCGGACTCTTCCAGCTCAGTCTCGGTTACCTCGAGCTCCTGCTCAGACACTTGGTCTCCTGCTTCCTCATTGCCTAACATGCCTATTTAAATGGCTCAATTCCGCACACCGCGTGTTCCCTCCGGATTCCCGGATGGAACACACAGCCTGCGGACGGTGCAGCCTTAGCTGTCCGTGGGGCCTTTACCGCCGAAGAGCCAGCCGACGGCGGATCCGAAGCCAATGTCCAGCAGGCTGACGATGACCATCATGATGCCTACGAACACCAGCACCACGAGTGTGTAATTAATCAGTTCCTTGCGGGTTGGTGCAACAACCTTCTTCAGCTCGCCGATGATCTGGCGGACAAAGAGTGCAATACGGGCGAAGAAGTTTGCCTTGGCGTCCTTCTTAGCTGGGCGGCCCTTGGAGCTGCTGGCAGCTGTTTCGGTCACCTGGTCCTCGCTCATCTTTGCAATGTTGGATTACCCGGCCCTGATCAGAACCATGGTTGCTGCGCTTGCCCCGGTTTTTCGCCCGGGGCAGCTTGCGCAGGGCAGACAGGACTCGAACCTGCAACCTGCGGTTTTGGAGACCGCTGCGCTACCAATTGCGCCACTACCCTATGGAGTGAATTCCACTCTCCGATGACGAACCGCCAGCTGCACTGGGGCGCACGTCATCATCCGTGTTTCAACACCGGTGAACCAGTCTACGCAACAACTTCGCGTTCGTCGAACCGGCCCGTTTCCGGCCCCCGACTGCTGCCCCTGGCTGACATTGACCGGAACAGTCACAAATCAAAACGGGCAACCCGGAGGGTCCGCTGAACAGCATAGAGTAGAACTCGTCGAATCCCACATTCCAGCCGCCAGGCTGCAAGCGAAGAACGGACCTGCCATGTCTGCCGCCCGCGTTTCCCAGCGCATTTCCGCCATTGCCGAATCCGCAACCCTCGCCGTTGATGCCAAGGCGAAGGCGCTGAAGGCAGCAGGCCGGCCGGTCATTGGTTTCGGCGCGGGTGAACCCGACTTTCCCACCCCGGACTACATCGTCCAGGCCGCCATTGAGGCGGCGGGCCAGCCGAAATACCACCGCTACTCCCCTGCCGGCGGGCTGCCCGAACTGAAGAAGGCCATCGCCGAGAAGACCCAGCGCGACTCCGGCTACGCCGTGGACCCTTCCCAGGTGCTGGTGACCAACGGCGGCAAGCAGGCCGTCTACAACACCTTCGCCACCCTGGTGGACCCGGGTGACGAGGTCATTGTTCCCACTCCATTCTGGACCACCTACCCGGAAGCCATCCGGCTTGCCGGTGGCGTGCCCGTGGAGGTCTTCGCCGGCCCGGAGCAGGACTACCTAGTCACCGTTGAACAGCTTGAGGCGGCTGTCACGGACAAAACGAAGATCCTGCTTTTCGTCTCGCCGTCCAACCCAACCGGCTCGGTCTACTCGCCGGAGCAGGTTGCCGAGATCGGCAAATGGGCGGCGTCAAAGGGCCTGTGGGTGGTCACCGACGAGATCTACGAGCACCTGACGTACGACGGCGTTCCCTTCACCTCGATCGCGACCGCCGCCCCTGAGCTGGGCGACAAGGTCGTCATCCTCAACGGCGTCGCGAAGACTTACGCCATGACCGGCTGGCGCGTGGGCTGGATGATCGGCCCGGCCGATGTCATCAAGGCAGCCACCAACCTCCAGTCACACGCAACGTCCAATGTCTCCAACATCATGCAGATCGCCGCCCTGGCCGCCGTTTCCGGTCCCCTGACCGCCGTCGACGAGATGAAGGTGGCGTTCGACCGCCGACGCAAGGCCATCGTTGCGGGCCTGAACGCCATCGACGGGGTGGAGTGCCCGACGCCGAAAGGCGCCTTCTACGTCTACGCGGACGTCCGCGCGCTGCTGGGGAAGGAATTCCCGACGGCGTCCGGCACCGCCACGCCGCACACCTCCGCTGAGCTGGCGGCACTGATCCTGGACGAGGTCGAGGTGGCAGTGGTTCCGGGTGAGGCCTTCGGCCCCTCCGGCTTCCTGCGCCTTTCGTACGCACTGGGCGACGATGACCTCGCCACCGGTGTGCAGCGCCTGCAGGACTTCCTGGGCAAGGCCCAGTAGGCACCCTCTCTCACTTAACGTGGGAAAAACCGGAGCGCTCTATCACTCCCTCCAGGAGAGTGAGAGAGCGTTCGGGTTTAAGGCGCATCAAGTGAGAGAGCGTTCGGGTTTAAGGCGCATCAAGTGAGAGAGCGTTGCGTGGGGGTTAGAGGAGGCGGCGTTCGGCGGCCCACTTGGTCAGCTCGTGCCGGCTGGACAACTGGAGTTTGCGGAGTACTGCCGAGACGTGGGTTTCCACGGTCTTGATGCTGATGAAAAGCTCCTTGGCCACCTCCTTGTAGCTGTAGCCGCGGGCGATGAGGCGCATCACCTCGAGCTCCCGCGCGGAGAGCCTGTCCAGCTCGTCATCCGCGATGTCGGCCGGGGCGGTGCCGAAGGCGTCCAGGACAAAGCCGGCCAGCCGCGGCGAGAAGACGGCATCTCCTCCGGCCACCCGATATACGGCGTCGGTTATTTCGGCCCCGGAGATGGTCTTGGTGACGTAGCCCCGGGCTCCAGCCCGGATGACCGCCACCACGTCCTCCGCCGCGTCCGAGACGCTGAGCGCCAGGAACCTCGTAGTGGACAGCAGTGCCGCCGAGCCGGCGATCACTTCGCGGCCGCCGCCGCCGAGGCCGCCCGGCAGGTGGACGTCGAGCAGCACCACGTCCGGCCGTTCCTGCGCTATCACGGCGATGGCCTGCTCCACGGTGGCGGCCTCGCCCACAATCTGGACGCTCGGATCGAGGTCGGCCTTCAGGCCTGAACGGAAGATCGCGTGATCATCCACGAGCACCACCCGGACAGACTGTGTGGCGCGGTTGGTCCCGTTGCCGGCTCCCTGTGCTGTATTCATGGTTTGCCTTCCGTGTACTGCGGTTGCTTCTCCGCCTGCGCGGCCGGGAACCCCAGCCGGACTTGCGTGCCTTCACTGGTGCTGGTGATGGTGGCCGAGCCTCCGTGCCGGTTCATCCGGCCGATGATGGACTCCCGCACGCCCAGCCGGTCTTCGGGGACGTCCTGGAGTTCGAAGCCGGGACCCCGGTCCTTGATGAACACTTCGGCCCGCCCGCGGGTGGCCTCAAGATAGACCGATACCGCGCCGCCGCCGTGCCGCGACGCGTTAAGCATTGCCTCACGGCTGGCCTGGATCAGCGCCTCATGCCCCTCGGTGACCTCGGTGTCTCCCACGCTGACCACCTCCACTGCGTTCCCCAGCAGGTCCTCCACTTCCCCGGCGACCGCCTTGATCCGGTCCGAGAGCAGCCCGGAGTCCTTTCCGGGGTCGCCGAATAGCCAGCCCCGGAGTTCCCGCTCCTGCGCGCGGGCCAGGCGGACGACGTCGTGCTCGTTGGCGGCGCGCCGCTGGATGAGTGCCAGCGTCTGCAGGACCGAGTCGTGAAGGTGTGCCGCGATTTCCGCGCGTTCGGTCTCGCGGATCCTGCCGGCGCGTTCAGCTTCGAGGTCGCGCCAGAACTTCAGCGCCCACGGCAGCAGGACCAGCACCACCCCGCCGAGGACGGCCACGGATGCCAGCAGCGCCAGCCAGGTCTGCTCCCAGGAACCGGAGCCGGACACCATCACCAGGACGCCCGCCACCACCAACGCCAAGCCGGCGGCGAGCCGGGCCCAGCCGCCCGCTTGGTTTGCTTTGGTCTTGTCCACCAGCCCGGCCCGGCGGGTCTCATCAAGCTGCATCCAGGCGATGGAGGCCCCGCCCAGGACCGCGGCCGCGGGGATGATGGTCCCCAAGGGAACGTCCACGCCCAGCAGTTGGGCGCTCAGGATGCCCGCCACCAGGAGCAGCCCGGCACCGAGCAGGATCTCCTTGCCGTACCGCATCTCGCGGAACCGGAACCAGGGTGCCGGCACCTCCTCCGCGGCCAGTCCTGCTCCTGCAACCATGCCGGGGCCGGCGTTAGCCGACGGCGTGCCCATACCGGCGCCGGCGGGAGAACCGCCCGGGGAGCCGCCGGCAGGAACGCCTTTGAAGGGATCCACCGTAGTCCCGGCCGGCAAGGGCTTGAGGCTCACGGCAGGAGCAATGGGCGACGCCGGCCGCCGTCCCTGCCGCCGGGCGCTTTCGTAAGCGGTGGGCACCATGATCCAGAGCCAGGCGTAGAACACGACGCCGGCACCTCCGGCAAGGGACGCCAGGACCATCCCCACACGCACAGTGTTCACCGGCAGCCCAAGATGCGCGGCGAGGCCTGAACAGACCCCCGCAATGAAGCGGTCGCTGCTCCGGACCAGCGGCGGGCGGGCGGGCGCGGATGTCATGGTTCAATCCAAGCACGGATCAGGGTCTCCCGGACCCGGTTCGCACGGGAACCGGGGGCCCCTCAGGGAAGGCTCAGGGTGTCCCCCAGTAGAGCGGCCCAGCCGGGGGCGGCACGATCGAAGTATGAACTCGCTAACCCCAAACCCCCATGACGGCACGCCGGAAGATCCCCCAGCCAGCCCGGAAAAGGAGAATCCCACAGAGCCCCTCCCCAGGCGCGGGAACCCCACTCAGCCCCTGGTTCTGCCTCCTTCTGCCTCCGCATCGCCGCAGGATTCCGCAAGCCCGGGCCCAGCGCATGAACCAGTCTTCGAAACTGCGCAGGAGTCCGCCCAGGACTATCCGCATGGTCACCGGTCCCAGGGCCCTCCGCAGCCGGAAACTCCTGGCGGCGGCAGCTACTCCTATGCCGGAGTCCCGGACCAGCAGACCGACTTCTTCGGCTGGGTCCGCAGCCAGGGAATCAGCCGCGGCCAGGACCGCTGGGTGGGGGGCGTTTCCAGCGGCATCGCGCAGCGTATGGGAATCGACCCGTTGATTGTCCGCGGCGTCTTCATCATCCTTGCCCTCTTCGCCGGGATCGGCGTGCTTCTCTACGGACTTGCCTGGGCCTTCTTGCCTGAGCCCGACGGGCGCATCCACGTCCAGGAAGCCGGCGCGGGGCGCTGGACCACCGGGATGACGGGTTCACTGATCACGGTGGTGGCAGGATTCAGCGGGCTCGGCAACGGCTTCTGGGGCTGGGGCAACCGGGGTGTTGGCCCCTTCCTGTGGTCCCTGTTGTGGGTCGGCGGTGCCATCTACCTGGTGTACTACCTGGTGCAGCGCAACAAAACAGCCCCAGGCACGCCGGCCAGTGCAGCTACGGCCGGCGCGGCTGCCTACCCAGCGGGGACGTCCACTCCAACTACCCCGCCGTACTCAGACGTCGCAGGCAGCGGCCCGTTTGCCGGCAACCCCTACGGCGGGACTGTCGGTGGCACCGGAGCTGGTGCCGGGAGCGGTTCCGGCAGCGGTGGATGGGGCAGCGGTGGATACAGCGGCGGCCGGCCGTCGCCGGTTCCGCCCCCCACTCCCAGGGTGCGCGCCGCAGGTCCCGGAACTCCCGCCGTCGCAATCGCTGCAGGCAGTGCGCTGCTGGTGGGCGCTGGCCTGAAAGCCCTGGACCTCACCAACGTCATCGACCTCGGCAACTCCGCCAACGCGGTTGCCTGGGCCAGCGCGGCAGCCGTCCTGGGCATTTGCATCCTCATTCTTGGCCTCCGCGGCCGGACCGCCGGCATCCTCTCGTTCTTTGCCGTGGCGGCCCTGATCACAGGAGGAATCTTCAATGTGGTGGGCAACAACGGAGACCGCGTCCGCTTCCAGCACGTTGACTGGGCACCGACGAGCATCGAGCAGGCCAGCGGCGGATTCGACATCACGGCCGGCAGCGGAACCGTTGACCTTACGGCCATGCCCCTGGATACCCCGCTCACCTCGGAGGTCCGCGTCCCCCTGGACATCACCGCCAGCAACGTCACAGTGATCATCCCGGGCGAGGTGCCCGTGGACATCAAGGCGGACATGACCCTCGGCAACCTGAACGAACGCGGGAACCAGCGGGGCGGCATCACCACCCGGCAGGGCAGCTACAACACCGACAAGCCCGGCAGCCACCTGGTGATCCAGATCAACGGCACTGTCAGCAACGTCACCATCCAGGAAGGCAAGTGACATGAGCAGCCAAACTACGGGCCCAAACCCGTACATTCCGGATCCGCATGCACAGGGAAGCACGACGGCGGCAGGCGCCTCTCCTGCCCCATCTTCCGGGGCACGCGTGGGAACCATCGTCTGGGGCCTGATCGTCCTGGCCCTCGCCGCACTGATCATCATCGCCCAACTGGGCATCGTCGCCCTCAACGGAACCTACGTCCTGATCGGACTCATGATCGGGGCAGGCGCGGCCCTGGTGCTCGGCGGCCTCCTCTCCGCCCGGAAACGTGACAACGGCCCAACAACACGGAAGTCTTGAACCATGGACAAGTTTTTCAGCATCGTCAGGGGCCTCGGCCTGAAACGCGGACCGGAACGGTGGCTTGGAGGCGTACTGGGAGGAATGGCTGCCAAGCTCAACGTGGACGTTGCTTTCGTCCGCATCGCGTTCCTGGTTTTCTGCCTGCTCCCCGGCCCGGCCGTCATCTTCTACCTCCTGGCCTGGGTGATCCTGCCGGACCAGAAGGACGTCATCCCGCTCCAGGTATTCCTCGAGCGGCGGTCCCTGAACCGTCCCTGACAACAGCACCACAAGGCCCCCGCTCCAGCTGCACCGGAGCGGGGGCTTTGTGTAACCAGTTTGTGTCGTACCCCACACACGCCACTAGAATCTATGTGAGCTCAGCGTGGCGCTCTGCCTGTAAACCCTCTCCCCAGGATTTGAGCGAGACATGAAAATCGGAATTCTTACCAGCGGTGGCGACTGCCCCGGCCTGAATGCGGTCATCCGCGGCGCGGTCCTCAAAGGTATTGCCATCCACGGCCACGAGTTCGTGGGCTTCCTCGACGGCTGGCGCGGCGTCGTTGAGGGCGACATCATCGATATCCCCCGGACCATGGTCCGCGGCATCGCCAAGCAGGGCGGCACCATCCTGGGCACCTCACGTACCAATCCGTTCGAAAACGGTGGCGGTCCCGAGGTCATCAAAGCCCACATGGACCGGCTGGGAATTGATGCCATCATCGCCATCGGCGGTGAGGGAACCCTCGCTGCGGCGAAGCGCCTCACGGACGCAGGCCTGAAGATCGTCGGCGTGCCCAAGACGGTGGACAACGACCTTGACGCCACGGACTACACGTTCGGCTTCGACACCGCTGTGCAGATCGCCACCGAAGCGATCGACCGCCTCCGCACCACCGGTGAGTCCCACCACCGCTGCATGATTGCCGAAGTCATGGGCAGGCACGTCGGCTGGATCGCCCTCCACGCCGGCATGGCCGCCGGCGCGCACGCCATCCTCATCCCGGAGCAGAAGGTCAGCATCGAGCAGATCACCGAGTGGGTGAAGGAAGCCCATTCCCGCGGCCGTGCGCCGTTGGTGGTGGTGGCGGAAGGTTTCGTCCCGGAGCACATGGAGACCCCGCATTCCGAGCGCGGCCTGGACACCTTCGGCCGCCCCCGTCTGGGCGGCATCGCGGACCAACTCGCCCCGGAACTGGAAGCCCGGACCGGCATCGAAACCCGCGCCACCATCCTGGGCCACATCCAGCGCGGCGGCGTGCCGTCCGCCTTCGACCGCGTCCTGGCCACCCGACTGGGCATGGCGGCCATCGACTCCGTGGTGGAAGGCTACTGGGGCACCATGGTGGCGCTCAAGGGAACGGACATAGAGCACGTGGGCTTCCAGGATGCGCTCGGACAGCTCAAGACCGTCCCGCAGAAACGCTACGACGAAGCCGCCGTCCTGTTCGGCTGAGTTGTCGCCGGGAGGCCAGGTCCTCCCCTGCTGCCGTGGTGTCCTGTTCTGCGGCGCGCGCTGCCCGCCCTAGGCTGGAGGCATGACACTTGACCCCGGTTCCGCAGCCATCATCCAGCTCGCGTGGGCCCGGCACCTGGGACTCGAGGACGACGCCTTCGGATCCGCCCTGGCGTCCGGGGAACGGATCGTCCGCGCGGACGACAATGCCCGGACGGTGGAGTTTGTCCGGCTTTTTGGCAGCTCTGCCCTGGTGGGCCCGCAGTGGGTCATCGACGCCGCGGAGGGCATCGCCGACGAAGAGATGGCCCAGCATGTAACGCTCATGACGCTGACGCGGTCCCACGGCGGCCATGGGATGGGCGCCGCAGCCCTGTTCTTCGCGGACGACCTCCCCCTGAAGCAGCCCCCGGAAGAGATGACTGTTTCACACGGCAACCCGGAGGCCATCGAACTGGAGGGCAACTGCCCGCCGGACGACGTCAACGAGGTGGGCCTGTCGGACCTCGAAAACCGTTACACGATCGTCCACGAGGTGGAGGGCCGCCGCGTGCCGCTTGCCTGCGGAGCCTACTCCGAGTGGGAGGGCCTGCTGGCCCACTTGGGTGTCCTGGTGGACCCGGCATGGCGGCGGCGGGGCCTGGGGACGCTGGCCGCTTCCATCGCGGCGCACGAGGCGCTGGCCGCGGGGCTCACGCTGCAATGGCGGACGGACGTCAGCAACACCGGAGCCCTGGCGCTGGCCCGGAATCTCGGCCTGTCAGCCGGCGGAATCCAGACCAGCGTCCACCTTGGCTGACCCCGGGATTGCCGCGCCAGGTCCGGTGAGGGCCACCGGGTCCTCCTCGGCCAGGTTGTGATCTGCCGGACGGGACCCGGTGGCACTAGCCCAGGAGATCCGTGATCTCCTGGCGGGCGAACATTTGGGCTGCTGCGCGGGCGGACGGCGAACCTGCGTCCGGATCGGCGCCGGCGTCGAGCAGCACCCGGGCAACGTCGGTGTAACCCTTGAATGCGGCCCCGGCGAGCGGTGTCTGGCCCCGGTCGTTCGCGGAGTTGGCATCGGCACCGTGTTTCAGGAGGAGCTGAACGGTCTCCGCGTGGCCGTGGTAGGCGGCCAGCATGAGCAGCGAATCCCCGGCCGCATTGGTCAAGGTGGCGGGAGCGCCGGCGTCGAGATACGCACGCAACAGTGCAGTCTCCCCCTCCCGTGCCGCCTGGAAGAGCGTCTGCGCCAGGGCCAGCGTCTCGTCGTCGGGCGCTGCGCCGCGTGGTGCTGTGCTGGACGGCGCTGTTCTGGTTTCGGCGTCTTCGGTCATGAGCGTGGCCCCCTGAGGAATCCGGTCTGGCGCCCCACCACCTGGCCGGCGTCGGGGGCAACAATGAGTTCCTGGGCAGCGGGGTACGGCTCGTCGCCGTCCAGGACCGTCAGTATCTCATCGGGGGCAACCGAACGCTTTATGACTGCCAGGGCAACCGGGCCCATCTCATAATGCTGCGCCACGGATGTAACGGTCCCCACCTTCCGCTCCCCCGCCAGCACGGGGCTGCCGGCCTGGGGCAGCGTGTGCTGGGAGCCGTCCAGCTGGAGGAAGACGAGCCGCCGGGGCGGGTGGCCCAGATTGTGCACACGCGCGATGGTTTCCTGTCCTTTGTAGCAGCCCTTGGCCAGGTGCACGGCGGTCCTCAGGAGGTCCAGCTCGTGCGGAATGGTCTTGTCGTCCGTCTCGGCCCCGATCCGGGGACGCCAGGCGGCCACGCGCAGCGCCTCGGCGGCAAGGACGCCTGCAAGGGGACGCTCTCCCACTGTCCGCTCCAGCTCGTCGGCCGGCACCAGGTACTCGAACCACGGCCGGTCCAGGCCGGGGTGGCCCGACTCCGGGACAGTGGCGTAGGAGTAGCCGCCCGCCCCCACGTGCGGCCACGGGTCCTGCCAGGCCAGCAGACCGGACCATTCGGACACAGCCTTCGTGCTGCCGACCACGGCCCAGTCCGCGGAGGCATCCGCGATATCCACCCGCAGCGTGAACTTCATCCTGTTGAGGAACTCTGCCAGCGGGGCGGCTTCGGCGGCCTCGACGATCAGCCAGGTGGTGCCGCCGTCGTCAATGACCCGGGCGTCGAAATCGATCCGGCCCTGCACGCTCAGAAGGAGCAGTTCGCTGGACTCGCCCGGCTGCAGGCCTGTGACCTGCTGCGAGGAGAGGGTGTTGAGCCAGCTGAGGCGGTCCGGACCTGTCACTGTCACGACGCCGCGGGAGGAGAGGTCGACGACGGCGGTTCCGGCCGCGAGGGCGCGCTGCTCGCGGAGGGGCTCACCGTAGTGGGCGGCAACACCGGCGTCGGCACCGGCCGCCTCGACGGCGCCAGGGCGCGACAGCAGGGGGCTGGGAGTAGTCATATGTAGTAGAAGTCCTTGGGGCTCGGCGGTATTCCGGATTCTTGCAAATCGACGCGGGATTCGGCCGCCTGCACCCTCGGCGCGGAAGGACGGGTAGGGGTCAGGAGACCTTTTTCAGGAAGGCCGAGGCGTGCGCTTCCAGGCCCTTTCCTTCCTTGCCGCCAACGGCCACGTCCCAGCGCCACAGGAGGTTCCCGTCTACCAGGCCGAAGATGCGCGTGGCGGCGCTGTAGTCCTTGGAATGGCTGCCGCGCATCACCATATCCGTGGTGAGCTGGATCTGCGGGCCCTTGATCTGCCCGTAGTAGAGCTCGGAAATGCCGCCGGGGTGCGAAATGGACACCGAGATGTCGAACCCGCCCTCGCTGTTGCGCAGGGCCTCCACTTCGTCGGCACTCTTCAGCGCCGGAACGATGTCCGCGGGGATCAGGCCCGGGCCGCCGTCGGCATCAAGCTGCTTGCGCTCCAGCGCCCAGAAGCCGGTCTCGACGGTGAGCGGCCGCAGGCGCGTGCCGTCGTCGTCCGTCAGCCAGCTCTCCGCGCGGTACTGAAGGTACGGCAGCCCGTTGTGGGTGAAGGACACGTGCTGCAGGAAATGCTCCGAGTCCTCGTCCCCGCTGCCGAGGCGGCCGCGGCCTTCCCACTCACCAATGAGCCAGGAAAGCGGAACAAGTTCGGGAGTCAGGTCTGTGGGAATCTCAATGGGCACTGCGATTACCTCGGGAAACGGCTAGCTCCGGAAAAGGGGACTACTTCTGGCCTTTGAACAGGCGGTAGACCACGAAGCCGGCAAACCAGGCCATGGCGAGGCTGGCGATGCCGAGCAGGACAAGGAAGAAGATTTCAAAAGCAAGTACGGACATGGTGCCATCCTAACGCGTTAGTAGATGAGAAGTTTGTCTATGAAGTAGGCCAGGGAACCCACCGCGGAGACAGGAGCTAGGCCCATGCTAAGGGCTGCCTGGATGTTAAGGGGTGCACCGCGAAGCGTGACGAGCCGCCGGAAGCTTGCCAGTACTGCACCAACCACTACGCCGAAGATGGCGGCCGGCAGGACGGCTATGTCCGAGAACACCAGTCCGGCAAGGGGCCCGGCAAGGCCGGCCAGCACGATTCCAAGGGGCGCCACCACGCTGTCCGGCCAGCGGATCAGCCCGGCCAGCAGGGCAACTGCGGCACTGATGGCCGCCACCAGGAGCATCTCCCGGACACCGTTGAACCGCGCACCCGCTATCCAACCGGAGCCCAGGCAGGCGAGCAGCACGCCTACGCAGCATCCCAGCGTGGATTCCAGCCGCTGCGCCTGCCCGGTTCCGCGGATCAACTGCACCACAAAGACCGCGATCATGCCCAGGGCGATGAAGGCGGGGGTCCAGTCCAGGTACCCGGGAGCGGGAGCCAGGCCGGCACCGAGCGCGGCTCCGGCGCCTGGCACGGCAATCACTGCTGCCAGGGTCTTCTTGGCAGGAATACGGAGAAAGTGCGGCCAGCCGACGCCGATGGCGGCGGCGGTGGCCACCGCCACGCCTACGAGCACCTCGCGGGACGTATAGACGCCGGCAATGATCGCGGCCAGGCCGGCCATTCCCACCACGCCGATGGTCCACGAGCCCAAGGGCCGCGCAGGAGCCTGCAGTTCCGCCGTCATGCGGAACCCGGCCTGGACTTAGTTTCTGCACTCACTGCGCTGCAATCCCATCCTGGCGGCGACCTGGAAAGGCGGGCCGCCCTTCGCGGAGGGCGTCGGGGCCCTTGGCTCAATCCTGCCTTATATGAACGGCATATGTCGCAAAACGTCCCCTCATCCGGGCCGAATCCATGGTTGCGAAGGCACCGCCGGGTATACTCAAAGCTCAGCTACGCTCCCTGCTGAGGTTGCCGGCCGGCGCCCTGAACAATGGCCGGAGACCCGAGCAGGAAGCCAGTACCGGCCGGTGGAAACCCGGTTCAGTCGCCCAATGATGCGCGGACGGCCCTTGGAGGAACAATGTCGCACATCCTGCTCTTGACGAACAGCCCTGGCTCTTCGGTGGACATCCTGCCCGCCCTGGAATTGCTGAACCACCGGGTCCACATCCTCCCTGCCGAGCCCACCGCGCTGCTGGAGACGGACCCCTGCGACATCGTGCTGCTGGATGCCCGCAAGGACCTGGTGGGCGCCCGCTCCCTCACCCAGCTGCTCAAGGCCACCGGCCTGAGCGCGCCCCTGGTACTGATCCTGACCGAAGGCGGAATGGCGGCTGTTTCCTCGGCCTGGGCCGTGGACGACATCGTGCTGGACTCCGCCGGGCCTGCTGAAGTGGAAGCCCGGATCAGGCTGTCTGTTGCCCGCGCCGTCCCGGACCAGGAGGACACGCCGACGGAGATCCGGGCCGCCGGCGTAGTCATCGACGAAGCGAGCTACACCGCCCGCGTGAACGGCGCACCGCTCAACCTGACCTTCAAGGAATTCGAGCTGCTGAAGTACCTGGCGCAGCACCCCGGCCGCGTTTTCACCCGCCAGCAGCTGCTCACCGAAGTGTGGGGCTACGACTACTACGGCGGCACCCGCACCGTGGATGTCCACGTCCGCCGCCTACGGGCGAAGCTGGGCGCCGATCACGAGAACCTCATCAGCACCGTGCGCAACGTGGGCTACCGCCTGACCTTGGTGCGGCAGCAGGAGGATGAGCTCACCGAGGCCTGAGCGCCGGAGCCGCTTCCCGTATAGCCTTGCCTCATGACTCCAGCGCACCCAGAGAAGTGGCCCGTCCATGCTGAACGGGGCGCGGTTGACCAGCAGCTGCTGAAGGACTGCCGGGACCTCCTGACCGCGGCAGAGGAATCGGACGGTAATCCTTCCATTTCGGAGCAGACCCAGGTGACCATGCGCGCCGGCGATTCGGCGGAGCACTCGGTGCTCACCCTGGCGCTGTATGCCCCTGACGAGGACTCTGATCCCGCCAGCGGGCAGGACCTGGCCGGATTTGCCGTGGTGGTGGAATCCCCCGACGGCACCGGAGTGCTGGAGATCGCCGTCCACCCCAGCTACCGGAACCAGGGCGTGGCAGACCGCCTGGTGGGTGCCCTTCAGGACAGCCGCGGCCTAAACGGATTGAAGGCGTGGTCCCACGGCAACCACGAGGCCGCCGCGGAACTGGCTGCCCGCTACGGTTTCGGGCCGGTGCGTGAGCTTTGGAAGATGAGGATGACGACGGCGGGGGCGGACCTTCCCGAGGCCGTCCTGCCGGAGGGCGTGTCAATCCGCGCCTTTGTTCCCGGGCAGGATGAGGAAGCCTGGCTGGCCGTCAACCGGGCCGCCTTCGCCCACCACCCCGAACAGGGCAGCCTTACCCGGGCCGACCTTGAGGCGCGCATGGCCGAGGACTGGTTCAACCCTGAAGGCTTCCTGCTGGCCGAGGACCGGCAGGGCAGGCTGCTGGGTTTCCACTGGACCAAGGTCCACCCCAAGCACGGACCCCACCCGGCCATCGGCGAGGTGTACGCGGTGGGTGTTGCCCCTGAAGCGCAGGGGATGGGCCTTGGCAAGGCCCTTACCCTGGCCGGCATCAGGTACCTGCAGGACCTGGGGCTGCACGCCGTCATGCTTTACACCGATGCGGACAACGTCCCCGCAGTTTCGCTGTACCGGCGGCTGGGGTTCACCCGTTGGGACATGGACGTAATGTACGGGCCGGTGGCAGCCGGTTAGTCCTGCAGGCGGTTCATGAAGGTGGGGCCGGAAATCCGCGGTCTTGGGCCAGCTGAATGCTTGTAAGGTTGAAGCAGGACCGCGCAGGCCGGAAGCGCCAGCATCAACCGCCAGGTAAAGGAGATGCCATGAACCCGGAACCTTCCGGATCAGCCACGTCACAGGATGTTGCCGTGCCGGTGCGTGCCCGCTTCGGTTCCTCTGAGGTTCCGGCGTCGCGCGCCACCCAGGACCGCATTGACATCCCCGAATTCGCGCCGAACCTGCAGCCGGAGGGCGACATCCGGCCGGACCGCTTCCTGGACCGGGAGCTGAGCTGGCTCAGCTTCAACTCCCGCGTGCTGGAACTGGCCGAGGACGCCACCCTCCACCTCCTGGAGCGCGTCAGCTTCCTGTCGATCTTCGCCTCCAACCTGGACGAGTTCTTTATGGTGCGGGTAGCCGGCCTCAAACGGCGCATCGCCACCGGCCTGGCCGTCCCCTCCCCCGCGGGCCTCAGCCCGGTGGAGGTGCTGGAACGGATCAGCGAAGAGGCCCACCGGTTGCAGCAGCGGCACGCGCAGGTCTACGCCGAGCAGATCCGCCCCGCCCTGGCCTATGAACACATCCACCTCATGCACTGGGACGAACTGGATGAGACCGCCAAGCAGCAGCTCAGTGTGATGTTTGCCGAGAAGGTGTTCCCCATCCTCACGCCCTTGGCGGTGGACCCGGCCCACCCCTTCCCCTACATCTCAGGGCTTTCGCTCAACCTCGCCGTTGTGGTCCGTAACCCGGTCAGCGACAAGGAGCTCTTCGCCCGCGTCAAGGTACCGGACCAGCTCCCGCGCCTGATCTCCATCGACGGTCCCCGTGCCGGTGCGGTGGCCGGGCGCGTGGCCCGCTTCATCGCCCTTGAGGAAGTCATTGCCGTCCACCTTGACAAGCTTTTCCCTGGGATGGAGGTCCTGGAGCACCACACCTTCCGCGTCACTAGGAATGAAGACGTTGAGGTGGAGGAGGACGACGCCGAGAACCTCCTGCAGGCCCTCGAAAAAGAACTCCTGCGCCGCCGCTTCGGCCCGCCCGTCCGGCTTGAGGTCACCAACGACATCAACCCGAACATCCGCGCGCTGCTGATCCGCGAGCTGGGCGTCGACGAATCCGAGGTCTACTCCGTTCCGGCTCCCCTGGATCTGCGCGGGCTGTCCGTGATTGCCGGCATCGACCGTGCCGACCTCCACTACCCCAAGCACGTCCCGCACACGTCCCGGTACCTCAATGAGTCGGAGACGTCCAAGGCCGCGAACGTGTTTGCCGCCATGCGCCGGCGGGACATCCTGCTCCACCACCCCTACGACTCGTTCTCCACCTCCGTGCAGGCTTTCCTGGAGCAGGCTGCCGCGGACCCCAAGGTCCAGGCCATCAAGCAGACCCTGTACCGCACGTCCGGCGACTCCCCCATCGTCGACGCGCTGATCGATGCTGCCGAGGCCGGCAAGCAGGTCCTGGCCCTGGTGGAAATCAAGGCGCGGTTTGACGAGCAGGCGAACATCTCCTGGGCGCGCAAGCTGGAACAGGCCGGCGTGCACGTGGTCTACGGCATCGTGGGACTCAAGACCCACTGCAAGCTCTCGCTGGTGGTCCGCCAGGAGGTTGACGGGCTGCGCCGCTACTGCCACATCGGCACCGGCAACTACCACCCCCGGACTGCCCGCTACTACGAGGACCTGGGCCTGCTGACCGCCAACGAGCAGGTGGGCGAGGACCTGTCCAAGCTGTTCAACCAGCTCTCCGGCTACGCGCCCAAGTCAACGTTCAAGAGGCTGCTGGTCGCTCCACGCTCCGTGCGTTCAGGGCTGATCGACCGCATTGAGACTGAAATCCGCAATGCCCGTGCCGGAATCCCCGGCCGGGTGCAGATCAAGGTCAATTCCATGGTGGATGAGGCCATCATCGATTCCCTGTACCGCGCCTCGCAGGCCGGCGTGAAAGTGGACGTGGTGGTCCGCGGAATCTGCTCCCTCCGCCCGGGAGTGCCGGGCCTCAGCGACAACATCACCGTCCGCTCCATCCTGGGCAGGTTCCTGGAACACTCCCGCGTGTTCGCCTTCGCCAACGGCGGGGATCCCGTGGTGTACATCGGTTCGGCGGACATGATGCACCGCAACCTGGACCGCCGGGTGGAGGCCCTGGTCCAGCTGGCCAGCGCCGACGACATCAGCTACGTCCTTGACCTGTTGAAGCGCTACATGGCTCCGGAAACCGCCAGCTGGCACCTCGACAACCAGGGGGTCTGGACCCGGCACCACCTGTCCGAGGACGGAACGCCGCTTGAAGACGTCCAGTCCTGGCTGCTGGCCTCCCGCCCCCGGCAGCGCAGCCTGAGCCGGCGCTAAGGGCCACTGTTTTGTCGAGCGATGCACTTGTAGCAGACCAGACAGACCACCCCGGGGAACCAGTAGCCGTAACAGCTGCCGGCGCCCTGCCCTGGCGCGTGGTGAAGGACAAGCTTGAGGTCCTGCTGATCCACCGCCCGCGCTACGACGACTGGTCGTGGCCCAAGGGCAAGATCGACGACGGCGAGACGGTGCCGGAGTGCGCGGTCCGGGAGGTGCAGGAGGAAATCGGGCTCATCGCCCAGCTGGGCATCCCCCTGCCGCCCATCCACTACCACGTGGCCTCCGGCCTCAAGGTGGTCCACTATTGGGCTGTCAAGGCAAACGGGGTCAGCCTCCTTCCCGACGGGAAGGAGGTGGACAGCGTCATGTGGTGCGCCCCCGAGAAGGCGGCTGCGCTGCTGTCCAACCCCTCCGACGTCGTGCCCCTTCAGTACCTGCACGACGCGCACAGGCGCGGGGAGTTGGACACGTGGCCGCTCATAGTGCTCCGCCATGCCAAGGCCAAGCCGCGCTCATCCTGGAGCAAGGCGGAGGGCGAGCGGCCGCTTGCCGCCACGGGGACACGGCAGGCGCAGGCCGTCAGCAGGCTGCTGCACGCCTGGAAGCCGCTCCGCGTGGTGACCAGCCCCTGGCTGCGGTGCGTGGCAACAGTGGCGCCTTACGCGAAGGCGGCGGGCGCGAAGGTGAAGCTGGCGGAGCCGCTCACGGAGCACCGGCACCAGCGGAGCCCCAAGAAAACGGCAGCCGTCATCGAGGGCCTTTTCGACAAGCAGCGTCCGGTGGTCATCTGCACGCACCGCCCCGCGCTGCCCACGGTGTTCAGCCAGCTCAGCCGGCACATGCCGGCGCACCTGCGCGCCCTCCTGCCGGCCAAGGAGCCGTACCTCAGCCCCGGCGAACTGGTGGTGTGCCACGTGGCACCAGGCGGGCAGGCGCGGGTTGTGGCGGTGGAGCAGTTCAAGCCGTTCGACGACTGAATGTCGCGCAGCTGCTCTCCGGACCAGCCAAGTAGACTTTAGCCGTGAGCATCCCAACGCCTTATGAAGACCTCCTCCGCGATGTCCTGGCTTCCGGCACGCACAAATCGGACCGCACCGGAACCGGAACCACCAGCGTTTTCGGCCGCCAAATACGCTTCGACCTGACGAAGGGTTTCCCGCTGATCACCACCAAGCGGGTGCACTTCAAGTCCGTGGCAGTAGAGCTCCTGTGGTTCCTGCGCGGTGAAACAAACATTAAATGGATGCAGGACCAGGGCGTCACCATCTGGAACGAATGGGCTGACGCCGACGGCGACCTCGGACCTGTCTACGGCGTGCAGTGGCGCAGCTGGCCCACTCCCGACGGCGGCCACATTGACCAGATCGCCGAGCTGATCGACAACCTGAAGTCCAACCCGGACTCACGCCGGCACATTGTGTCCGCCTGGAACGTCTCCGAACTCCAGGACATGGCCCTGCCCCCGTGCCACGCCTTCTTCCAGTTCTATGTGGCTGACGGCAAACTGTCCTGCCAGCTGTACCAGCGCTCCGCGGACATGTTCCTGGGCGTCCCCTTCAACATTGCCTCCTACTCGCTGCTCACCTGCATGGTGGCGCAGCAGGTGGGGCTGGAGCCCGGCGAGTTCATCTGGACCGGCGGAGACGTCCACATTTACGAGAACCACATGGACCAGGTCCTCAAGCAGCTGGAGCGGGAGCCGTACGAATACCCGCAGCTGAGGATCACCCGCAAGCCGGCGTCGATCTTCGACTACACGCTGGAAGACTTCGAAGTGGTGGGCTACAAACACCACCCGACCATTAAGGCCCCGATCGCCGTATGAGCACCGAGAACTTCACTGACCCGCAGTCCTTCACTGAAGAACTTGCCGCCTCCGTGACGGGCGTTGGCCTGGTCTGGGCGCAGACCCCGGACGGTGTCATCGGCAAGGACGGCGACATGCCGTGGCACCTGCCCGAGGACCTCAAGCACTTCACCCGGCTGACCATGGGCCACCCCGTGATCATGGGCCGCAAAACGTGGCTGTCCTTCCCGGACAAGTACCGCCCCCTGCCCGGCCGCACCAACATCGTGGTCACCCGGCAGAAAAGCTGGGCCGAAACGCCCGAGGCGGAGGGCGCCGTCGTCGTTCCCTCCCTTGACGACGCGCTGCTGGAATCGCAGTTCGTGGATGGCGGGGACACGGTCTGGATCCTGGGCGGCGGCGAGATTTTCCGGCAGGCCACCGAGCTCGCCAACGTTGCGGTGGTCACCACCATCGACGTCGAGGCCGACGGCGACACGTTCGCCCCGGAGCTTGGCACCAGTTGGGAGGCATCCGCCTCCGTCCCTCCCGACGGGTGGCTCACGGCCGCCAACGGCACGCGCTACAGGTTCACCAAATGGTCAAGGACCGAGGGCTAGGACATGCTGAAGAAACCGGAAACCCTGTTTGTCCTCGGGTACATGCTTCTCCCGCTCCTGGCTCTCTTGTCCGCGATCGTTGGGCTCACCATGATTTTGGGCGGGAACAAGATCGCCGGAGCCATCGTGCTGGTGGTGGTGACGCAGGTGTTCGCGTTCGGTGCATTCTTCGCCTTGCGTGCCCGAAAAGCTGCTGTGCGGGAGGAATCCGACACTCGTTAGTGGCCTTGTTCGAGGATGGGGAGGACACCCCATCGCGCACGCCCCGGGTTGTTAACTAGGCTGGGGCCTGCAGCGTCAAGGACGGCTGTTTCAAAAGATTGGGGGATGCCTGGTGGCAGGAAACTTGTGGGGCGCCGACGTTGAGCAGCTGCGGACGCTCGCGAAGCAGTTCGGCACAACGGCGGACCTGCTGCTGCAGCAGTCCACGCAGCTGAGCAGCCAGATCAACAACACGCCTTCCTGGAAGGGCCAGGACGCTGAGCATTTCCGTTCCGACTGGAACGGCAACCACCGTGCGCTCCTGCAGAAGACGGCTGCACGCCTGAAGCAGGAATCAAAGCTTTTGCTCACCAACGCCGACGAACAGGACAGGGCGAGCAGCGCCGGTGGTGCCGGCACGCCCGGGACAGGCGGCGCGGGAGCGCCGGGCGGCGGTCCGGGCGGGACTGTCCCCGGACAAGGCAGCAACAACCCGTGGGGCCCGGACTGGCTCGCGGCGGGTTCACCATTCAGGGATGCCTGGGGGCTCCGGGGAACGGGAAAGGCAGCCCTGGACCTGCCCAAAAGTGTCTTTGGACTCGCCACCATGGCCTCCAAAGGGCTCGACAGCTTCACTGATGCAGCCCTCTGGGCCAAGCTTCCGGCCCAAAGCGTCACCTACAACTTGCTGGATTCCGGTACAGACCTCCTCGGACTCAAGAATCTCCAGAAATACGTCCCGGCCCTCAACCAATTCGGTGGGGTCTTCAAGGAGAGCCCGTGGCTGTTCAAAGGCCAGGGCTCAATCATGGAAAGCCTTGGGAAAGGCGGTCTCGGCCGTGGCCTGGGGTGGGCTGGTGTGGGCCTGAATGCATTCGACACAGCCGGTTACATCGCGGCGGGTAAAACGGAGGATGCCCTCTGGTCGGGGGCAAAGACAGTGCTTGGCGTAGCGTGTTTCCTTCCGCCGCCTGCCGGGACCATCTGCACGGTGGCCAGCGCGGGAATCGCGATCTACGAAATTCCTGCTGTCAAGGAGTTCGTGAACGGTGCTGCCAGCACCGTCGCGGACACTGTGGCCAGCGCTGTGAAAGATCCAGGCAAGTTCGTCGAAGACACCGGCGAGAACCTGGCGGACCTCGGAAAGAGCGCCGCCAGCTTCCTCGGATTCGGATAACTCAACCAAAGGACAATCCCGTGACAACCAGCATCGACTCCACCGAGTCGCCCGGCACTGCAGTGGGCTTCGGTTTCGCCGAAATCGCCTACCTCATCAAAAGGTTTGATACCGAAGCTGCCAAGAAGTCCGGCCAGGTACTGCGGCTGGAAGAGGAAGTGCAGTCCGATCCAATCTGCATCGCCGGAGGATCGTCGCTTCTGGGCCGCGGCTTCGCGAGCGTCGACGACGACCTTGAATTGGAAGGGCCGGCAGTACCCACCGCGTATGCCTTGTCCAAGGCGGTCCGCTGGACCGAAATCAGTCTTGTCGACGGGGAGAAAACCGACACTGTCGTACACGTCGAGTCCGACAAGGTATCCCTGCTTATGCAGCCCCGAACCTTGGGCACCTGGTTTGTCTTCGCCCAAGACCCCGACGTTGACGGCGCTGACGCCCAACTCTCCGTTATCGAAGCGCACACCCAGGCCAATCCCCAAGGGACCGCATTCATCAGGGTCAAGTCGATGTCCGGCGAAGACCACCTGCTGATCCGACCGGACGGCCTCGGCTGGGCGGTCGCCAAAGTCGTCGATCCCACAACGGATGTCGAGGAAACCACCGGCCTGGACACTTCAGGGCTGCTCACGTCCATTCGGGAAACCCGGGGAGAAACTCCATGAGCAACGAGATTCCGCCTGCTGAGCCTCCGGCCCGGCGCAAGGGCTATTACAAGCGCCAGGCCGAACTGGAAGCCGCGAGGCAGGGACTCACGCCGGAGGAGTACGGAGTCTACAAGGGCTCCACCGGCAGTGTCATCAAACCCATAAATTCGGCCGGTGGCCTGCTCTTCCTGGCTATTCTGATCTCAGTCTTCTCCGCGGTTGTCGTCGGGGCCGCCATCATTCTCCTCACAGGTGAGGGGGTCACCAACTGGGTGCAATTCATCATCGGCTGCGCCGTTGTGGTTTTCCTTGTCCCGACGTCATGGGCGTACTACTTCAAGGAACGCAAAGCCACACGTTTACGGAAGGCAGCGGGGAAAACACTTGAACCCCCTACCCGCCGCTCAAGCAGGCCGGACTGGTAACAACGCGTTCCGCACCGTGACGTAACCGACTGCGCCGTCCCGGTTCCGAAGTCTAAACTGGACGAATGACTACAGCAGCTACCCCTTCCGTCGGCCTGGTCGGATGGCGCGGCATGGTCGGTTCCGTCCTCATGCAGCGCATGCAGGACGAGGGCGACTTCGCCAACATCAACCCGGTGTTCTTCTCCACGTCCAACGCGGGAGGTGCCGCGCCGACACTGGCCGGAACAGCAGCAGGCAGTGCCGGCAAGCTCGAAAACGCGTTCGACGTCGACACGCTGGCTAAGCTGCCCATTATTGTCACCGCCCAGGGCGGCGATTACACCAAGCAGGTCCACGGTGAGCTGCGCAGCCGCGGCTGGGACGGCCTCTGGATCGACGCCGCCTCCACCCTGCGCATGAACGACGATTCAATCATCGTGCTGGACCCGATCAACCGGGACGTCATCGACAAGGGCCTGGTCAACGGCACCAAGGACTTCATCGGCGGCAACTGCACGGTCTCCTGCATGCTCATGGGCCTCGGCGGCCTGTTCAAGAACGGCTTGGTGGAGTGGGGCACTTCCATGACCTACCAGGCTGCCTCCGGCGGCGGCGCACGGCACATGCGCGAGCTGCTCAGCCAGTTCGGCACGCTCAACGCCGAGGTCAGCACGGAACTGGACGATCCGGCGTCGGCCATCCTGGACATTGACCGCAAGGTCCTTGCCCACCAGCGGACGGACATCGACGCCACCCAGTTCGGCGTTCCGCTGGCCGGTTCCCTGATCCCCTGGATCGACGCAGACCTGGGCAACGGACAGTCCAAGGAAGAGTGGAAGGCCGGGGTCGAGACCAACAAGATCCTGGGCACCTCCGAGGAAAACCGCGTGATCATGGACGGCCTTTGTGTCCGGATCGGCGCCATGCGGTCCCACTCGCAGGCCCTGACGCTCAAGCTCCGCGAGGACCTGTCCGTCGCCGAGATCGAGAAGCTGCTCGACGAGGACAACCAGTGGGCCAAGGTGGTTCCGAACACCAAGGAAGCCTCCATGGCTGACCTGACGCCGGTTGCCGCATCAGGCACCCTTGACATTCCGGTGGGCCGCATCCGCAAGATGGAAATGGGCCCGCAGTACATCAGCGCCTTCACCGTGGGTGACCAGCTCCTCTGGGGTGCTGCCGAGCCGCTGCGCCGCATGCTCAACATCGCCACCGGGAACCTGTAGCTCTCCCCGTACAGAGCAACGCGGGGTCACTTACCGCCCGATCCGCACCCCGGATGGGTCGCTAAGTGACCCCGCGTTGTTTTGTCAGGTGCTGAGGAACGTGAAGTAGCGCTGGGCTGCTTTGGCGAAAGCTGCCTCGGCGGCCGGACCTAGCGGCCGGGCGGCGTCAAACAGTTCAGGCACGACGCCGGCGCGCGGGCCGGTGCCGTCGCGGGACCACGTGCCGATCACCTCTCCCCCGGCCACCAGTATCTTCTTGAAGACGCCGTTGCCGCCGGGGACGATCCTGCCCGAATGCTCCGGCGGCAGCACGGCGCGCCGGTCCGTGTAGCCCAGCAGGAACTCGTCGAAGCCGGGCAGGAGCAGGATTGACCGGGCCCCCGGCACCCCGGTGTCCAACAGGGAGGCGGTCTCCGGCGACATCCAGAAGTCCCCGCCGTCGAACCGGAAATCCACCAGCAGGCCGCGGACGGACTCGAGCGCCGCCCGGACCTCAGCCAGGGGAATCTGGGTCCACCAGGCAAAATCGCGCAGGGTGGCCGGGCCATGGCTGCGGAGGTACCGCAGCAGGAACTCTGCGACGGCCTCCTGCCGTTCCAGCTTCCGCGAAACGGGTATCCAGTCCTCGAAGGCCACCAGCAGCTGCTGGTTCTTGGCCAGCGGCCCCTGAACGAGCCACGCGTGCCTGCACAGGGTCCCCAGGATGTGAATGCCCCGCTGGCCCTTCGTCGGCTGCCCTGCTGCGTCGAAGGCGGTGAACAGTTCGGTGCGGCTGGCGGGACCGCCGCCGGCAATATGGTCCAGCGCGATGTCCCGGCATTTCTCGATGTCCGCCCACGTGATTTCCAGCTCCCGGTGCCGCGCGGCAATAATCTTGGTGAGCCGGTCCGCTGTGAGCCCAAGCATCCACCGCAGGTCCTCCGGAGCCACCAGGTGCAATGTCCCGCGCATCGGCCAGGACCGCACCACAGCACCTGAATCAATGGCGGACCGGACGTCGGTGAGGCCGCATCCGGGAACCCTGGCGCCCACAGCCCACATCGCTGCCTGGAGGTCCTGCGCCTGCATGGCGGTCATCCAGCGGACAGCATCAGCAACCGAGCTGGACGGCCGGGCTCCGCCTGCGAGGCCCTGCGAGGCCATCCTCAGGCGGCCCACCGTTTTGCGGTTGGAACGGTGCAGGTCAGCAGCCATGGGCCCATCTTAGGCACGTTCCCGGCCCGCCCGCACAGCCCGTTAGGGAACGGGGAGAGCGGCGCGGCCAGGACTAAGCGGCCAGGACTAAGCGGCCAGGACTAAAGCGTCAAGCCGATAAGCAGGGGTTCCGGGTGCAGTCGGATGCCAAAGCGCTGCTCGACGCCGGCGCGCACCTCCCGCGCCACCGCCAGCACGTCCTGGGCGCTGGCAGAGCCGCGGTTGGTAATGGCGAGCGTGTGCTTGGTGGACAGGGACGCCCGGCCCCCGCTCACACTGCCCGGCTCCAGTCCAAAGCCCTTGCTGAAGCCCGCCTGGTCGATGAGCCAGGCCGCGGACAACTTCACCATCCCGTCATTGCCTGCCGGGTAGCGGGGCGCCTTTTCCGGCAGGGCTGCCGCGATTTCGGCGGGGACGATCGGGTTGGTGAAAAACGACCCCGTGGAATAGGTATCCCTGTCCGCCGGGTCCAGCACCATTCCCTTTGAAGCCCGCAGCCGCAGCACTTCCCGCCGCACGTCCGTGGAGTAGGCGCGCTTGCCCTGCTCCACGCCCAGTGAGCGGGCCAGCTCCGCATACCGGATGGGAGCGCTCATCCGGCCGATGGGCAGCTGGAATTCCACGGTCAGCACCACGTAGCGCGGCGAGCCATTCGTGGTGGCCTGTTTGAGGATGGAGTCCCGGTAGCCGAACTTGAGCTCAGAGTTCGTGAAGGTCTTCACGGCGTTCCGCTGGCGGTCCCAGGTCCGGACAGCGGCGATGGTCTGGGACACGTCGGAGCCGTAGGCGCCGACATTTTGCACCGGGGTGGCTCCCGTGGAGCCCGGGATGCCCGCGAGGGCCTCAATCCCGGACCACGCGTGAAGAACAGCGTATTCCACCAGCTTGTCCCAGTTGTGGCCGGCCTGCACCACCACGGCCACGCCGCCGCAGGAATCCTCCGCGTTGACCGCGAAGCCTTCCGAGGCGATCTTCACTACCGTGCCGGGGAACCCGTCGTCGGAAACCAGCAGGTTGGAGCCTCCGCTGATGATCAGCAGAGGCTCCCCGGCAGCGTCGGCTGACCGGACGGCCTCGATGATCTCAGCCTCGGTGCGGGCCTCGATGTAGGTGCCGGCGGGCCCCCCGACGGCGGCCGTTGTGAGCTGGGAGAGCAGGGTGGAAGTCACCAGACAACCCTATCGGGAAAGTGGGACACGCTTCCCGGCTCAGCTGAGCCGGACGACGGCCTGGGCTTTCATCAGGACCTTCTGTCCCGCGGAAACTACGGTGAGGTCAACACGCGCGGTGTTCGCCTCGGCGTCGAGCTTTCCGATGATGCCGCTGACCTCGATGGTGGCGCCGGGTTCGTCTGTACCCGTGGTGTCCGAGACCAGGACGGGCTTGGTGAAGCGGGTCTGGAAGTCGACGACGGCGGCCGGGTCGCCTGCCCAGTCAGTGACCAGCTGCACGGCCGAACCCATGGTGAACATGCCGTGGGCGATGACGCCGGGCAGTTCCACGCTGGTGGCGAAGGCTTCGTTCCAGTGGATGGGGTTGAAGTCGCCGGATGCTCCGGCGTACTTGACCAGGTCGGTGCGGGTGACCTCGATGGTGCGGCTGCCGATCTCCTGGCCGGCGCTGAGGTCGTGGATGCTGAGGCTCATGGTTACTGTCCCTCTCCGCGGACCAGGATGGACGACGTGGTGGTGGTGACGGGCTCGCGGGAATCGTCCGTACCGAGGGAAAAGACCTCCGAACGCGTGGTGATCATTGCCCCGCCACCCATGGCACGGACGCCGTCGACGTGGAGCTCCGCTACCAGGCGGTCGCCGGCGAAGATGGGCCGGTGGTGGGTGAAGCGCTGGTCCGCATGGACCACGCGGGAGAAGTCGATGCCGGCCTCCGGATCCTCGATGAGCTGTGCGTCGGCGCGCTGGGCGATGATGATGGCGAACGTCGGAGGGGCAACAAGATCCGCGTGCCCCAGGGCCTTGGCGGCGTCGACGTCGAAATGTGCAGGATGGGCGGCCTTCACGGCGCGGGCAAACTCGCGGATTTTCTCGCGGCCAACGTCGTACACCTCTGCGGCAGGGTAGCTTCGGCCCTGCAGGTCCGGATTGATAGTCATGGGCTCCAGCCTATCGCCAGGCTTCGGGGCGCCCGAAAGGTTACCGGCGGAGGTTCTTCCGGATGGCCTGGCCGCGGACCACGATCCCGGCGACATGAAGGACGAGGCCCAGCCCGATCAGCGGGAGGGATGCGGTGGCGAGGACGGAGTTGCCGCTGGTGTTGCCCACCAGGTTCAGGATGATGCCGACGGCGATCATTCCCATCGCACTGAAGACCAGGACTTTGTAGCGGGTTGGCGCGGTGGCCCAGAATTCGTTCAGCACCCTGAAAGTCTACCGGGCAACCTCAGAACAGGGCTTCCTGCACGGCCGGGACCTCCGAGGAATAGTCTCCCAGTTCGATGGTTCTGCCCTTGAGCCGGCCGAGGTCCACGACGAATTCGAGGTCCGTTCCACCGAGGGCGGCCAGCACGAAACTGCCGCTGACGGACTGGATGGTGAAGCCGTGCGGCCCGGACGCCAGGCTGTGGGGGTAGGCGTGCCTGGGGCTTGCCGAACACAGCCGCCAGGCCAGTCCGGGCCTGCGCCAGGCCTCGTCCACCACCTCGAAACCTTCCAGGCCCGAGCCGGAAATGACCTGGCGCGCGGTGGCCGCCAGCGTCAGATTGTGCGCCGTGAGCCGGCCTGCCGGTGCGGGGCCGGCCAGGGCACTTGCCTTGGCGGCTGACCGCACCTGTTGCGGCAGCCCGCAGTCGCGCGTTACAAGGTCCTCAAGGATCCGCACTATCCGCCCGTCCGCGGCGCGCGCCACGTAGCTCGCTACCACCGCACCCTGTTCCGCGAGCCGCTGCCATTTCCTCAGATTGGAGGCCGTTCCCACCTTGCTGGCCCCGTCGGCGAAGGTGGCGATATACAGCCAGTGCGGCTGCATCAGGTAGCTGCGGAGGCCCGGCGGGACGCGGCCGTCCCGGTGGAAGTCGTGCATGAGCCGGAAGTCGTCCGCCACAAAGCACCGTTCGCACTGATGTCCACGGGCGGAGGGCAGGCGTTCGGCACAGAGGATGTGGTCCCGGCGGGCCGGGCCGTGGACCCGGTGGTGGCCGAGGCAGGACTTCCCTTCGGCGGCGAGCCGGATGCCCAGGCGGGTGCCGTCGTCGAGCGCTGTTTCCTGGAAGGTGCCGTCCGGAGCCTGCAGCCGCAAGACAGGAGGCGCGCCGTTGGCGGAATCGTCCGCCGCAGGCCAAAAGACCCCGTGGACCAGATAGCGCGTACCGGTCACGGGGTCTCCTGGGGTGAAAAGCATGGGTTCTACAGCGCGGGCTGCACCCCAAAGGCTACCGCGAGCTTCATGATCTTCTCGGCGCGGCCCAGGCGGGGCAGGTCGGACCCGTCACGGATCACGCGGCCGTTGGCTTCGAAGTCGGCCATGAAGTCGGTGGCCCAGGCGACGTCCGACGGCGTGGGGCTGATGACCTCGTTGATGACGGGGGTCTGGTCGATGGCAAGGCAGAGCTTGCCGGTCATGCCCATCATCACGGTGATGCCGGTCTGTTCGCGCAGGATGGGGTGGTTGGTGCCCACCGTGGGGCCGTCGATGGGCCCGGGCAGGTTCCCGACGCGGCTGGCGACCACCAGCTTGGCGCGCGGGTAGGCCATGGCTTCCGGGGTGGCGGCCATGCCGGTATCGCGGCGGAAGTCGCCGGAGCCGAAGGCCAGCCGGAAGGCCCCCTGCGCCTTGGCGATGTTGTTGGCTTCCTCGATGCCGACGGCGGATTCCACCAGCGGGATCACGGGCGTATTGCCGTCCATGCGGTGGAAGCTCTCAGTCACCTGGTCCGCGGATTCGGTCTTCGCCAGCATGATGCCGAGCAGGCCCGGCGTGCCGCGGAGGCCGGCCAGGTCCGCTGCCCAGAACGGGCTGGTGGCGTCATTGATGCGGACCCAGGCCTTGCCACCGGCAGTCAGCCAGTCAATGACGTTGTTCCGGGCATGGTCCTTCTGGGAGGGGTCCACCGCATCTTCAATATCCAGGATGATCGAATCGGCGCGGGACACTGCCGACTGGTCGAAAAGCTCCGTCTTCATGGCATTCACAAGGAGCCATGAGCGGGCGATCTCTGCTGGGATATTGCGTTCCGGCCTTACGGTCTCGGTGGCGATGGTAGACGTCATGTATCTACCGTATCCGCCCGGGCAGGGGCGCGGGGCACAAAAACGGCCAGCACGGGAGGTTCAATACGAACTAAACGGGATATGACGGCCGGCCAGCGAAAGCAGGTGGCAGCAGGTGTCGATCCGGGGCGCCAAACGACACCTGCTGCCACTCAGTTGGGGTGGGTCAGGGGATGTTGCTGCCGCGCGCAGTGACCCACAGCCGGTACCAGTCCGCGCGGGTCATCGCCTGGGCCACGCGCGCGGCATCGGCACAGGCCCGGATCCGGCCCGGGTTGACGGTCCCTATCACCGGCGCGATGCCGGCCGGGTGCTTCATCAGCCATCCCAGCAGGACCGATTCCCCGGAACTGCCGTACTCCCCCGCCAGCTGCGCCACGAGCTCGACGGTGGCTGCCTCCGCCGACGCCGGGCTCTCCGGTTCCGCCCCCGTGTACAGGCCCTTGGCGAGCGAGCCGTAGGCCTGGAGCGTGATGGAGTTCCGGACGCAGTACTCCAGGGTGCCGTGCGGGAAACTGTAGTCCAGGTGCTCGGCGTGGTTGACCAGCACCTGGCTTTCCAGCCATGCCCGCTTGAGCAGGCTCATTTCCAGCTGGTTCGCCACCACGGGCGTTTCCAGCCGGTCCTGCAGGGCCTCGATCTGCGCGCCGGACATGTTGGAAACACCCAGCTGCCGGACCTTGCCTTCGGCCATCAGCTGCCCGACGGCGGCCGCCACCTCCGCCGGGTCCGCCAGGGGATCCGGGCGGTGCAGCAGGAGGATGTCCACGTAGTCCGTCCGCAGCCGCTTCAGGCTTTCGTTGACGCGTTCCAGGATGGCTCCGCGGCTGAGGTCGTAGTGCCCGGGCTGCCCGGGTTCGCTGAGCCGGATGCCGCACTTGGTCTGCAGCCGGATGCGGTCACGCAGCCCGGGAGTGGACGCCAGCACCTCGCCGAAGACTGCCTCGGATTTGCCCCTGCGGTAGATGTCCGCGTGGTCAAACAGGGTGATTCCCGCACCCAGGGCGGCTTCGATGGCGGCAGCGGCCTCGTCCACATGCTCGGTGGCATGCGGCTCGTCGGACCAGCTGCCGCCCAGGCCCATGCAGCCATAAATCAGTTCCTGCATCAGGCATCCCGCCCTTCAGGGGCCGGTACCGGCATCAGCGCAGCCACGCGGTGGTGTTAGCGGGCAGCTTGCCGTCCTCCAGGACATCGCTGCTGACCAGGACGGCGCCTGCCGGGAGGTCGACGGCGGTGTCCCCGAAGTTGGTCACGGACTGCCAGCCGTTGGGGCGGCGGAAGTGGAGGACCTCCGGGTTGCCGGTATCCACCCATTCCAGCACTTCGTCCGTCTGCAGCTCGCGGCGGAGCTTCAGGGCCTTGCGGTAGAGCTCCAGCGTGGAACCCTCGGTCCCGTCCTGCGCCTCGACAGCGTACTTGCTGAACCAGTCAGGCTGCGGCAGGTGCGCGCCGCCGTCACCGAAGCCGAAGGAGGTTCCCTCGACCTTCCAGGGCAGGGGCACCCGGCAGCCGTCACGGCCGATTTCGACGCCCTTGTTGCGGAAGAACGAGGGATCCTGGCGCTCTGATTCCGGGATCTCCGCCACTTCCTGGAGTCCCAGCTCCTCACCCTGGTACAGGTAGGCAGAGCCGGGGACGGCGAGCATCAGCAGCGTGGCGGCGCGGGCACGGCGTTCACCGAGCTCCACGTCCAGCTCCTCCTCGGGGCCGCCGGCCAGCAGCCAGTCCTTGCCGTCCTGGCCCTTGGTGCGCTCCTTGCCCTTGGAGACCTGCGGCAGGCCGTACCGGGTGGCGTGGCGGACAACGTCGTGGTTTGAGAAGACCCAGGTGGAGGAGGCTCCCGTGGCAGCCGCCTCGGCCAGGTTGCGCGTGATGATCTCGCGGAACTCCGCCGCGTCGAAGTCGGCCTGCAGGAGGTCGAAGTTGAAGGCCTGGCCGAGTCCCTCGGGGCTGGCATAGCGGGCACGGCGCGTGGCATGGACCCATGCCTCGGCGACGGCGGTGCGCGGCGGGTTGTACTCGTTGAACACCTCGCGCCATTCGGCGTAGATCTCATGCACTTCGTCGCGGTCCCAGAAGGGGTGCGTGCCGTCGTCGAAACCGTCCACGCCGGTGTTGGCCGCGCTCAGTTCCAGCTTGGACAGCAGCGGTTCGGTGAGGTCCTTGGTCAGCGCATGCGCCACGTCCACCCGGAAGCCGTCCACGCCGCGGTCGGACCAGAAGCGCAGGGTCTTCAGGAAGTCCTCGCGGATTTCCCGGTTGGACCAGTTCAGGTCCGGCTGCTCCTTGGCGAAGATGTGCATGTACCACTGGCCGGGGGTGCCGTCCGGCTCGGTGATGCGCTCCCAGGCAGGGCCGCCGAAGACGGAGTCCCAGTCCGATGGCGGGAACTCGCCGTTGGGGCCTTTGCCGTCACGGAAGATGTACCGGTCCCGTGCGGGTGATCCCTTCGGGGAAGCGAGCGCTTCCTTGAACCACTGGTGCCGGTTGGAGGAGTGGTTGGGGACGATGTCGGCGATGAGTTTGATGCCGGCCTGGTGCAGCGCCTTGGCCATCTCGTCAAAATCGGCCAGCGTGCCCAGCTTCGGGTCAACGTCGCGGTAGTCGTCCACGTCGTAACCGCCGTCGGCAAGCGCCGAGGGGTAGAACGGGCTCAGCCAGACGGCATCAATCCCGAGCGATTTCAGGTAAGGGACCTTGGCGGTGATGCCCTTGAGATCGCCGATGCCGTCGCCGTTGGAGTCCGCGAAGCTGCGCGGATAGATCTGGTACACAGCGGCTTGGCGCCACCAGTTGGGATCGGCCAGGCGGTGGGAATCGGAAAGGGTTGCCAGAGTGGCGGTGGTGGACAAGGGGTGATCCTTTGCTGCTTGTCGACTATATTTATTTTGGTTCTAAATTTAGCTGCCCGATCATTATCTGGCGCCCTGCCCGGAAAGGTCAACAGCATGGCTGAAACCACCGCCGCCACACCCCAGCTGCTCCGCCGAGTAAGCGCCGGGGCTGTGCTGGACTTCATGCGTTCCTCCGGTGTTGTCACCGTCACCCAAGTCATGGAAGCCACCGGCCTCACCCGCGCCACGGCCATCTCCGTCTGCGAGGACCTCCAGGAGCGGGGCTGGCTCCGCGAACTGGAGAACCAGCGTGCATCCGGCGGGTACCGGAAGGGCAGGCCCGCCCGCCGGTTCGAACTCAACGAGCGTGCCGGCTGCGTGCTGGGCATGGATGTGGGGGTTTCCAAGGCCACCGTGGTGGTGTCGGACCTTCGCGGGCAGGTGCTTGGGCGGTCCACCCTGCCCTTCGCGGAAGCCGAAATTTCGGCTGGGGAACGCATCTCCGTCATCGACCGCGCCGCGATGACGGCCCTTCGCAGCGTGGGCGCCGCCCCGGCGTCGGTCCTCGCCGCCTGTGCCGGCATCGCCGCCCCGGTGGACCGCAACGGTGACGTGCTGGTGGCCCAGCACTTCTGGGGATTGTTCGACGTCGGCCTGAAGGCAGCCATGCGGGACCGGCACGGCTGGACGGTCCTGCTGGAAAATGACGCCAACCTTGCCGCGCTCGGCGACCGCTGGCGGGGTGCGGCGGCGGGAGTGGACGACGTCGTGGTGATCCTTGCCAGTGAGCGTTTCGGTTCAGGGGTGATCGACGGCGGGCGGCTGCTGCACGGGAGCCGCGGCGGCGCCGGTGAACTCGCCTTCCTGGACCAGGTTGAGGGCGTGGGGGACACCTTCGGCATTGCCAGCCTCGCCAGGACGTGGGCGGCCGAGGCGCTGGCCGGCAAAACCCGGACATCCCTCCGGGATTATGCAGCCCAAGGCGGCGCGGAGGCTGAGCACGTCTTCGCGGCCGCTGCGGAGGGCGACGCCGTGGCCCTGCTCATTCTTGAACGCCTGGCGGACCGGCTGGCCCGGGTCATTGGCGCGGTTGCAACGGTGTTCAACCCGGAGCTTGTGGTGATCGGCGGTGCAGTGGCCAACTCCGCAGGCGTCCTGCTCGAACCGATCAAACGGCGGCTGAAGGATTTCACCGCCACTCCCCCGCGGATTGCGGTCTCGCCGCTGGGCGACTCGATCGTGACCGTTGGGGCCGTCCGGGGCGCGCTGGACTACGTGGAGAAGCATTCCCTCGACTTGCAGCTGATCCCCCGCGCTTAGTCCGCGCTAGGGCTGCAGGGCAGCGGCGATGGGCAGCGTTCCGTCACAGAATTCGATGGTCCTGCCCGCGGTTTCCGGCAGGTCCAGCACGGCGACCGCGACGCTTGCGGTATTGCTCCGGGAGGTTTCCCGGGTGCCCCCGGGGGCGGGACCAACGTCGATCAGCCCGGTTCCCGGCTTGTCCGTCAACGTCCCCGGGCCCAGGATGGTCCAGGCGAGGCCCGTGCCGCGCAGGTACTCGTCGGCGGCGGCCTTCGCCTCGGCGTACGCAAAGAAGGAGTGGTCCGCCGGCACGCCATGGTCCTTGGCCGCGCCCAGGTAGGAAACCATCACGTAGCGGCCCACCTTGGCGTCGGAGGCAGCATCCATCGAACGGATGGCCGCGTCGCGGTCCACCGCATAGGTGCGTGACGGGTTCCCGCCGCCCGCACCGGCGGACCAGACCACCGCGTCATGGCCCTTCAGCGCTTCGGCGAGTGCCGCCGTCGTCGCATTCTCAACGTCCAGGACCGACGGCGTTGCGCCGGTTCCGGCAACATCGCCGGCGTGGTCCGGGTTCCGGATGAACGACGTAACGCTGTGGCCTTCTTCCGTGAGCAGGGCGGACAGGTGGAGGGCCACTTTGCCGTGGCCGCCGATGATTGCGATTCGCGTCATGGACCCATTCTGCCCTTCACCGCAGGATGCGGTAGCGCAGGTACGCCACGCCGTTGCCGAAACGGCGCAGGTCGAGGAGCTCAAGCCTGGATTCCAAGCCGCCGGGCAGGAAACGCAGGCCCCCTCCCACGGCCACCGGACTGATGAGGAGCTGGCACTCGTCCACCAGTCCCGCCCGGAGCGCGGCGGCGGCCAGCGTGGCTCCGCCGATGCTGATGCTCCTGTCCGTACCGGCCTTCATTTTGCGGACGGCTTCCGGATCGAAGGTCCGCTCCACGCGGGTGCGGGCGGTGGTGGTTTCAGCCAGCGATGAAGAGTAGACAACCTTGTCTGCCTCCTGCCAGATCCGGGCATAGTCCTGAATGACCGGCGGGTCCCCCGGGCCGCCCATCGTTTCCCAGACCGACATCACCTCGTACATGCGCCGTCCGTAAAGGTGCGTACCGGCGTCGCGCTCCAGGTCGTTGACGAAGGCGTGGACTTCCTCGTCGGGGGCGCTCCAGTCGAAATTGCCGTGGCTGTCAGCCACATACCCGTCCAGGGAGGTGATGCAGGTGTAAATAAGCCGGCCCATGGTCCCCATTGTGGCCGCGAAGGCAGGGAGTTGGAAGCCGCCGCGTCCACGCGCAGTTCCCCGGCGGGGTCAGGCAGTCCGCCGGAACCAGTCGTTCCGGCAGGCCAGGAAGTACCTCAGGACCTTCCGTGGGTGCCGCGCAAAAAGGGCACAGAAAAGCCCCCGGAATCTTGGGGATTCCGGGGGCCTAGCCTGTAGCGGTGGGGAGGCTCGATCTCCCGACCTCACGATTATGAGTCGTGCGCTCTAACCAACTGAGCTACACCGCCACGAATGAGAAAAACCTGCGCCAAGCCGGTCAAAACCGCCTTGACACAGGCCCTCATCCAGAGCCCCCCACCGGAATCGATCCGGTGACCTCGTTCTTACCAAGAACGCGCTCTACCACTGAGCTAGGGGGGCAACGAGTAAATACTCTACCGGAAGATTTTCCCACCAACAAATCGGCGCTCCGACGCAGCCCTGGCCCCTTAAAAGCGCATAAAACCGGGCCTCAATGAGCCTTCGGTGCGCCAATGAAGGGCTGGCAGAACCCGCAGTGAAACTGGTGTGACGAAGCGAACACGCCGGTCCCGCCGTCGTGCGCTTAAACGCCAGTGGGCCGGCTCGAAAGCCGGCCCACTGGGGGGAACTGCGTCAGGCTAGCTGACGGTTACCACTTGCCCTTGCGGTTGAAGTCTCGCTGGCCGCCCTCGTTGCCGTGGCGGGGCTTGCGGGAGCCGTCACCGTGGCCGCCGAAGCGGGAGTCACTGGCCTGGCCGCGGCTGGCACCGCTGTCAGCGCTGAAGGAGCGCTCGCTGTAGGAGCGGCCGCCGCGGTCCGCGGAGGAACGCTCGCCGTCGTTCTTGCGGAAGTCTTTCTTGAACCCGCCGGCGCCCTTGAAGTTGCCTCCCCGGTCACCGCCGCGGTTGCCTTGGTAGGAGCCGCGCTCGCCGGCAGGCTTGCGGCCGTTGTCCAGCTCGAGGTGGATCAGCTCGCCGCCGATCCGGGTGCGGGACAGGGCACGCAGCTGCTCGGGGCTCAGGTCCGCCGGGAGCTCCACGAGGGAGTGGTCCGAGCGGATATCGATGCCGCCGATCTGTGCCGAGGAGATGCCGCCCTCGTTGGCAATGGCGCCCACGATGGAACCGGGCATGACGCGCTGGCGGCGTCCCACGGCGATCCGGTAGGTGGCGTTGCCCTCGGTGAGCGTGCGGGTCGGTCCGCGGGAGCCGAAGCCGTCCTTGGAGCGCTCGCGCTTCTGGAACTCGGGAGCTGCGGGCAGTTCCTTCACCAGCAGCGGCTGCCCGCCCTGGGCCATGACGGCAAGCGCAGCAGCGATCTCCGAGGCAGGCACATTGTGCTCTTCCTCGTAGGAGGCGATGAGGTCGCGGAACGGGGCCACGTCCTCGGAGGCGAGGGTTTCCGTGATGCGCTCGGCGAACTTGCCCAGGCGCAGGGTGTTCACGGTCTCGGCGGTGGGCAGGTGCATCTGCTCCACCGGCTGGCGCGTTGCCTTCTCGATGGAACGCAGCAGGTACTTCTCCCGCGGCGTCATGAACAGGATGGCGTCACCGGAACGGCCCGCACGGCCGGTGCGGCCGATGCGGTGCACGTAGGACTCGGTGTCGTGCGGGATGTCGTAGTTGATGACGTGGCTGATGCGCTCCACGTCAAGGCCACGGGCGGCGACGTCGGTGGCCACGAGGATGTCGATGCGGCCTTCCTTCAGCGCGTCAACGGTGCGCTCACGCTGCTGCTGGGGGATGTCACCGTTGATCGCGGCAGCCTGGAAACCGCGGGACTTCAGCTTGTCAGCCAGGTCCTCGGTAGCCATCTTGGTGCGCACGAAGGCGATGACGCCGTCGAACTCTTCCACCTCGAGGATGCGGGTCATGGCGTCGAGCTTGTGCGGGCCCATGACCTGCAGGTACCGCTGGCGGGTGTTGGCGCCGGTGGTGGTCTTGGACTTGACGGAGATCTCGGCCGGGTTGTTCAGGTACTGCTTGGACATGCGGCGGATCTGGCTCGGCATGGTGGCGGAGAACAGTGCAACCTGGCGGTCCGACGGGGTCTGCTGGAAGATCTGCTCCACGTCTTCGGCGAAGCCCATGCGCAGCATTTCGTCGGCCTCGTCCAGCACCAGGTACTGGAGCTCGGACAGGTCCAGGGAACCCTTGGAGATGTGGTCGATCACGCGGCCGGGGGTACCGACGACAACCTGGGCGCCGCGGCGCAGGCCGGCGAGCTGGGGGCCGTAGGCGGAGCCGCCGTAGACGGGGAGGACGGTGAAGTCATCGATGTGCTTGGCGTACGAGGTGAAGGCCTCGGCTACCTGGAGGGCCAGCTCGCGGGTGGGAGCCAGGACCAGTGCCTGGGTCTTCCGGGACGGGCCGTTGAGGTCGTGGAGCTCGGCCAGGCGGGAGAGTGCCGGTACTGCGAATGCTGCAGTCTTACCGGTGCCGGTCTGGGCGAGGCCCACGACGTCGCGGCCTTCGAGCAGCAGCGGGATGGTTGCTGCCTGGATGGGGGACGGCTTCTCGTAGCCGACGTCCTGGAGGGCGGCGAGGACGCGTTCGTCAATGCCGAGGTCGGCGAACTTGACGCCTTCTTCTTCGTCTTCCTCAGCCTGGGCGGCGGGAGCGGCGGCGGCAGGAACTTCCTCAGCCTCGGCGGCGGGAGCGGCCGGTGCTTCAGCAGGAGCTTCGGCGGGAACCGTTGCGGCCTCAGCTGCAGGAGCAGCGGGCTCGGTGAATTCGATGCTGGCGGTTGCTGCTTGAGCGGCGGCGTCGTTGTGATTTTCGGGCATAGGGGAATATTCCTCATCCATAGGGGGCCAGGCGGCACTACCCGAGGTGAGCGGAGCCGCAGTACGTGTGACTAAAGGTGCCAGGCAAACATTGACTGGCGGTCACAGAAGTCCGGCGCTTTCGCAATCCCGTGGCAGGACTTCCCGCTGCATCTCTTGGCTGCTATCCCAGCAGTCTGTACAGCGTTTTCTTTAGCCGGCTCTCCCTATGAAAATGCCCGCATCGCTTGTGCGGGCCCCAACACTTGCCAGTCCTGCCTCAAAAATTGGGCAGGAATAAGGGATTTCCGGAGTGGGGGATGTTTCCAGTGTAGGGCACGCGGCCGCTCCAGCGGAAATTAAGGGCCCGACGGCGGCGGTGAGCTTGCGCACACCGCTCCCCTTCCAGCCGCTTTAGCCTGGGGTTACCGGCCCAGCTGCCGTTCCAGCGCCTCGAACTTCTGGTTGAACTCCGGCTGCTGCAGGCGGATCTCGCCGTCGGCATCGGCGTCGCGCAATGCTTCCATCGCCTCCAGGTCCGGCTCGCTGAACCACTTGCCCACAGTGATGCCGTGCTTCGGGACATATAGCCGGTGGATATGGTCTCCCGCCTGGATGCTCCCGGTCCTGATGACGCGCAGATAGGCTCCCACCCGGCCCTCCTCCGTGAACCTCTTGACGAAGTGGGGCTCCCCCATCCGGCGCTGGAAGGTGGCGCAGGGGGTACGGGGCGAGGTCACTTCCACTTCGACGTCCAGGCCGATCCGCCAGCGCTCGCCAATCACGGCACCAGTGACATCGATCCCGGCCACCCGCAGGTTTTCGCCAAAGATCCCCGGGGGCAGGTCCCTGGCGAGTTCACGGGACCAGTAGTCCGCATCCTGCCGGCAGTAGGCGTACAGGGCCTGGTCCGGTCCCCCGTGGTGGACGCGGTTCGCCTGGATGTCACCCTGGAGGCCCAACCGGTGCACTTTGACCGGGCCGTCGGCGGGGCGCTTGTCGATGGCGGTGACGCCCACGTTCGAGGTATCCGGCAGGAGCTGGTGGACGCGGCACACGGCAAGGACGGAGGCGGTTTCCATGGCTCCAGTGTATGGCTCCCCTTGACGGCCCCTACACCCAACTCGCACTCATTTAAAGTCGCCAAACAGCGGTTTCGCGGCGTTTAATGCGAGCTGCTTGGGCCAGCGGGCACCGGCAGGGACTACGCTGATTTGAGGATTGCAATTGGGGGTGCGCCGCTGTGCCCAATTCACGTGGACAACTCAGGGGGACACCATGGACCCGAACAAGGACCCGGACCACGGGCGGCCCGGCAGCGAGCCGCCTGCGGGCGAGGGCCACCAGCCGGCCGGCGAGGGCGTCCAGCCGGCCGGAGACGGGCACGGCGGCGCCAAGCCTCCTCCCTGGCAGGTACCCAAGCCGGAACTCCGCCCCGAGCTCCTGGATCAGCCGGTTACCCCGGTGGACCCGTTCGCCCGGGACCGCGAACGGCAGCTCGACGAGGAGGCGTCCCGGAAGAAGCGCTCCCAGCGGCGCACCGTTGTCGTGGGTTTGGGCGTGACGGCGCTGCTCGCCGGCACCATCACCGCCGTGGTGGCCAGCAACCAGGATGATCCCGAGTACGCGCAGGTGTGTTTTAACGACGAAACGGGCGAGCGCGTGGAGGACACCAACTGCAACAGCTCCGCCGGAAGGGGCGGCGGCCTCTATGCCTGGTACTTCTTCTCCCGCGGCGCGTACGTCCCCGCTATCGGCCAGAACCGCTCCACGGCCCCCAACTACTCGAGGACCGTGCCCAGCGGCGCGAAGGCGTCCACGGGGTACAGCTCCCAGGGCGGAACGGTCAGCCGGGGCGGGTTCGGCACCAGCGCGAAGAGCGGCACCAGCAGTGGCGGCAGCAAAGTCTCGGGGGGCTGAGTGTGAAGCGGTTGATGTCCGAGCCCCGGCCCGGCTGGAAGCAGAAGATCGAAGAGCAGGGCTTGGTGTTCTCCACCACCACCATGGAGGACGGCCGCCGGATGGAGTACTGGAACGAGGCCGCGTACTACGAATTCACCATGGAGGAGGTGGAAACCCTCGAGGTGACGGCCGAGAACATGCACAAGATGTGCCTGGAAGCGGCGAAGTTCCTGGCCACCGGTGCCATGGGCAACATCGGCATCGGACCGCAGGCGCTGGAGCTCGCCGCGGAATCCCTCCAGGCCGGGGACGTGGATGTCTACGGCCGGTTCGACTTCATCTATGACGGGCAGGGCGGCCCGGCCAGGATGCTCGAGTACAACGCGGACACCCCCACGGGCCTGATCGAGGCGGCGGTGGCGCAGTGGTTCTGGCTGCAGGACGTCTTTCCGGAAAAGGACCAGTGGAACGGCATCCACGAAGCCCTGATCCGGCAGTGGAAGAAGGTGCAGTACCGCACCGGGATGAGCACCCTGCACGTTGCCCACTCGGAGGTTGAGGAGTCCGGCGAGGACTGGATGACCGCGGCCTACATGCGGGACGTGGCCGGCCAGGCGGGCTGGACCACCATTGGCATCAACATGTCCGATATCGGCTGGGATCCCAACCTCAACCGCTTCGTGGACCTGGACAACTTCATGATCAGCACCATCTTCAAGCTCTACCCGTGGGAGCTGATGATGAAGGAGCCGTTCGGGCACCGGCTGCTGGAACGCGCCCACAACCCCCGCTGGATCGAGCCGGCCTGGAAGATGCTGCTCTCCAACAAGGCCCTGCTGGCCGCGCTGTGGCACCTCTACCCCGAGCACCCCAACCTGCTGCCCGCGTACCTCAACGAGCCGGGGCCGCTGAAGGAATGGGTGGCCAAGCCCCTGCACGGCCGCGAAGGCGACAACATCAAGATCCACGCGCAGGGCATCAGCCTTGAGCAGCCCGGCGGCTACGGCCGTGAAGGTTGGTGCTACCAGCAGTACCAGGAGTTGCCCGCCTTCGACGGCAACCATCCCGTGCTGGGCCTGTGGGTGGTGGACGGGGAATCCGTGGGCTGCGGCATCCGGGAATCGGACGGGCCCGTCACGGATTATTACTGCCGCTTCGTACCGAACACCATCGACGCGCCGGCGCCGCTTTCGGCCGTGGCCGCCTCCAGCAAAGCAGGTATCGCACTATGAACCCGGTGACAGCATGAGCACAGGCATTACGACGGCGGGAGGCCCGGGCGGCGCGCCCGGCACCACAGTCCCGGCCAAGGGGCTTCGGGCCGGCATCCTGGATCTCGGCGACTCCGTGATGATCGGCCTTGCCTCCACCGCACCGGTGTACTCACTGGCGGCAACACTTGGCCTCATCGTGGCCGTGAACGGGAACTACACTCCCCTGATCCTGCTGCTGGGCTTTGTCCCCGTCCTGTTCATCGCCTACGCGTTCCGCGAACTGAACAGTGCCATCCCGGACTGCGGAACCACCTTCACCTGGTCGCGCCGTACCTTCGGCCCCTGGGCGGGCTGGCTGGGTGGCTGGGGCGTGGCGCTCGCGGGCATTGTTGTCCTGGCAAACCTGGCCCAGGTGGCCGGACAGTACCTGTGGCTCCTGGTGGGTGACGGCTCGCTCGCGGAAAACAAGGTGCTGGTCACTGCCACGGGCGTGTTGTTCATCGCTGTCATGACACTGGTTAATTACCGCGGCATCCGGCTCGGCGAGCATGTCCAGCGGGTCCTGACGTATGTGCAGTACATTGCGCTGGGCATTTTTGCCGTGGCCATCGTCGTCGGGATTGTCCGGGGCTCGGCGGGCGGCGACACCACCATCCAGCCCTTCGATTTCGAGTGGTTCAACCCGGCAGGTGCCTTCGCGGACCCCGGAGCAGTGGTCCACGGCGTGCTCCTCGCCCTGTTCATCTATTGGGGCTGGGACACCTGCCTTGCAGTGAATGAGGAAACCGAGAACCCCTCCACCACCCCTGGCCGCGGTGCCGTGATCTCCGCGTTCATCCTGGTGGCCATCTACGTCTCCGTCGCACTGCTGGTGATGATGTACGCAACCGTGGGAACGGAAGGCATCGGCCTGGGCAACGAGGCCAACCAGGACGACGTCTTCCTTGCCATGCGGGACGTGGTGCTGGGCCCGTGGGGCTGGCTGATCGTCGTCGCGGTCCTGGCCTCGGTGCTGTCCTCCACCCAGACCACCATCCTGCCCACGGCCCGCGGCACCCTCTCCATGGGTGTCCACGGCGCACTGCCCGCGAAGTTCGGCGAGGTCCACCCGAAGAACCAGACGCCGGGCTTCTCCACGCAAGTCATGGGGGCTGCGGCCATCGCGTACTACGTGGCCATGAGCTTCCTGAGTGAAAACCTGCTGTCCGATTCCATCAGCGCCATCAGCCTGTTCATCGCGTTCTACTACGCGCTGACCGGTTTCGCGTGCTTCTGGTATTTCCGCAGCACTCTGGGACAGTCCGCGCGGAACCTGTGGTTCCGGGGCATCCTTCCGCTTGTGGGCGCGCTCCTGCTGACGGCCGCCTTCTTCATCTCGGCCGTCCAGATGTGGGACCCGGCCTACGGCAACACCCAGATCTTCGGCGTCGGCGGCGCGTTTGTGAGCGGGGTGCTGCTGCTGGCCCTGGGTGTGCTCCTGGCCGTGGTCTGCCGTTTCCTGCCATCAACCCGGGGCTACTTCACCGGGACCAGCGTCGCAGGCGAAACCCCCGCCCACTCCCCCAAGTAGGTAGCGCTAAGTGTCGTTTTGAGGGGTCAAAACGACACTTAGCGCTACCCAGTTGGGCCAGGCGCGCAAAGGTGCGTCATGCCGAGAAGCCGCCGTCGGATTTGATGAGCTGGCCGGAGACCCAGCGGCCGGCGGGTGAGAGCAGGAACGCCACGGTGGCGGCGGCGTCGGCCGGTGTCCCCAGGCGGCCTCCCGGCTGGCGGTCGGTCAAAGCTTCCCGGACCGCGTCGTCCATCCAGCCAGTGTCCACCGGCCCCGGGTTCAGCACGTTCGCCGAGATGCCCAGCGGCCCAAGCTCCCGGGCCGCTGCAATCACGATCCGGTCCAGCGCACCCTTCGAGGCGCCGTACGGCAGGTTGAACGCTGTGTGGTCACTGGTCAGCGCAACGATCGCGCCCCCGTCGTCCGTTGCCTGCCGCGCGAAGGCGGCAATCAGCTGCCAGCTGGCCCGGGTGTTCACGGCGAAGTGCCGCTCGAACGATTCAAGGCTGGTATCCAGGATCCCCGAATCGACGGACTCGGCGTGGCTCAGCACCATGCCGTGCAGCGGGCCGGCGAGCTGAACGGCGTCAGCCACCAGTCTCTCCGCCGCGGCAGGGTCCTCCAGGTCCGCCGGCAGGGCGTGGGCCTGGGCTCCGATGGCTTCCAGCTCGGCGGTCAGGCGGACGACGCCGTCCGGTTCCGTTCCCCACGGCATGCGGGCGTCGTAGTCCGGCCAGTAGGCCAGGACCAGGTCCCAGCCTTCCGCCGCCAGCTGCCGGGCAACACCGGCGCCGATGGAGGCAAGGCGGCCCGCGCCCGTCACCAGGGCTACGTTTCGGACGGGAACTTCGGGTGGGGTCTCCATGGCACCAGCCTAGCGGCGGTGTCCGGGGGCGGTATTAGGAGGGCACTCCGGCCGGGGCGGGCTCGCGGGAGACGGCGTGCTTGCGGATGGTGGCGCTGATCACCGCCGCGATGGTGCACATCGCGGCGGCGCCGAACCAGGCGTAGGTGTACTGGCCGGTGGCGTCCCGGATGGCACCGGCGCCCAGGGCGGCCGCGGCCGCGCCGAGCTGGTGTGCCGCGAACACCCACCCGAACACCACGCTGCCGTCCGCGCCGAACGTTTCCCGGCAGATGGCTGCTGTTGGCGGCACGGTGGCCACCCAGTCCAAGCCGTAGATCACGACGAAGACGATCATGCTTGGCCGGACTTCGGCGCTCAGCAGCAGGGGCAGCACCAGCAGGCCGATCCCTCGGAACTGGTAGTAGACCGCCAGCAGGATGCGCGGGTTGAACCGGTCGGTCAGCCAGCCTGAGGCGATGGTGCCCACGATGTCGAAGATTCCGACGACGGCGAGCAGGCCCGCGGCGGTAGTTTCGGCCATGCCGTGGTCGTGGGCGGAGGGGATGAAGTGGGTGCCGATCAGGCCGTTCGTGGTGGCGCCGCAAATGGCGAACCCGGCCACCAGGGCCCAGAACGTCCTGACCCTGCTGGCCCGGCGGAGCACCTGGAGTGCGCGGACGGCGGCATTTGTCCGTGGGCCGGCGCCGTCCGGAGCATGGGCGGGCGTGCCGGGTTCCGCGGGTTCCGCACCGTAGGGCAGGACGCCGACGTCGGCCGGCGAGTTTTTGAGGAACTTCAGCACGAGCGGGACCACCGCCAGGGCTCCGGCGGCGATCAGGAGCGAAGCCTGCCGCCAGCCGGGATCCTGCGCGAGCACGGCGATGAACGGGAGGAAGACCAGCTGGCCAGCCGCGCTGCCGGCTGTCAGGATGCCGATGACCAGCCCGCGGCTCTTGACGAACCAGGTGTTGGCGATAGTGGCGGCAAACACCAGGGCCATGGACCCCGTACCCAGTCCGATCAGCAGCCCCCAGGTCAGCAGGATCTGCCAGGACTGGTTCACCAGGACGGTCAGGGCGCTGCCCATGCCGATGAGCACCAGCGCCAGGGCAGTGACTTTCCGGATGCCGAAGCGCTCCATCAGGGCGGCGGCGAACGGTGCCGTCAGCCCGAACAGGACCAGGTTGATGCTGACAGCCGCCGACAGCACCGTGGTGGACCAGCCGAATTCCTGCTGCAGCGGAACCATGAGCACGCCGGGTGCGGCCCGGAAGCCTGCCGCCCCCACCAGCGCGAGGAAGGCAACGGCGGCCACGATCCACGCAGGATGCAGGGGGCGGTTATTGGTGGCCTTCATGCGGCTGCCGTGGCGAGCCGGACAGGTTCCGCTGAACGGGTCCTGCTGTGCCAGCTGGTGTTGGCAGCCGTCAGCCGGTCACCGCACCCGGTGCAGGTGTCGGCGGAACTGGTGCGCTTGCCACAGCCGGAGTGGATGACATAAAGATGCGCCTGGTCGGACGGGGCCGGGAGGTGCTTCTCCGACCAGATGGCCAGAGCATTCAGCACCGGGAGCGCATCTTCGCCTTTCGGCAAGAGGACGTACTCAAGCCGGGCGCGGCCGCCGTCGTCGTACGCCTGTTTCTCCAGCAGCCCCTCCTCGACCAGGCGGGCCAGGCGCCTGGTGAGCACGGAGTCCGCCACCTCAAGGTGCGCCTTCATGGCGTCAAACCGCCCGTTGCCCAAAAAGACCTCGCGCAGGACAAGGATGGTCCAGGGGTCGCCCAGGATGTCCAGCCCGCGGGCAATGCTGCAGTTCCGCTGCGACCAGTCGGATCGAAGTGCCATACCCGCACCCTAGCTGACTATCTTGAAGAAAGCCAGCTAGGGTTTTTGTGCATATCACTAGGGGATGGACGAGAACGCCTGCTCAAGGTCCGCCACCAGGTCCTCCACGTCCTCGATGCCGCAGGAGAGCCGGAGCAGGTTCACCGGGACGGCCAGCTCGGTGCCCTTGACCGAGGCGTGGGTCATCTCGGACGGGTAGTTCATCAGCGACTCGATGCCGCCCAAAGACTCCGCGAGGGTGAACACGGAGGTTGACTCGGCCACCTTGCGGGCCGCCGCCTCGCCGCCCTTGAACTGCACCGACACCATGCCGCCGAAGCTCCGCATCTGCCGCTTGGCCAGCTCGTGGCCGGGGTGGGACGGCAGGCCCGGGTAGAGGACGGCTTCCACCTCGGGCCGCTCCAGCAGCCACTCGGCCACGGCCTGCCCGTTGAGGCTGTGCCGGTCCATCCGCACGCCCAGGGTTTTCAGGCCGCGCGTGGTGAGGAAGGCGTCCATGGGGCCGGAAACAGCGCCCACGGCGAACTGCACAAAGCCGATTTTCTCCGCCAGCTCGGCGTCCTTGACGACGACGGCGCCGCCCACCACGTCCGAGTGCCCGCCGATGTACTTGGTGGTGGAGTGGACCACGACGTCGGCACCCAGGGCGAGCGGGGTCTGCAGGTAGGGGGACGCAAAGGTGTTGTCCACGACCAGGAGGGCGCCGGCGTCGTGCGCTATGTCCGCGAGCGCGGCGATGTCGGTGATCTTCATGAGCGGATTCGACGGCGTTTCCACCCAAAGGATCCGCGCCTTGTTCGCCGCGACTGCTTCGCGGACGGTGTCCAGGTTGGCCATGTCCACGGGGGTGTTGCCGATCCCCCAGCCGCCGAGCACCCGGCTGATCAGCCGGTAGGTGCCTCCGTAGGCGTCGTTGCCCAGCACGATGTGGTCCCCGGGCCGGGTCAGGGCACGGATCAGTGAATCCTCGGCGGCCAGCCCGGAGCTGAAGCTGTAGGCGTGCGTGCCGAGTTCCAGTGCTGCGAGCTGTTCCTGCAGGGCGTCCCGGGTGGGGTTGCCGCCGCGGCCGTACTCGTAGCCGTCGCGGAGCCCGCCGATGCCGTCCTGGGCGTAGGTGGAGCTGAAGTGCAGCGGCGGGACCACCGCACCGGTGCGCGGCTCGAAAGCCTGGCCTGCGTGTACGGCGCGGGTGTTGAAACCCTGGTTTTCAGAGGCGGACATGGTGCTCCTGTCAGTTGCTGAGGTAGGCGAGGAGGTCGTGCCGGGTCAGGATGCCCACGGGGGCACCCACGAACGTGACCATTACGGTGTCCACGTCCGAGAGTAGTTCCCTGGCCGCTGAAATGGTCTCCAGCGAGCCGATGACGGGCAGCTTGGGGCCCATGTGTTCGGAGATCTTGTCCGTGAGCTTGGCTTCGCCGCGGAACAGTTTGGCCGTAAGGCTGCGCTCATCCACGGCGCCCAGCACCTCGCCCATGACCACCGGCGGCTCCTGGGACAGGACGGGGATATGGCTGACGCCGAACTCGTTCATGATGTTGATGACGTCGCGCACGGACTCGTTCGGGTGGATGTGGACCAGGTCCGGCAGTTCACCGTTCTTGGAGCTGATGACCTCCCCCACCGAGGTTTCCTCGCCGCCGGAGAGGAAGCCGTAGGAGCGCATCCACTGGTCGTTGAAGATCTTGGCCAGGTAGCCGCGGCCCGAGTCGGGAAGAATGACGACGACGACGGCGGACTCGGGCAGGTCCCGGGCCACCTGCAGGGCGGCCACCACAGCCATTCCCGAGGATCCGCCCACCAGCAGGCCCTCCTCCCGGGCGAGGCGGCGGGTCATGGCGAAGGAGTCGGCGTCGCTGACGGCGATCACCTGGTCGGGGACGGACTTGTCGTAGTTCGCCGGCCACATGTCCTCCCCCACGCCCTCCACGAAGTACGGGCGCCCGGTGCCGCCGGAGTAGACCGAACCTTCCGGGTCCGCACCGATGATCCGGACCACGCCGCCGTCGGACTCCGGCCGGCCAGCCGAAACCTCTTTCAGGTACCGGCCGGTGCCCGTGATGGTGCCGCCGGTGCCGGCGCCGATCACGCAGTGGGTGACCTTACCGTCCGTATCGCGCCAGATCTCCGGGCCGGTGGTCAGATAGTGGCTGCCGGGAGCGGCAGGGTTGGAAAACTGGTCCGGCTTGTATCCTCCCGGTGTCTCCCGGACCAGGCGGTCCGAGACGCCGTAGTAGCTTTGCGGGCTGTCCGGCGGCACGGCCGTGGGCGTGACCACCACCTCCGCGCCGTAGGCCTGCAGGACGGCACGCTTGTCCTCGCCCACTTTGTCCGGCACCACAAAAATGCACTTGTAGCCTTTTTGCTGCGCCACGAGGGCCAGGCCCACTCCCGTATTGCCGGAGGTGGGCTCGATGATGGTGCCGCCGGGCTGCAGCTTGCCGTCCCGCTCGGCGTCCTCGATCATCTTGGCCGCGATGCGGTCCTTGATGGATCCGCCGGGGTTCAGGTACTCGAGTTTGACCAGGACGGTGGCCTTGATGCCGTCGGTCACGTGGTTGAGCTTGATGAGCGGGGTATTGCCGATGAGGTCCAGGACGGACTGGGCGTACTTCATAGGTACAAAGCTACCGCTTCCGCCCGCCCGGCTTCAGCCGGCGAACATGAGCCACAGGATTACCACCGGGAGGAACGACTGTCCGATGCCACTGAGCCATAGCCTGCGCTCGCTGATGATCAGCACCATGCCCAGGATTGCGTGCGCGATGCACATCATTGCCACGACCGTCCGGCCCACCGTGACCTCTCCGGAGTTGGCCAGCACCACGCCGGCGATCCCAAATAGGCCCCAGACGATGTTGTAGAACCCGACGTTGACCGTCCAGAGCCGGACGGCGTCTGTGTCCTCCGGCTTGATCAGGAAAATCGGGTGGAGTCGCTGGTCCTTGTACCGGAAGGCTTCCAGCAGTCCGACGGCGATCAGGACGACGCCGGTGATGACGGCCAGCACCTGGACGAGGACACTCACGGCTGCGCCCCAATCTGTTTGCGGCCGGCTGCTAAGCGGGAGTGCCGTCCGCAGTGTCCCCGGCCTGCCCGGCCTGCCCGGCCTGCTGGTCCGGCGGCAGGTTCTCCCACAGGCCCATGACGTTGCCCTCGGTGTCCTTGAAGTACGCGAAGAAGCCCATCCCGGGGATGGTTTCCCGGGGCTTGACCACGGCACCGCCCAGTGACTCCACTGTCTGCAGCGTGGCGTTGATGTCCGGCACGTCCACGGTGATCACCGGGGTCTTCAGGTCCGGGTCCCTGGCGAACATGCCGCCGTTGATGGCGCCTGCTTCGGTGGGCTGGCCGGTTGCCTCGTCCATGGGGGTGGTGATGACCATGTTGTAGTCCATGCCCGGGACGGGGTCGATCCGCCAGCCGAGGGCCTCCTGGTAGAACTTCCTGGCCCGCTCCTGGTCGTCCGCGGGGATTTCGAAATGCACTACTCCGCCCATTGTTTCCTCCTGGTTTTTCGAGCTTCCGGGCGCGGTGTTTTCCGCACCACAGGGTGGAGTCTAGTCCTGGTCACGGGGCTGGTTAAGGGGCTGTTTCCCTCGCCTGCATGGTGCCGCCGGAGCGTTGCTCGCAGGCGGATGTCGCAGGGGCGTGGGACGATGGAGGACATGACGATTGCAGAGGCACCTCCCCGGCTGGCAGCCGCGGCGGACGCCTCTCTCCGGTGGTATCCCGCCGGCCCGTACCACCTTGCCCGCACGCTCGGTCCGCTCCTGCGCGGCAACAGCGATCCGTCCTTCAGCGTCCAGGGGAGCGTCATCTGGAATGCCTTTACGACGACGGACGGCCCGGCCACTGTGAGGTTCAGCGCAGCCGGCGGGGACCTGGAGCATTGGGTGGATGTCCAGGCGTGGGGACCCGGCGCCGCCGCGGCCGTGGCGGCAGCGCCCCGGCTCCTGGGTGCCGACGATGACTGGCAGGACTTTGACGAGCCCGCTTTCCATGCCACCCTCCCGCACATGGTCCGTGAAGCACGACGCCGGAGCCTGGACCTGCGCCTTCCCGCCAGTGGGCGGATGGTGGACCAGCTGGTGCCCATCATCCTCGAGCAGAAGGTCACGGTGATTGAGGCGCGGCGGGCCTACCGGTATCTGGTGCACCGTTACGGAAGGCCGGCGCCGGCGGCCGGATTGTCCACTCCAGCCGGTTTGCTGGTGCCGCCCGCCGCGTCGCAGTGGCTGCAGGTTCCCAGCTGGGAATGGCACAGGGCGGGGGTTGGACCACAGCGTTCGGCGACCGTGATGCGGGCGCTGCGGTCCGCCGTCGCACTTGAACGGCTGGCAGCCCTGCCTGCCCTTGAGGCGGGCGCGAAGCTGCAGGCCATCCCGGGCATCGGCATCTGGACGGCGGCGGAAGTGGTGCAGCGTACGCATGGTTGCCCGGATTCCATCTCGGTGGGCGACTACCATCTGGCGGCATACGTGGGGGCCGCTTTGACAGGCCGTCGCACCGATGACGCGGGCATGCTTGACCTGTTGGCTCCGTGGAAGGGCCACCGGCAGCGGGTGGTCCGGATGATCCAGGCCAGCGGTTTCCGCAAGCCCACCTTCGGCCCGCGGATGACCATCCAGGACCACCGCCGGCACTGACGCCGCCCCCGGCAGTCCGGCTGTCCAGGTGCCCGTGGACTGGCCCCGCGGTTGGGTATAGCGTGGCGCCAGGGAGCCCTTTCGAGGGGCCCCGGCAAGCCGCATCCTCCGGAGTCACCCATGATTCACACGGACAAGCTGAGCAAGACCTTCACCGTCAAGAAGGAAACCGTGGAAGCCGTCAGGGGCGTCGACATCGACGTTGCCCCCGGGGAGCTGGTGGCGTTCCTGGGTCCCAACGGTGCGGGCAAGTCGACAACCCTGCGGATGCTCACCACCCTGCTCCGCCCCACCTCCGGCTCCGCCACCGTGGCCGGAGTGGACGTCACCGCGGATCCGGCAGGGGTTCGGGCACGGATCGGCTACATCGGCCAGGGCAACGGCGGCGGGCATAGCTTCCGCGTGATTGATGAACTGGTGATGCAGGGCCGTTTCTACGGCATGAACAGCAGCGACGCCGCCGCCCGCGCCCAGGAACTGCTCCGGTCGATGGACCTTTCGGACCTCGCCAAACGCACGGTGGTCAAGCTCTCCGGCGGCCAGCGGCGCCGGATGGACGTTGCGCTGGGCCTGATGCATTCCCCCAAGCTGCTGTTCCTGGACGAGCCGTCCACCGGGATGGATCCGCAGAACCGGGCCAACCTCTGGGACCACATCATGCGGCTTCGCCGGGAGCACGGCACCACCATCGTCCTGACCACGCACTACATGGATGAAGCGGATTCCATGTCGGAGCGGGTCATCGTCATCGACCACGGCCGGATCATTGCCGATGACACGGCCGCGCGCCTGAAAGCCAACCTCGCCGGCGACCTGCTGGCCGTCGAGGTGGCGGCTGAGTCGGCGCCGGGCGTGCGGGGATTGCTGGGACGGGCCGCGGCGGGCGGCGAACTACAGGAAAACAGGCTCGACGGGGTGGTGACCTTCCGGTTGCGCCTGCCCGAAGGCGCACGGCTCGCCCCGGCCCTGCTGAAGGAAATGGACGACGCCGGCGCTCCCGCACAGTCGCTTGAACTGAAGCCGCCCACCCTGGATGACGTGTTCCTGGAACTGACCGGGCGCAACCTCCGGGAAGGAGCGAACCGGTGAGCGTGGAAAGTCCTGGCGCGATGCGCGAAAGGCCCGGCCTGGGCCAGGTCCTGCGCGACACCAGGTACGTCTTCTGGCGCGAGATGCTGCTGCCGCTGCGCGACCCGTTTTCCCTGGTCTTCTCCCTGATCCAGCCGCTGGTGTTCCTGGGCCTGTTCGGCCCGCTGCTCAGCGCCTCCGTGGGCGCCCCGGCGTTCGGCGGGCAGTCCACGCTGCAGTGGTTCCTGCCGGGTGTGGTGGTCATGATCGCCCTGTTCGGCACCTCGATGACCGGTTCAAACCTCCAGTACGAGCTGATGACCGGATCCTATGAGCGGATCCTCGCCACTCCCTTGTCCCGCTCGTCCCTGATGATCGGGCGGGCGCTGAAGGAGTGGGCGCCGCTGGTGGTCCAGGGGCTGCTCATCGCCCTGGTCTGCATCCCGTTTGGCTTTGTCTTCCACCCCCTGCACGTGCTGGCCGGGCTGGTGATCCTCGGGATCTTCGGCGTCGGCATCGGCGCGCTCTCCTATGCCCTGGCGCTGGTGTCGCAGAACAAGGAATGGATTTTCTGGGGCGTGCAGCAGACGCTGCTCTTCCCGCTGATGATCCTCTCCGGGATCATGCTCCCTCTCGAGGCCGGCCCGGCCTGGATGAAGACCGCCAGCATGTTCAATCCCCTGACGTACCTGGTTAACGCCGAACGGGAACTGTTCGCCGGGACCATCGGCGGGCACACCCTGTGGGGACTTGTGGCAGCAGCGGTGACGGCCGCCGTCGGACTGGTGGTCGGCGTGCGGGCGATTAACCGCACCATCAGGTAGCAGCGGGACCACTGCAACGCGGGGTCACTCCTAGCCCGATAAAGCCGGATTATCGGGCGGAAAGTGACCCCGCGTCATGGCGGGAATAGGCCCGTTTGATTCTGGCGATGAGATCCTGAAAACCGTCGGCGAGGTCATCTGCGTTTGGCTTGAAATAGGACCAACCCGCATTGATGAAGAATTCGTCGCGACGGTTGTCGCGCGACTGTTGTTCCCTCGTCCGGTGATGGGCGCCGTCGTACTGCACCGCGATCCGGTGCCTTCGATACCCAAGGTCGGCTGCAGGCGACCTTGGATCGCCGGGGTTAAGACGGAGCTGCAATTCGGGTTCGGGGAGGCGCGCGTCCAAGAGCGCCAGCCGCAGGAACGTTTCCGGGAGGGAATCCGACCCTACCCGCATCTCATCCAACGCCAGTCGCGCCTTTTCGACACCTTTCATGTTGGGATGCTGCCGTATCAAAAGGCGCAGACCTTCCTTGTAGGCAAACGGCAGGCTGCGGAACTCCAACTCCGGCCGGGGAGTGCGGATCAGTTGGTCCCCCATGGCCACGAGATACCGCAAGGGAAGCTTATGGGCCAGATCAAGCCACGTTCGAGCGGGACAGCTGACCCTGATCCCGTCAATCTCCATGACTTCGCCGGGAATTACACGCACGCGGTGACCGATGACCCCGGCCCGGCGGACCCTTGGTAATCCGTGAGGCTTGCTGAGATGGATGAGCGGCTCCTGGCCAAGCCATGGAGGGAGACCCAGATCGAAGAAGATACCAGCAGTCTCGTGCGACACCCAAGCGTCCGGGGTGGCAGCACACAGCACGCGTGCCCGCTCGACAATGGAAGGCTCGCGGCCGGTGTGCACCCGGATTAGGCGTCCTGCTCCCATCAGGTCCTTGGCCCGCAAACGGTTCGGCGCAACACCCAGGGCCCGCGCCTGATAGATCGTGAATGGAAGTTTTGAGAGCTCCTCGGGGAGTGGCTTCGCAGTAACCATGCCACCCAGTGTGCGCGTTCGGGCAGAACAGCGTCTCAAGTTATCCACAGGGCGCCGTTCCCTCGGCAACGCGGGGTCACTCCCTGCCGGAGAAACCCGCATTATCGGGCAGAAAGTGACCCCGCGTTGCTGTAGGTTGCAGTGGAGGGCGAGTCAGAGACCCAGCCGGGCCACTGCTTCCTCGCGCATCTCCACTTTGCGCACCTTCCCGGAGACTGTCATGGGGAAGCTCGCCCGGATGTCCACATAGCGCGGGACCTTGTAGTGCGCCAGGCGCCCGCGGCAGAAGTCCGAAACAGCGGAAGCATCCAGTGGTTCCGCCCCTGGTTCCAGGATGATGCAGGCCATCAGTTCCTCGCCGTATTGCGCATCCGGGACACCGATGACCTGCACGTCCCGGATGGACGGATGGGTGTAGAGGAACTCCTCGATTTCCCGGGGATAGATGTTCTCTCCGCCCCTGATCACCATGTCCTTGATCCGGCCCTCGATCACCACGTAGCCGTCCCCGTCCATGCGGGCGAGGTCCCCGGTGTGGATCCATCCCTCGGTGTCGATGGCCTCGGCCGTCTTGTCGGGCTGGCTCCAGTACCCTTCCATCACCGCGTAGCCCCGGGTGCACAGCTCGCCGATTTGCCCGCGCTCCAGGACATCTCCGGAGCCCGGATCCACGATCTTGCTTTCCAGGTGCGGCATGGTCCGTCCCACTGTTTCGGTGCGGTGCTGCAGGGTATCGCCCTGCCGGGTCATGGTGGACACCGGAGACGTTTCCGTCATCCCGTAGCAGATGGCCACATCCCGCATGTTCATCTCCGAGATCACCCGGTTCATCACCTCGATGGGGCAGAGGGAGCCGGCCATGACGCCGGTGCGCAGGGTCGAGAGGTCGTAGGACGCAAAGTCGGGCAGCGCCAGTTCGGCGATGAACATGGTGGGCACGCCGTACAGTGACGTGCCGCCAAAATCCTGCACAGCCTCCAGGGCCGCTGCGGGGTTGAAGCCGCGGCTGGGAATGATGGTGGCCGCACCGTGGCTGAGGGCGTTGAGGTTGCCGATCACCATGCCGAAGCAATGGTAGAACGGCACCGGAATCACCACCCGGTCGTGCTCCGTGTAGCCGAGCAGCTCGCCAATGGAAAACCCGTTGTTCAGGATGTTGTGGTGCGTCAGGGTGGCTCCTTTGGGGAATCCCGTGGTCCCGGACGTGTACTGCAGGTTGATGGGATCGTGCGGGCCGAGTTCAGCCATGCGGGCCTTCAGGCCGGAATGTCCGACGGCGTCAGCGCGCCGAAGCAGTTCGGCGTAGGTCAGCTCCGCGTCACTGAGGGGGACGCCGGCGTCGAACCCTTCCCCGCCCGATGCCGGGAGGAAAACGAGCTCCTTCAGGTCCGGGCAAACGGCGAGCGCCTGGCGCGCCATGCCCACGTAGTCGCTGTTCCGGTCCGACGGGGCGGTGACCAGCATCCGCATGCCGTTCTGGTTCACCACGAATTCCAGCTCGTGGCTGCGGTAGGCCGGGTTGACGTTCACCAGGATGGCGCCGGCCTTGGCCGTGGCGTACTGCAGCAGCGTCCACTCGGCGCAGTTGGGGCTCCAGATCCCCACCCGGTCCCCCTTGGCGACGCCCATGGCGAGGAGTGCTCGCGCCAGCCTGTCGACGTCGTCATTCATCTTCGTGTAGCTCCAGCGGCGCGCATCCGCTCCGGGAACAGGCGCCGCCTCAATCAGCGCGTCGTGGAAGGGGAACCGCTCCACCACCCGCTCAAAGTTCTGGCCAATGGTCTCCTCGAGCAGCGGGACGTCAGTGTCCCCGGCTGTGTAAGCGCGCATGGTGGCACGCTACCAAGTGGCCCCCGGCAATAAAAGCACCGCTGAACCACGGGTGTCCGGCGCAACAGAGGCAAAGCCCTCCCCTGCTGCCGGTATTGTGAAATCCATGAGTTCACCCATTGACCTGCAGGCAACGTTCATCCCCAACGACGGCGAGTTCCACCGTGTAAAGCTGGCGCTCGAAATAGCCATCGATGAGGTGGTGAACGAACCGGGCTGCATCCGTTACGAGCTGACCGAAGCCACCGAAGAGAAGCTGGTCCTGACCGAGCAGTGGGCGTCGGAGGAGCATCTGGCCAAGCATTCCAAGGGCATCGCGGTGCAGGACCTCAACGAATCGCTGAGCGCGCTGCTGGCGGAACCGGTCAAGGTGGAACGGATCTAGCTACAACAACGCGGGGTCACTCCGCGCCCGAAGAACCGAGGTTATTGGGCGCGGAGTGACCCCGCGTTGCTTTAAGGAGGTGGGTCAGTCCGGGATCTGGGTTCCGTCCTGGGGTCCGGCATGCTTGCCGGCCGTTGCTGCGGCTTCTTCCCGCTGGCGGGCCACATGGGCATGGACTTCCTCCATGTCAAGCGCCTTCACGGCGTCCACCACCTGTTCGAGCTGCTGGGCGTTCAGCGCACCGGGCTGCGAGAACACCAGCACCTTTTCACGGAAGGCCATCAGGGTGGGGATCGACGAGATGCCTGCCTCGGCGGCGAGCTGCTGCTCCGCCTCCGTGTCCACCTTGGTGAAGAGGACATCCGGGTGCTTCTCTGAGACCGCCGAATACGTGGGCCCGAACTGCTTGCAGGGGCCGCACCATTCTGCCCAGAAATCCACCAGGACAATGTCGTTGCCTTCGATGGTGGATGCGAACTGTTCACCTGTGATGTCACGAGTAGCCATGCGTCAACGGTACGCGTGATGGCCCGGCATGTCCTGCGCGGAGGGCCCTTGTTCGCTCCCCGCGTCATCGGGAATAACCGTGAGCCTTCCATGTACACGGGGCGCGGGGGCACCTAGTCTTGGGGTCAACCGCCGCTGCGTTCGCGTCCAGGAGGGCTTGTGGCAACCGCTGTCTCTGCGAAGTCACTGACCAAGAAATTCGGCCGCCGGGAAGTGCTCCACGGCGTGGACTTCGCCGTGGAGGCAGGCTCCGTGTTCGGGGTGATCGGACCCAACGGTGCAGGAAAGACCACCACTATGCGCTGCCTGCTGGACATCATCCGCCCCACCAGCGGGGAAATCCGGGTGCTGGGGGTGGAGCCCAGGGCTGGCGGCCCTGGACTGCGGCGCCGCATCGGATACCTTCCCGGGGAGTTGTTCCTTGCGGGACGGGTGACGGGACGCAAACTGCTTTCCCACTATGAGGCCATCAGCGGGCCGGTGCCGCCGGGCCGGATTGACCAGCTGGCGGAGCGGCTGGGACTGGACCTTGACCGGCATACGCGCCAGCTGTCAAAAGGCAACAAGCAGAAGCTCGGGCTGGTGCAGGCGTTTATGCACCAGCCGGAACTGCTGGTCCTCGATGAACCCACCAGCGGCCTGGATCCGCTGGTCCAGCAGGAGTTCCACGCGATGGTGCGGGAGGCGAGACACCGCGGACAGACCATCTTCCTCAGCTCGCACGTCCTGAGCGAGGTCCAGCAGACAGCGGATACAGTTGCCATCCTGCGCGATGGGCGGATCATCACCGTCGAGTCCGTGGAAGGGCTGCGCGAAGGCGCCATCCGGCACCTCCGCTTCACCGCGTCCGGCATCGCAGCGCACGACGCCGTGGCGCAGCTGGCCCGGGTGCCCGGCGTCGGGCAGGTGCAGGTGCTGGAGGCGGACGGCAGCGTGACGCTGTCCGCTGTACTGGAGGGCGCCATCCAGCCGCTGGTCCGGATGCTGGACTCCCTCCAGCTGACCGACCTCGTCCTGGAGGAGCCTGACCTGGAGGAAGCCGTGCTGAAGATGTACGCCGGCGAGCCGGAGGACGCCCGGTGAAAGCACTTCCCTTGTTCCGCCGCGCCTTCTTCGACACGTGGCGCTCCACCCTGGGCTGGGCGGCCGGACTCACTGCCGCAATCTCCCTGTACCTGCCGCTGTATCCCTCAATCGGGGGCAGCGCCGAGATGCAGCAAATGGTCAACGCGCTCCCGCCGGAGATGACCAAGGCGCTGAACTATGACCAGATCGCCAGCGGCCCCGGCTACGTGCAGGCCACCTTTTTCGGGCTGATCGGATACATGCTCATGACCATAGCCTCGGTTGCCTGGGGCGCCGCTGCCGTGGGCGGGGACGAGGAGTCCGGCCAACTGGAACTGACCCTGGCCCACGGTGTGACCCGCGGCCAGGTGGTCCTGGAGCGGGCGCTGGCATTGTTCCTGCGCGTGGTCCTGCTTGCTGCCCTGGCCTGTGCGCTGGTGTGGCTGCTGAACGTGCCGGCGCAGCTGGATATCAAGCTAGACAACCTGCTGGGTGCCACCGTCTTGTTTGCCGGGCTGGCACTCCTGAGCGGAACGGCTGCCCTGTGCGTCGGCGCTGTCACGGGCCGGCGGACCCATGGACTCGCGGCGGGCGCCGCCGTGGCCGTCCTCGGTTACGTCTTCAACGCCGTCGGACGCCAGAGCGAGGACGTGGAGTGGCTGCTGGACCTGAGCCCCTACCACTGGGCCTACGGCAACTCGCCGGTGGCCAACGGGGCGGACTGGGCGGCGGCAGCGTGGCTGTGGGGCGTTTCGGCGGCACTGGTGGCGGTGGCCGCCGTCGCACTGGAACGGCGGGACGTGGGCGCTTAGGCCGCTGCCCAGTCATGCGGGGCCGGCGTTCTGCTGCCAGGCAGCGCGCTGGACGCCCGCCACTCGTGGATCCAGTCGGGAAGGACCAGGTCCGCCGGCGGCTCGCCGAACTCACGCAGGATCTCCTCCTGGCTGACCGGCCGGCCCTTCGCCACCAGCCGCGTGGCGATGTACGCGCGGGCGTAGATCTCGCCGTCGGCCACCATGCGCTGCTCGAAGAAGATCGCTTTGGCATCAAGCCCGATGATCCGGGTCTCGATGGTGTAGTGCTGCCACAGCTGGAGGGACTTCCGGAAGGCGATGGTCTCCGCGGCCACCACGGGGCCCCATCCGCGACGGCGCATCCGCGTCCAGACTCCGCTGCGCACCATGAGGTCGAACCGGCCCAGGTCCATGAGGGACAGGTACATGCCGTTATTGACGTGCAGGGCGATATCGATGTCCGTGGGCAGGACCCGCAGCGGGAGCGAGGCGCTGTCCCAGACCGTCACCGGCGGGCGGCGCGAGGAACGGAAGAGCATCAGGAGGGTTCTCAGGAGCAGGTGCATCCCCTTATGCTACCCGCCAGTAACATGATGGCCGCAGCCGGCGCCGGAGCTGTTAGTAGGATTTTCTGCATGACCCAACAACGCTACCGGGACCTGGCCGGAACCTGCATGAACTGGTGATTGTGGCACTGCCGTTTTTCCGGCCGCTGCGCCTCCTCCGCCTGGTGACGCTGCTGTCCGTGGTGCACCGGACGCTGGGCGACACGCTCAGGGGACGCGTCCTGGACGCGGAGCAGTCGGCGCCGGACGCGAAAATCATGACCTTCGGTGATGCCCTGTGGTGGGCCATGACCACCATTACCACCGTGGGTTACGGCGACATGTACCCGGTGACTCCGATCGGCCGCACGGTGGCCGCCGCGCTGATGATGAGCGGTATTGCCGTCCTGGGTGTGGTCACCGCGTCCATTGCGTCCTGGCTGGTCCAGCGGGTGGAGGACACCGCCGAGGCGGTGTCCGAGGCCGAGGAGCCGGTCCGCGCGGAAGTGGCGGAGCTGGTGGCCGAAATTGCCGCGCTCCGGCGCGAGATCGCCGGGCTCCAGGAGCGGCGCACGCCGTAGTCCGCCCGCGTCGGGGCAAGTATCGGCTGCCCGCGGTTGAGTAGTTGGTGGCCCGCTACCGCGTAGGCGGCGCAAATATTCGGGTAATTCCTACTGGTGCCGCCTGACTGCGGACTTCCTAGACTCGGGATTCCTAGGACCTGACACGTGCGGGCGGGTCCCCCGGGCTGGCTTCCCGGGGTCCTGCCTCCTCACGGGGCCTCCGTATTTTCTGGGTATGCGGACGCTCCATCACGCGCCTTTTGTGCGGCCCGGCAACAGCTGGGGGCGGCCGGCGCATATTTCCTGAATCCGTCCTGCCTGCTGAAGCGCACAGCGCCAGCCTGCCTGGACCGAACCCGGATGGGCTCCCCATGAACCAGCCATACCTCTCCACTCCCGAAGGCCCCAGCAGGAGCTTCGCCACCGATGAACCCCGCACGGACCTCACCGAGGTGCGGCCGGCCATCAGCAACAAGCTGTGGGCCGGCATGGCCACTGCTGCTGTGGTGGCCGCCGTCGGCGTCGGTGCCCTGGCGGCGCCTCCCGCGTCGCTGAACCAAAGCACGACGGCGATCGGCCAGGTCGCCGGGGCCGCGGCACCTGAAGTGCCGAATGCCGCAGCGGAGCCAGTTTCCGCGGCAGAAGCACCAGTTCCGGAAGCGGAAGCTCCCACGCCCGCAGCGCCCGAAGCCGCGGCACCGGCTGAACCTGCACCTGCTCCGGCGCCCGCGCCTGCACCCGCGCCTGCAGGTGATCCGAACCTCTACACCGTGGTGCCCGGGGATACTGTCGGGGCTATCGCGGCCAGTCACGGCGTGGACATGAATGCGATGCTCGCGGCGAACGGCCTAGGCCCGTTCAGCATCATTTACCCAGGGCAGACGCTGGTACTGACCGGTCCACCTGTTGCGGCGCCGGCGCAGGCTCCCCCTGCTTCCGCCCCTGCTGCGGCGCCCGTTTCCGCCCCGGCACCCGCGGCCGCCGCTCCGGCAGCTGCCCTTGCCGCACCCGCCGTCCGCACCATTTATGTTGCGGGCGCCGGCGGCCAAGGCATGGTGGACGCCTGCATCGGTCCCATCCACTACACCCCCAACGACGGCTATTCCCTCTTCATCACGGAGCACGATTTCTGCGGCGGCTGGGCACGCTTCTCCGGCATTGGGGTGGGCGAGACTGTGAGCATCCCGGGCTATGGAACGTACACGGTTTCTGCACGGGGACAGGTACCTAACCCGGGAACCACCAACGACGTTATTGCGGTCTTCGGCGGCTTCCCCCGGGCCATCCTGCAGACCTGCATCCCCGGCACCAGCCAGATGCTCCTGATCGCGCTGAACTGACTGCCTTGAAGATTGGCTGGCATAGCTTGTCCGCGGTCCCTGGCCTTCAAGGCAGGGAGCCGCGGACAAGGGCATGAACTGCGCCAGGAAAATCCCGGCTATGCGTTCATCCGCTTGCGTTCCGAGATGTGCTCCACCAACTCGCCCACGCGCTGTTCCGAGTAGTTGCGGGCGATGTCCCCCTGGCTGATGATGCCAACCAGCCTGTGGTCGGCGATGACAGGGAGCCGGCGGACCTGGTGTGCTTCCATCATTTCGATGGCGGCGTCAACGTTCGCATCGGCGTCGATCCAGTAGGGCTTGCCTGAGGCGAGTTCGCTGGCCAACATTTCGCGCGGATCACGTCCGGCGGCCACGCACCTGATCACGATGTCACGGTCGGTGATCATGCCATGCAGCTTGCCGTCATCGCCGCAGATGGGCAACGATCCGCAGTCCAGGTCCATCATCATCCGCGCGGCATCGGCCAGGGACTGGTTTTCCTTAATACACTGTGCGTCCGTAGTCATGAATTCACGTACGGCACTCATTGGTCCTCCTTCATCGATTGGGTATCGACGCAGGGCATCGGGCACATGCGCCGATGCTGCCAGACTACGCCTGGGCACTAACGATGTCGACGGCGGTTTGGCACTGTTCCGGGGCAGCTTCGGCCCCTGGACGGCCCACGTCAGTCAGCAGATGCCCGGCTCTTTTGGGCCCGGAACGTGAGGTCCAGCTCCCAGTCCTGGGGAGCCGTAGAGCCAAGCTGCCAGACGTACTCGTTCTTCAGCTTTGAACCGTCCGATGTGAAGGGGCCGGTGCGCAGCGGATAAAAGGCAATCGTTGGGAGGCTTGCATCTGGTGATGTAAGGATTGCGTTGTTGAAGTCGCCGTTCATGCTTCTCAGTCGTTCAAGGATGTATGTCCTGTAGGAAGCTGCCTCGAAGGTGCCCTCGGTGCTGGCTTTCGAGGTGAGCTGAAGCGCGATGTGAAGCTGTCGGTTTCCCAGGGCATCCTCAAAGCTGACAAGCCGATGGTTTTCCACGGCTGAAAGAAGGCTCTGGTCACTGCTAAGGACGTCACGCAATGCATCCGGTGCCACAACCGCTCCGTTGAAGTCGACGGACAGGTCGCTCCTGCCGTAATGGAAGAGCAGGGGCAGATCGAGGAACTGCTGTCGGATGATGTGTTCGAGCCCAAATTCCCGAAGCACAGCGTTGACTTCACGCACGCGCAGCACGTGTCCGCGGTCATGAATGTTGTAGCGGATCCGCGGGTTGACGTTCTCCTTGCGCACAATCGTGACGACGAGTTCGCCGTCCCCGTTCGTTTCGATGAGGTAGTCGTACGGGTTGAACTGGAAGATCATCGGGAGCACACCGTATTCGTCCTGTCGGGTGAGCCGTGCCGACAGTTCCGGGTTGGCCGCGACCGCCTGGCGGAGCTCCACGGTGTAGTCCGTTTCGATGGCTATGTTGATCTCAAGGTCGGACGCACCGTACGAGCCGAAGGCACTGTGGGCGTACTTCGTGATGTGTGCCCGCATGTTCTCGCTGATGCCCTCGCCGCCGAATGCCGCCACGATGTCGTAGTCCTCCCAGATGATCCGATCGTCGTCGAACAGGGCTTTCAGGAAGGGCGGATAGCTAAGGATGATGTAGGTGTAATCCGGCCCGAACTCCAGCATCGTGGCAATTACCTTGTCGCGGTCCGGGCCGATTGATTTGATCATTGTCACGTCTGTCAGGGATGTCGTGACGTTCATCCCCGTTGCCCATGCTCCGAGTGAGAAGCAGTTGAGCACGAACGGCTGCTTCCTAAGTGTCTCGGCGGTGCGTGAAAACCCAACCTGGAGCAGCTGCCTTGTTGCAAGACGTTCATCGAGGCCGCGCACCCAGCTGGTTGGGACGCCTGAGCTTCCGGAAGATTCATCGACAACCACACCGTGGCGGGGAAGCACGCCGTCCACGCTGCGGGCAGGAATGGTCCAGCGTTTGATGTAGCTGTCCTTGTCCATCTCCGGCAGCGCGGCGAAGGCCTCCGCCACCGTCTTGCGTTTGAGGGAAAGCCTTCCGCTTACGCCGTGCTCGGCGAGGAACTCACGATAGGCAGGCACGCGTTTAGCCGCCATCTCAAAGGTCCGCCAGGCCCTCCAGCGTCCGGCGGTCCAACGGAACGGTTCTATGCCCGGCATAAGCAGTATCCGATGAGTAGAAACCCTTGGCGTAAAGACCCCGACGAATCTGTCCATAAGAAAGACGAACGCAAATATGAGCTTCTTATTCAAGGTGTGGCTCCTGTACGTATATGTCATCGGTGAGCAGCATCGAGGCCGCGGGGCGGCGGTGAGCCTTCGGCGGGGTGGCGCTATAGCCGAACCTGAACAGCATCCACGCCATCCTGTTCGCTCCCTCGTTGATTCCAGCCTCCTTGACGAATTCCGCGTGAGAAGAAGGGTTAGTGATCACAGTGCCAAAGGGGTGGAGGGATACGCCCTTTTCCGAAAAGAAGAGCCATACCTGCATGAACGTGCGCCCGGCTTCGAGGAAATGGCTCGGCTCCGCGAACGGGCCTTCCAACCAGCCAAGCTGCCGCACGCCACGCATTGTGCGTAAATAGACGGCCTTAATGAAACCGCCGATGGCTGGGAAGGACCAAAGATTACGGTGCTCCATTGCGAATCGAAGCACCCGCCCGGGAATGATCATGGTCTCCGCGCTGAGACCGTCTGCCCGGGCGGCAGCCTCGTCCTTCGAAAACCGCAGCCACTCCATGATCTCGGCGTAGACCGCATTATTGCGCAGGTCGGAAAAAAGAGTTTTTTGATTAATCCGCACGAGCGATGAAACAGTTCTGCTGTCAGCGGTTGAATGGAATTCGTATCCTTGGCGGGCGGCAATGGAAGAAGCCGCCGTCAAGATCGCCTCATCGACCACCCGCCTGTCGTACGGCCGACGCGACGTCCGCCTGGCCCGGAATGCGGCCAAAGTACTTTCAGCCAAGGGACGGGAATGGGCGTCTACAGCAGGTTCCAATCTGACTGTGCCGATACGATGCAACCGGTCCTCGGCAGCGAAATCCATTTCGGAAAGCTCAAGGCTTTCCACGGTGCGGTAGCCCCTGGCCGCGGCCACCACAGACAATGACTCCAGGAAGACGCCCGCGCACACGTGGCCGAAAGGAATTCCGAACGATTCGGCAGGCAACCCGAGGTCAAGGTCATAATAAACAACTGCGACGGTCTCGCTGATCGGCCTCAGCTTAATCGGCTGGGAGTTATGTGGCGAGGGATACCAGCGGACCTCCTCAGCGATATCGAGCCAGGGTCCACCAGTATCTTCAGACGTGCCGGCCATCGACAATTTCCCCCCATAAAATTGCGAATATGTGAGAACACTATCGGTGGCATCATCAAGATCCGCCCAGATTTGTCACAGGATTGGAAAAAGATCGGACGGCGTGCCCACCTGCCTTGATCCGAAGCCAATGCAGGCCCACTGCCCATAGCCTTGCAGCGGATGCTCGGGGTCGCCCGTCCGGACGCTGCGGTCTCAAGGCTGGCTGTTGCGGGTGTTGCCGCCCGGACGGCTGCCGGGCATGACGAAGGCCCGTAGTTTTCCAGGTTTCCGGGAAAACTACGGGCCTTCGCTTGGGTGGCAGATGAGGGATTCGAACCCCCGTAGGCGTTGCCAGCTGATTTACAGTCAGCCCCCTTTGGCCGCTCGGGTAATCTGCCGAACTTCAAAAGAAGTACCCGCCGATGCAGTCTGCGGAACGTCCCTTTCCGGGCCGATCCGCTTCCAGTAACCGCGGGCAAGACAACTTTACAGAACTTCCGCCGAAGAATCGAATCGGGCCGCAAAGGCCCGGGAATCCCTTGAAACAACGGGGAAAGGGAACGGAATCAGGCCTCCCCCAGAATCCTGCCGGCCAGCCGGGCCTCGAACTTCACGGCCTGCTCCTCAGTGATCTGGTTCAGCTGGACTGCACGCAGCAGGTCCTCGCTGACTCCCTCCATCCGGGATGAAGCGTCTGCCACCGGCGCGAGGGTGATGGACGCCGCAACCGCCGCTGCGGCCACCGACGCCGCCACTGTTGCCACTGCCCCGGCGGCTGCTGAAGTAGTGCGGGTGGCATACGGGACGGCTTTGGGGTGCATGGTATTCCCTTCGAGCAACTTCCCAACACGTTCAACTCTTCCCGGCTTTCCTTCGTTCCTGCGGAGCGTCCGCTGGGAATGAACTGTGAATCCCGGACCTCCTCAACGCGGGCATCCGTACTAGGCTGGAATGCAGTGATCACGCCCTGTCCGCACAGGGCTTCCAACAGCAAAAGGAGAGTCATGGCAGGCGAGTCAACGTTCGACGTCGTAAGCAAGGTAGACAAGCAGGAAGTGGCCAACGCGCTGAACCAGGCGCAGAAGGAGCTGGCGCAGCGCTACGACTTCAAGGGCGTCGGTGCCGAAGTGGACTTCAGCGGTGAGAAGATCCTGATGAAGGCGAACTCCGAGGAACGGGTGCTTGCCGTGCTGGACGTGCTCCAGTCCAAGCTGATCCGCCGCGGCATCTCGCTGAAGTCGCTGGACGCCGGCGAGCCCTACGCGTCCGGCAAGGAATACCGGCTGGAAGCCTCCATTAAGGAGGGCATCGCACAGGACCTGGCCAAGAAGATCAACAAGCTCATCCGCGATGAAGCCCCCAAGTCGGTCAAGTCCCAGATCCAGGGCGATGAGCTTCGCGTGACGTCCAAGTCCCGCGACGACCTGCAGGCCACCATGGCCCTTCTGAAGGACTTCGAGGAAGCCGACCTGCAGTTCGTCAACTTCCGCAGCTAGCCGTCAGCCTCCGCGTAAAGAGGCCGGCGCCCCCCGATTATGGGCAGCGCCGGCCCTCTTTGCGCGTTACGGAGGCGCCGGACGTCAGCGAAGTGGCCGGCCTGCCATCCGTTCCAGCCTGGAAATCCTGTCCCGCATGGGCGGATGCGTGGCGAACAGCTTGGTCATGGCCCCGCCGCGGAACGGGTTGGCGATCATCAGGTGCGAGGCGTTGACCAGCCGCTGGTCCTGCGGCAGCGGTGCGATGGTGACGCCCCGCTCGATCTTGGCCAAGGCTGAGGCAAGCGCCAACGGATCTCCGGTCAGCTGCGAACCGTCCTCGTCGGCGTCGTACTCGCGGGTCCGGGAAATGGCCAGCTGGATCAGCGACGCGGCAAAGGGGGCCAGGAGCGCCATGGCCAGCATCGCCAACGGATTGGAATTGCGCCGGTCACCGCCGCCAAAGAACAGCAGCATCTGGCCCACCGACGTGATCACGCCTGCGACGGCGGCGGCCACGGACGAGGTGAGGATGTCCCGGTTGTAGACGTGCATGAGCTCGTGCCCCAGGACTCCGCGGAGCTCCCGGGCGTCCAGCAGTTGCAGCATTCCCTCGGTCACGCACACGGCGGCGTTCCGGGGATTGCGGCCGGTGGCGAAGGCGTTCGGGCTCATGGTGGGCGAGAGATAGATGCGCGGCATGGGCTGGTTGGCCCGGACGGACAGTTCCCGGACCATCTGGTACAGCTGCGGCGCCTGCGGCTCCGTGACGGGGTAGGCCGCCATGGCGCGGATGGCGATCTTGTCGCTGTTCCAGTAGCCGTATGCCGTCGTGGCCACCCCAAGGAGGGCCATGATCCAGATCGGCGCGGAGCTGCGGGTACTGGTGCCGACCAGCGCCCCGAGGCCCAGCAGCACCGCCCACAGCACCCCGAACAGCGCCGCGGTCTTGAGCCCGTTGTAGTGTTTATGCACGTCTCCTCCTTACTCACTATGGAAACGGCTGTCTAGGGGACCGGGTTCCGCGCGTCGTACCTGCGGAAGCCCGGCTGGCGGCAGGCCGCCGATCCGGGGGCCCTGGTCACCACCACGATGCAGGACGCCTACGGTCGCTTCGCCGCCGCCGATCATGACGGCACCGATGGCTGGCATCAGCGCCCGCGGCTGGGCCAGGACCGTGGCGACCAGGTCGATGACGAAGGTCGTCCGGAGGTTAGGCCGCGTGCCGAGGAAGCGGAAGCCTTCGACGACGGAGCGGACTCCGGGCCTGCCCGGACTCCCTGACGGCGGCAGGGCAGCCTGTAAACAGCATGGGCAGGATGGCGCTGCGGGCCGGTTGGTTGATGGCCTGCGCGCCGCCGGCCCTGGGTGGGTCCGGGCCGGAGCGGCGTGATATCAGCCAGCAGCTTCCCTACCCTGCAACCCTAGCGGCGGCACGGTTTCTTCCCGTTCACAACGTGTTAGCCGAGCCTTATTGTGAGATGCTCATAATAAGTGCTTGAATGGTGGCATGACGGAACACTTTGACGGCCAGGACGCATGGGCTGCCGCCCTGCGTGCCCACGGACGCAGGGTGACCAAACAGCGGCTGGCGGTCCTGGCCGCCGTCGAACGCCACCCCCACTCCCCCGCCGAAAGCATCCTGAGCGCCGCCCGCGCCGAACTTCCGGAACTGACGGCCCAGTCCGTGTATGTGGTGCTGGGCGACCTGACGGACCTTCACATGCTCCGCAGGTTTGAGCCGCCACACTCCCCCGCCCTGTACGAGACGCGGGTGGGGGATAACCACCACCACGCCATCTGCATCAGCTGCGGCCGGGTGGAGGACGTGGACTGTGCAGTGGGCCACGCCCCCTGCCTCACCCCCCACTGGGATGAAAACGCCAAGCCGATGACCATCCAGATCGCCGATGTCATGTACCAGGGCATCTGCCAGGACTGCCAGCAGTCCCAACAACTTCCTTCCAATCGTCCCTCTGAAGAAACACAGAAATAAGAGAAATAGGAGAACAATGACTGCCATTTCAACAACCCAGTCAGGTGCCCCCGTCACGTCCGACGCGCACTCCAAGTCAGTTGGTGCCGACGGTGCCATCATCCTGACTGACCACTACCTGGTGGAAAAGCTCGCCCAGTTCAACCGCGAGCGGGTGCCGGAGCGCGTAGTGCACGCCAAAGGCGGCGGCGCATTCGGTACGTTCACGGCCACCGAGGACGTGTCCAGGTACACCAAGGCAGCCTTCCTCCAGCCCGGCGTCGAAACCGAAATGCTGATCCGCTTCTCCTCCGTGGCCGGCGAAAGCGGCTCCCCGGACACCTGGCGCGATCCCCGCGGCTTTGCCGTGAAGTTCTACACTTCCGAGGGCAACTACGACCTCGTGGGCAACAACACCCCGGTGTTCTTCATCCGCGACGGCATCAAGTTCCCCGACTTCATCCACTCCCAGAAGCGCCTGCCGGGCACGCACCTGCGCGACGCCGACATGCAGTGGGACTTCTGGACCCTGTCCCCCGAGTCCGCCCACCAGGTCACCTGGCTCATGGGCGACCGCGGCCTGCCCGCTTCCTGGCGCGAAATGCAGGGCTACGGCTCGCACACCTACCAGTGGATCAATGCCGAAGGCGAGCGGTTCTGGGTCAAGTACCACTTCAAGTCCAACCAGGGCGTGAACTCCATGAGCAGCGAGCAGGCCGAACAGCTGGCCGGCTCGGACGCGGACTTCTACATCCGCGACCTCTCCGAGAACATCGAAGCCGGCAACTTCCCGTCCTGGGACCTGCACGTCCAGGTCATGCCGTACGAGGACGCCAAGACCTACCGCTTCAACGCGTTCGACCTGACCAAGGTGTGGCCGCACGGCGACTACCCGCTGATCAAGGTGGGCACCATGGAGCTGAACCGGAACCCGGAGAACTACTTCGCGCAGATCGAGCAGGCCACCTTCGCGCCCTCGAACTTCGTGCCCGGCATCGCCGCTTCCCCGGACAAGATGCTGCAGGCCCGCATCTTCTCCTACGCCGACGCCCACCGCTACCGCGTGGGCACCAACCACGCCCAGATCCCGGTGAACCAGCCCAAGAACCAGGTCAACAACTACAGCCAGGACGGCGCCGGACGTTACCACTTCAACGCTCCGTCCGTGCCGGTCTACGCCCCGAACACCTTCGGTGGCCCGGCTGCCCTTGAGCCGCAGAACCCGGCCGGCGGCTGGGAGAACGACGGCGAGCTGACCCTCGCTGCGCACTCCCTCCACGCCGAGGACAGCGACTTCGTCCAGGCCGGCACCCTGTACCGCGAGGTCTACGACGAAGCCGCCAAGGCCCGCTTCCTCGAGACCATCACCGGTGCCGTGGGCGGCGTCAAGCGCTCCGATATCAAGGAACGCGCCATCCAGTACTGGACCAACATTGACGCCGAACTCGGCGCCAAGCTGCGCGCCAACCTCGGTACCGCGGCCGCCCCGTCAGCTCCGTCCTCCGATGCTGAGGCTGCCAACAAGATCGGCTGATCCCGCTTCTGCCGGCTTCACTGCTTTGAGGGCACCCCGTCACGGTTTCCGTGGCGGGGTGCCCTACTTTTTGCACATACGGGTCGGCGGCCGTGTCCATCCCCGCGGAGGGTCCCTAGGATCGCTTCATGACAACTTTCCAGGGCATACCTGCCGGCGCCTTCGGGTTCTACGAGGAGCTTCAGGACAACAACAACCGGGAGTGGTGGCAGGAACACAAGGACAGTTACCAGTCCCTGGTCAAGGAACCGCTCTCGTCATTACTCGCAGGGCTGGAACCCCGGTTTGGGCCGGCGAAGCTCTTCCGACCGAACAGGGACATCCGGTTCTCCGAGGACAAGTCTCCCTATAAGACCGCCCAAGGCGCGGTGGCATCCGTCCAGGAGGGGGTTGGCTACTACCTGCAGTTAAGTGCCGGGGGCCTGCTGGTGGGCGGCGGATACCACTCGCATACGCCGGCACAGCTGGCCCGGTACCGGAATTCGGTGGACGCGTCCGGCACCGGCGAGTCCCTCCGGCAGATTGTGGAGGCTGTTGCCGCGGCCGGCTTTGCCGTGGAGGGGGAGAAGCTGAAGACGGTGCCGCGGGGGTATGCGCGGGAGCATCCGCGGGCCGAACTCCTGAAGCACAAATCCCTTTCAGCCAGCGTCAACCTTGGCCGGCCGGACTGGCTGGCCACCCCTGCCGCAGTCCAGCACATCGCCGGTCTGTGGGAGGACCTGCGGCCGTTAGTTGACTGGGTCAGCCGGCATTCTGCCCCTTGAGCGGAGCCTCCTTCCCGGATGAGGCTGCAGCCGGGCGGTGCCCCGTCTTTCCCAGCTGGATCTGTTCGTGCACGTGGTGGCGCGGATCAGCCCTGCCCGCCGCCGGCAGCGAGGCGCGTCTCCAGGTTGTTGAAGAAAACCGCCAGCATCAGCTCGAAGGCTTTGGTGGCCGCTTCCGGCTCATTCATGACCACGAAGTCGAACTGCAGCCCGTAGAAGGTGGACGTGAAGAGCCGCGCGTCAGTATCGGCAAACTCCTCCGGAATTCCCTGCACCATGAGCCAGTCCCGGGTTTTATGGTGGAGCATCCGGAAGTGCTCCTGCGACGTCCCCCTCGGTTCTGCAGCCACGATGTCCTGCGCCGTCGCTTCGAATTCCAGGCGGGTCAGGTGCCGATTCCGCTGGGCCATGGTCCACTGCCAGGAGTCCAGCAGGAAGTCCCGCCAGGCGGCGCGGTCGATGTCGCGCACATCGGTGTTGCGCATCCGGTCCAGCCGGGACTCGATCGAAACGACAATGTCGTTGATCAGCTGGTCCCGGCTGCCAAAGTGGTACACCAGCACATAGGCGCTCATCCCCAGGCCCTCAGCGAGGCTCCGGAAGGTGAGCTCGGCAAGCGTTTTGTCCATCAGGTAATCCAGGATCGCAGCCAGGAGCTCTGCCTTGCGTTCGGATCGTGTGGGACGGGCCATGTGATCCATCCTAGAAGCCGGACATGCAAATGCCCGCCCTGGCCAGGCCAGGGCGGGCATTTAGAGGGGCGTCAAGCGCGGGTGAGCTCGTCCTCGCCTTCGCGCGCTTTGTCAGCAGCCGGTCCGTTGACGGCCGTGCTGGCGTCGCCGAAGCGCTCGTTGAGGCGGGAGTGGCGCTGGCCGTAGGAGAAGTAGATCGCCATGCCGATGACCAGCCAGACAGCAAAGAAGATCCAGGTCTCCACTGCGAGGTTGGTCATCAGGTAGAGGCACAGCACGGCGGACACGATGGGCAGGACCTTGCCGAACGGTACCCGGAAGGCCGGCTTCAGGTCCGGACGCTTCTTGCGGAGCACCAGGATGCCCAGGCTTACCACCACGAAGGCGGACAGCGTCCCGATGTTGATCATTTCTTCCAGCAGGTCCACCTTGGTCAGGCCGGCCACCGTGGCGACGGCGGCCCCGCAGATGATCTGGAGGCGTACCGGCGTCGAACGCTTCTGGCTGGTCTTGGACAGTGCGCGGGGAAGGAGCCCGTCGCGGCTCATGGCCAGCACCACGCGGGAAAGGCCCATGAGGAGCACCATGATCACGGTGGTCAGGCCCACCAGGGAGCCGAAGGCAATGATCTTGGCCGCCGAGGTGTCCCCTACCGCTTCGAAGGCGGTGGTGAGGGTGGGGTTCTCGGCCTCGGCCAGCTGCGTGTAGGACACCATGCCGGTGAGGGCCAGGGATACCAGGATGTAGAGCAGGGTTACCAGGGCCAGGCCGCCGAAGATGCCGCGCGGCAGGGTCTTCTGCGGGTTCTTTACTTCTTCCGCGGAGGTGGCCACAACGTCAAAACCGATGAAGGCAAAGAAGACCAGAGCGGCGCCGGCGAAGATGCCGAGGGTGCCGTACTGGGCAGGGGCGGCACCGGTGAGGAAGCCGAAGAACGACTGCTTCAGGACGTCGGCGCCACCGTCGCCGCCGGTCGGCTGGGCGGCCGGGATGAACGGGGCGTAGTTTTCGAACTTCACGTAGGTGAAGCCCACCACGATGACAAAGAGGACGACGCCGATCTTGATCAGGGTGAAGATGTTGCCTACGCGGGCCGACAGCTTGGTGCCCAGGACCAGCAGCACGGTAAAGACGGCAACGATCAGGAAGGCACCCCAGTAGAGGTCGACCCCGCCCAGGGAGATCGCCGGCGGGATATCGGCGCCCATGAGGGCGAATACCTTGCTGAGGTAGATGCCCCAGTACTTGGCGATCACGGCAGCGGCGGTGAAAAGCTCCAGGATCAGGTTCCAGCCGATGATCCAGGCCAGCAGTTCGCCCATGGTGGCATACGTGAAGACGTACGCGGAACCTGCCACGGGGATGGCGGTGGCGAACTCGGCGTAGCACATGATGGCCAGCGCGCAGGTGACGGCGGCGATGGCGAAGGACAGGGTCACTGCGGGACCGGAGAAGTTGGCCGCAGCCTTGGCGCCAACGGAGAAGATGCCGGCGCCGACAGCAACCGCGACGCCCATGATCATCAGGTCCCAGGTACTGAGGGAGCGCTTCAGCTTGCGCCCGGGCTCATCGGCGTCAGCGATCGACTGCTCGATGGATTTGGTCCGGAGAAGGTTCATTGGGGGATCACAATCTTGGTTTCGGATGGAAACAGACCTATTAACGGTAGTGTCCATCCACTGGACGGGCCCAATTGTCCCGAATGGTGAGACGGTTACTCTGCCGAACTTTATTCCGGCAAAGCACTTGGGACCCTTCAGATGAAGGGTCCCAAGTGGTAGTTGGTCGAACGGGCCTAGGCAGGCCAGTCCATCAGGGCGGACCGGATCAGGAACCTTTTTCCTTCCGGTGCCTCGACCGAAAAGCCGCTCCCCCGGCCCGGCACCACGTCCACCGTCAGGTGCGTGTGGCTCCAGTAGCTGAACTGCTCCCGCGACATCCAGAACTCCAGCGGCTGTGGCTCCAGCCCGTCGGACAGGTCAAACAGGCCCAGCAGGACGTCGGAGCTGCCCGTGATGAACTCGCCTGCGGGATAGCACATGGGTGCGGACCCGTCGCAGCACCCGCCGGACTGGTGGAACATGAGCGGGCCGTGCTGGAGCCACAGCTTCCGCAGCAGCTGCACGGCCGCCAGGGTGAGCGCCACCCGGGAGAAGTCTTCCCCGGGCAGCGTCACTCCGGCGTCGAGCTTGTCCAGCGGCATCAGAACCTCAGGACCACGCGGCCGTCGATCTTTGCGTGCTTCATTTCGTCCAGGACGTCGTTCACCTCCGAGAGTTCCCGGACGGACACCGTGGGGTGGATCTTGCCCTGGGCGTAGAAATCCAGCGCCTCCTCCAGGTCCTGGCGGGTCCCCACGATGGAGCCGCGGACCGTCAGTCCCTTGAGCACAATCTCGAAGATCGGCGCGGGGAAGTCGCCCGGCGGCAGCCCGTTGAACACAATCGTGCCGCCCCTGCGTGCCATGCCGATCGCCTGCCCGAAGGCCGAGGGATGCACGGCGGTGACCAGAACTCCATGGCATCCTCCGGTTTCGCGCTGGATGACTTCCGCGGGATCCTCGTGCAGGGCGTTGACCGTCACCTCGGCCCCATGGGCTTTCGCAAGGGCCAGCTTGTCGTCCGCGATGTCCACCGCAGCGACGCGGAGGCCCATGGCAACGGCGTACTGCACTGCAATGTGCCCGAGGCCGCCGATGCCGGAAATGGTGACCCACTGTCCCGGCCTTGCTTCGGTCATCTTCAGGCCCTTGTAGACGGTGACGCCGGCGCAGAGCACCGGCGCCACCTCGACGGGGTCGGATCCCGCCGGTATGCGGGCGGCGAAGCGGGTATCCACGAGCATGTATTCGCCGAACGAGCCGTCTACGCTGTAGCCGCCGTTCTTCTGTGCCTCGCACAGGGTTTCCCAGCCGGTGCGGCAGTATTGGCAGTCCCCGCAGGCGGACCACAGCCAGGCGTTGCCCACCAGGTCCCCGACCGCCAGATCGGTGACACCCTCGCCCAGGGCCACCACTTCCCCAACCCCCTCGTGTCCGGGGACGAAGGGCGGCGAGGGTTTCACGGGCCAGTCGCCCTCGGCCGCGTGGAGGTCAGTGTGGCAGACCCCGGTGGTGAGGACCTTGACCAGGGCTTCCCCTGGCCCCGGGGAAGGAACTGCGATGTCCTGGACCTGCAGGTCCTTGCCGAATTCAGTTACTACTGCTGCTTGCATTGTCGTCGTCATTGGCGAAATCCTTGCGTCGGTGTAGCGGATAAGGCGTTTTAGAAGAAGCCGAGCTTGTTTTCGTTGTAGCTGACCAGCAGGTTCTTGGTCTGCTGGTAGTGGTCCAGCATCATGGCGTGGTTCTCGCGCCCGATGCCTGAGGACTTGTAGCCGCCGAACGCGGCGCCCGCCGGGTAGGCGTGGTAGTTGTTGACCCAGACGCGGCCGGCCTGGATTTCGCGGCCGGCGCGGTAGGCTACATTGCCGTTGCGGGACCAGACGCCGGCGCCGAGGCCGTAGAGGGTGTCGTTCGCGATGCCCATGGCATCGGCGTAGTCGCTGAACCTCGTCACGGCGACCACCGGGCCGAAGATCTCCTCCTGGAAGATCCGCATCTTGTTGTGCCCTTCGAACACCGTGGGCTGGACGTAGAATCCTCCGGCGAGGTCTCCCGGCAGCTCTGCACGGGCGCCGCCGGTCAGGACCTTGGCGCCTTCCTGCTTGCCGATGTCGATGTAGGAGAGGATCTTTTCCAGCTGGTCGTTGGAGGCTTGTGCGCCCACCTGCGTTTCGGTGTCCAGCGGGTTGCCCTGGATCATCTTTTCCACCCGGGCCACGGCGTCGGCCATGAAGGACTCGTAGATGTCTTCCTGGACCAGGGCGCGGGATGGGCAGGTGCAGACCTCGCCCTGGTTGAAGGCGAACAGCGCGAAGCCCTCCTGGGCCTTGTCGTAGAACGCGTCGTTGTCCTGCGCCACGTCATTGAAGAAGATGTTGGGGCTCTTGCCGCCCAGTTCGAGGGTGACGGGGATGAGGTTCTGGCTGGCGTACTGGCTGATCAGCCTGCCGGTGGTGGTCTCACCCGTGAAGGCGATCTTGCGGATGCGGGGGCTGGAGGCCAACGGCTTGCCGGCTTCAACACCGAAGCCGTTGACCACGTTCACCACGCCGGCGGGCAGCAGGTCGCCGATGAGTTCCATCAGGACCAGGATGGATGACGGCGTCTGCTCGGCGGGCTTGAGCACCACTGCGTTGCCGGCGGCGAGCGCGGGAGCAAGCTTCCAGACGGCCATCAGGATGGGGAAGTTCCACGGGATGATCTGGCCGACGACGCCGAGCGGCTCGTGGAAGTGGTAGGCGGTGGTGTCGTCGTCGAGCTGGGAGAGCCGGCCCTCCTGGGCGCGGACGGCCGAGGCGAAGTAGCGGAAGTGGTCCGCGGCCAGCGGAATGTCCGCGTTGAGGGTTTCGCGGATGGGCTTGCCGTTGTCCCACGACTCGGCGACGGCCAGCATTTCCAGGTTCTCGTCGATGCGGTCGGCGATCTTGTTCAGGATCGCGGCACGCTCGGCCACGGACGTCTTGCCCCAGGACGGTGCAACCTTGTGTGCGGCGTCCAGCGCAAGTTCGATGTCCTCCGCTGTTCCGCGGGCAACCTCACAGAAGGCCTTGCCCGTGACCGGGGTGATGTTTTCGAAGTATTGGCCCTTCACCGGGGGCACCCATTCGCCGCCGATCCAGTTCTCGTAGCGGTCCTTGAACGCGACCTTCGAACCCTCGGTACCAGGCTGGGCGTAAACAGTCATTGCTAGCTCCTTTGCTGTGCATGGGGCGGGGCCGGGTTATGGCCGCGCCGTTGCACTCAGCGTAGGAGCGTGAAGGTTGCAGTCAGGTTGCAACCCTGTGGCTCATGTCACAGGGGCTCGTTGTCAGGCGCGCAGTTCGGCTTCCAGCCGCTCGAGGTCGGCGACGACGGCGGCACGCTTGGGCGAGCGGGCAGGCAGCAGTTTCAGGGCGGCACGCCGGACCCCGACGTCGTCCCTCGCCTCCGGCAGCTCAGCGTACTTGAGCACCGTTTCGGCGCTGCCGTCCGTGAGGACGGCTTCCCTCATCAGGGACGAGACCCTGTCCCGAAGATCGATGATGCCGGGAGCCTCGGACTTAGGCAGCACGGCGCCGCGGTAGATCTCCAGCGCGATCCGGTGGGCGCCGCGCTGCAGGCAGTTAAGGACCTGACCGCTGTCCGGCACCAGGTCCAGGGGCAGCCTGTACGGCCGCGAGCCGGGAACGGCGGCCGGGTTGAGCTGCTGAAGGACCTTGCGCAGCCGGACCATTTCGGCGCGCAGGGTCATGGTGGACCCTTCGCCCGGGTACAGGAGGACGCTGAGTTCCTCGGCGCTCAGTCCATCCGGGTGCGAGCTCAGCAGGGCGAGGATTTCGCTGTGCCGGGCGGACAGCACCACGGTTTTGCCTTCAATGCTGAGCAGGGCCTGGTCGCGGCCCAGCAGCTGGAGGCTGTTGCGGTACAGGCTGCCTTCCTTCACTCCCGCCCGCGGCGACCGGGAGGCGGTAGCCGCCGGCCGCCGTCGTGCTGGCCTGCTGGCAAGCTCGGCCGCGAGCTGCAGCCGTTCAACGCGAAGCTGCGCCTGTGCCGCCGCGACGGTGGCTTCCACGAGGGACAAAGTGTGGGGTGCCACCGCCATGTCCGTGCCGGTAATGTCCACCACGCCCAGGACAGCGCCGGAATCGGGATCGTGGAAGGGAACGGCGGTGCAGCTCCAGGGATGGACGGTGCGCTGGTAGTGCTCGGCCCCGGCGATCTGGATTCCGCGGCCCAGGGCCAGGGCGGTTCCAGGGGCACTTGTTCCCACCGTTGCTTCGGACCAGTCGGCGCCCGGGACGAACATCATGCCCTCGGCGCGGCGCTGCAGCACAGGGTCCCCGTCCACCCACAGGAGCCGGCCCACCTCATCGCCCACTGCCACCAGCAGGCCGCTGTCGTGGCTGGGCTGGACCAGGAGCTTGTTGATGACAGGCATGATGGCGGCCAGGGGGTGCTGGCTGCGGTAGTCCTCCAGCACATCCCGGTCCATGGCGAGCGGGGCTGCCGGGCTGTCCGGGTTTGCCTTGAAACGGGCCGAACGCTGCCAGGACTCTTTGATGAGCTTGCGCAGGCCTGGAATCTCCGGGGTGCCTGCAGCGGCACCGTCCAGGTACTCATGCCCGGCGAGGGCTGCCCGCTGGTGCGGCTCGGCGGCCGGCTGGATCAGGTTCGTCATCGAACTCCCATGATGGTGCGCGGCATTCGTTCTGCCAGCCCGGCCATTGTACCCCTCGGCCAGCTGAACGGCGGGCCGCAAATGCGTTGCTTTTGGCGCCCGTGGCAGGCGGCAGTCACCGGAACGGCGCGGTTGCGGGGACCAGGTGCCTGCAAAAGTTACGCAAACAGGGACGCGTCAACCGTGTTGGCGCGAAGCTCGAATAACACCCCAATACAGAGCGTGAACCGTTAGCCGCGGGAGATACGGATCATCTCCTCGCGCGGCACCACCTTGATGCGTTCGCGGACCACGTGGTCCAGGCCTTCGGGTCCGGTCCAGGCAGCACCGAGGCCTGCTTCGTGGGCGTCGAGCCTGTTCCAGCCCTCCCACGTGGTGTACTCGATACCGCGCTCTTCCAGCAGGTCGATGATCGCCTGCGGGTCAGGGTTCTTGGCCGGCGGCAGGGTCAGCCGGTCCTCGAGCAGGAAACCGATGGTTTCCAGGGCGTCGCCCTTGGTGTGGCCGATCAGGCCAACCGGTCCGCGCTTGATCCAGCCGGTGGCGTAGATGCCGGGTACCGGGCTGCCTTCAGCGTCTAGGACGCGGCCGCCTTCGTTGGGGATGACGCCCCGCTTGGCGTCGTACTCGAGTTCGTCCAGGGCTGAGCCGTGGTAGCCGATGGCCCGGTAAACGGCCTGGACCGGGTACTCGATGTACTCCCCCGTGCCCTTGGCATTCCCGGTCCCGTCGAGCTGCATGCGCTCGAACTTGATCCCGCCCACCTTGCCCGCGCCGTCATCGAGCACCTCTACGGGGCTGTGCAGGAAGTGCAGGTGCAGCCGCCGGGAGGACGGGTTCTCGGACTCGGTGTGCTCTTCCACCAGCCAGTTGGTGAGCGTATTCACCATGGTTTTGATCTGGTTGTTGCTGCGGATGGCGTCATCGGAGGCTTCGTCGAACTCGAAGTCCTCGGGGTAGAGCACGATGTCCACGTCGTTCATGTGGCTCAGTTCCCGGAGCTCCAGGGGCGTGAACTTTACCTGGGCCGGGCCCCGGCGGCCGAACACGTGCACGTCCGTGACCGGCGAGGCCTTGAGTCCCTGGTACACGTTGTCCGGAATCTCGGTGCTCAGCAGCTCCTCGGGGTGCTTGACCAGCATGCGGGCCACGTCCAGGGCCACGTTGCCGTTGCCGATCACCGCGATTTCCTTGGCGTCCAGCGGCCACTCGCGGGGGACGTCCGGGTGTCCGTCGTACCAGGACACAAAGTCCGCGCCGCCGAACGAGCCCTTCAGCTCGATGCCGGGGATGTCCAGGTCCGCGTCCTTGACAGCGCCGGTGGAGAAGATCACGGCATCGTAGAAGGCACGGAAATCGTGCAGGGTGAGGTCCCGGCCGTAGGTGACGTTCCCCAGGAACCGGATGTCGCCGCGGTCCAGGACCTTGTGCAGGGCGTTCACGATGCCCTTGATCCGGGGGTGGTCCGGCGCAACGCCATACCGGATCAGGCCGTAGGGCGCCGGGTAGGCCTCGAACAGGTCGATGCTGACCTCGAAGTCGCCGTCCTTGACCCCGCTGGACTTGGTGAGGATGTCCGCAGCGTAGACACCGGCCGGCCCCGCGCCCACAATGGCGACACGGAGGGGACGGGAGGAGGCGGATTCGCTGTGGTTGGACACCGGAAGCCCTTCTGAACTGGCCATTTGAGGAAAATGCGCCGGAACAGGTAGCGCACAGTCCCCTATTCTAGGCCTCAGCCGCTCTTCGCCAGCGGCACCACGTCACCTTCGCGGTACAGGAGGGCCCGGAGTTCGGCCTCGGCGGAGTCGGGCCGTTTGGGATCGATGGTTTCGCCCTCGTGGTAGTGGTCCACCACACGGGGATCCACGTAGCTCTTGCGGGCGATGGACGGCGTGTTCCCCAGCACCTCGGACGCTTCCATCATGGCCCGGGCGATGGCCCTCTTGCGTTTGGCGGCCGTCCGCTGGGCGCCCGTGCGGGCCAGGCTGGCAGCGGCCGCAACCGTGCCCCGCAGGGTCCGGAAGTCCTTGGCCGTGAAGTCGGATCCGGTCCGTTCCTTCACGTAGGCGTTGATGTCGGCACTGGTGACGGGCTTCCACTGCCGTCCCTCTTTGTACGCCAGGAGCCGGGCATTGGGGCCGCGCCGCTTGAGCAGCCGCAGCAGGACGGCGAGGTCTGCATCGCGGAACTCCGACTCCCAGTCCTTGCCGCTCTTGGCGGGGAACCTCAGGAGGATGCGGTCCTTGCGCACCGTCACGTGGGCGCAGAGCAGGGTGGCGAGCCCGCGGCTGCCGTTCTCGTTGGTGTACCGTTCAGACCCCACCCGCAGCGACCCGCTGTCCAGCATCCGGAAGGCCCCGGCCAGGACCCGGTCCCGCGAAAAGCCCTCACTGCGCAGGTCCATGGTGACCCTGCGGCGCGCCGCCGGCAGCGACTCCGCCAGCTGCAGGGAACGGTCGAACTTCACCCTGTCCTTCCGTTCCCGCCATTCCGGGTGGTAGATGTACTGGCGCCGGCCAACTGCATCCACACCCGTTGCCTGGATGTGGCCGTTCTCGAACGGGGCAATCCATACATCGGTCCACGCCGGCGGAATGCCGATGCTTTCCAGCCGGTCCCGGACCGGGCCGGGCGGCAACGTGGAGCCGTCCAGGTCCCGGTAGCTGAAGCCTTTGCCGGCAGCAACACGGCGGTAGCCCCGGCCCGAGGCGTTGCTGCGGCGGAGCCTCATGGGGCCACGTCCGGCCGCTTGGCGAAAATCATAAAAGCAAGCCTACTGACTATTTGCCGGGTTGCGTGCCCTGCCTGCAGGAATACCTGCCCCCGGGGTGGTGTTATTGGTTCCGTGCCCACTCCCGATGGATCCTCCCCCGCCAGCGCCCCGGCTCCCGCCGCTGCGCCCCCTCCTTCCCCGGCAGCCGGCCCCCAAGCCGTCGGTCCCAAGGCCGTGGACAAGGAGACGACGGCGGGCATCCTCTTTGGCATCGGCGCTTACGGGCTGTGGGGGCTGCTCCCGCTGTACTTCTTCGTCCTCATGCCGGCAGGCGCCGTCGAGATCGTGGCCAACCGGGTGGTGTGGTCCCTGCTCTTCTGCGCCCTCCTCATCACGGCCACCCGCTCATGGTCCGCCCTGGCGCAGGCCCTGCGGAACCACGCCGTGTTTGGCTCGCTGGCCCTGGCCGCCCTCCTGATCGCCGTCAACTGGCTGACCTACACCTACGGGGTGACCACCGGGCAGGCCGTTGAGGCGTCCCTTGGCTACTTCATCAACCCGCTGGTGTCCGTCCTGCTCGGTGTGTTCGTCCTGAAGGAGAGGCTGCGTCCGCTCCAGTGGACCGCCGTCGGCATCGGTTTTGTGGCGGTGGGCGTCCTCACCTACTCCTACGGCAAGCTGCCGTGGATCGCACTGACCCTGGCCTTCAGCTTCGGCCTCTACGGTTTCGTCAAGAAGCGGGTGGGGTCCAGGGTGGACGCCGTCACCAGCCTCACGGTGGAAAGCATGGTGCTGGCCCCGTTCGCGGCTGCCACGATGGTCTACCTGGCAGCCGCCGGAACAGCCACGCTCACCACCCAGGGCCCGGGCCATTTCTGGCTCCTGCTGGCCTCCGGCGTGATCACGGCGGTACCGCTGCTGTTCTTCGGAGCCTCGGCCCGCCGGCTTCCCCTGACAACCATCGGGCTGCTGCAGTACTTCGCGCCAGTGCTGCAGTTCATCCTGGCGCTGGTGGTATTCAGGGAAGCGATGACCCTGGACCGCTGGATCGGCTTCGGCGTGGTGTGGGTGGCGCTGCTGGTCCTGACCGTGGACATGCTGCGCACGGCCCGCAAGGCGTCCGTGGCCCGGCGACGGAACCGAGCGGCCCTCAAATCCTCCTAGCCCCCTGTTGCCGGGAACCCCGGTGGAGTAGGTTGCTCGGATGGAGGACTCATATCAGGTCATCGTGATCGGGGCCGGATTCGCCGGCACCGCTGCAGCCAGGGAACTTGGCCGCAAGGGCGTCCGCGTCCTGCTTATCGATTCGAACAACTACCACCAGTTCCAGCCCCTGCTGTACCAGGTGGCCACCTCGCAGATCGGTGTGTCCGCCATTGCCCGTCCCATCCGGTCCATGTTCCGGCGGATTCGCAACGTGCGGGTCCTGACCGCGGAAGTGGCCTCGGTTGATGTTGGAAACCACACCGTCACCACCGACGAGGGCGACACGTTCCGCGCCAAAGTTTTGGTGATCGCCGTTGGCGCCGTTCCCAACTTCTTCAATACGCCCGGGGCGGAAGAGCATGCCTTCCCGCTGTACTCCGTGACCGACGCCACCAGGCTTGGAACCAACGTGACCCGGCTGCTGGACCGGGCCGACCGCGAGCCTGGAACCGAAGTGGACATGGTGGTGGTGGGCGGCGGTCCCACGGGGGTGGAGACTGCCGGCGCCCTGGCGGAAAACATCAAGTTCGTTGTGGCAAAGTACTTCTCCCCGGAACTGGCGGCACGGTGCCGCGTGCACCTGGTGGACATGGTGCCGAGCGTGCTTGCCATGTTTTCTTCCAAGTCCCAGGAGTACACCCGGCAACGCCTGGCGAAGATTGGTGTCCAGATGCATATGGGGGTGGGCGTCACTGAGGTCAGGGCCGACGGCGTGACGCTGGCTGACGGGGCGGTCATCCCCGGCGGGATCGTTGTCTGGGCCGGCGGGCTGAAGGGCGGGCACCTCATCGCCGGCTCGGGCCTGCCGCAGGGAAAAGGCGGGCGGATCGACGTCCGGGCGGACCTGACGGCCCCTGGCGCGGAAGGCGTGTTTGTCATCGGCGACGCCGCCAACATCACCGATTCAACCGGTGCGAAACTGCCGCAGCTCGGTTCGGTGGCCCAGCAGGCCGGGAAGTGGGCGGCGCGCAACATCCTTGCCGACCTCAACGGCGGAACCCGGCAGCCTTTCCGCTATGTGGACAAGGGATACATGGCGATGATCGGGCGGGGTGCGGCCGTGGCTGAACTGGGGCGCCGGCGCGTCCAGCTCCAGGGTCCGCTGGCTTTTCTGTCCTGGCTCCTGGTGCACCTTGCCCTGCTGTCCGGATTCCAGCAGAAGGTCCGCGCCCTGTTTTCCTGGCTCAACGGTTACGTCCTGCACAGCCCTGCGCAGGTGGTCATCGGCGAACCGGACAAAGCCCAGAGGTAGCGGCGCCTTAATCCCCTGAGGCCCCGGAACAGTAGTTCCGGGGCCTCAGGTTGTGTTCGCGCCGTTGCGAGGGGACGCTAACTCTGCGGACTGCTAGGCGTTCGCCTTGATGGCGGCGGCCAGGACCTCCAGGCCGTCGTTGAGCAGCTCGTCGGTGATGACCAGCGGCGGCAGCAGCCGGATGACGTTTCCGTAGGTGCCGCAGGTGAGGATGATGACGCCTTCCTTCAGGCACGCGGCCGCCACGGCCTTGGTCAGTTCCGGGTTCGGTTCCTTGGACCCGGCCTGGACCAGCTCGATGGCGAGCATGGCACCGCGCCCGCGGACGTCGCCGATGACGGCGGTTCCGGCACCGGCCAGCTCGGCCTGCAGCGCGCGGAGGCGGGTAGTGGCCAGGGCTTCGATGTGGCGGGCCCGGCCGGCGAGGTCGTATTCCTCCATGGAACCGATGGACGCCAGCGCGGCAGCGCATGCCACCGGGTTTCCGCCGTAGGTGCCGCCCAGGCCGCCGGGGTGCACGGCGTCGAGGAGGTCTGCGCGGCCGGTGATGGCGGAGAGCGGCATGCCGCCGGCGATGCCCTTGGCCAGGGTCATGATGTCCGGAATTACGCCCTCGTGGTTCACGGCGAACCATTCACCGGTGCGGCAGAAGCCGGACTGGACCTCGTCGGCGATGAACACGATGCCCTTTTCCTTGGCCCAGGCAGCGAGCGCGGGGAGGAAGCCCTCGGCCGGGACAATGAACCCGCCTTCACCCTGGATGGGCTCGATGATGATCGCGGCAACCTGGTCCCCGCCGATCTGCTTCTCGATCATGGTGATGGCGCGCTGGGCGGCCTCGGCACCCGTGATGGCGGGGTTTTCCTCGCGGTACGGGTAGCTCATGGGCATCCGGTACACCTCGGGTGCGAAGGGGCCGAAGTTGGTCTTGTACGGCATGGCCTTCGCGGTGAGAGCCATGGTGAGGTTGGTGCGGCCGTGGTAGGCGTGGTCAAAGGCGACGACGGCGTCCCGGCCGGTTGCCAGGCGGGCCACCTTGACTGCGTTTTCCACTGCCTCCGCACCGGAGTTGAAGAGGACCGTGCGCTTCTCGTGGTCGCCGGGGGTTAGGCGGTTCAGCTGCTCCGCTAGGGCTACGTAGCCCTCGTACGGGGTGACCATGAAGCAGGTGTGCGTGAAGTGCTCCACGGCTTCCTTGACGGCACCGACGACGGCGGGATCGGAGGCGCCCACGCTGGTCACCGCGATGCCTGAGCCGAGGTCGATGAAGGAGTTGCCGTCGACGTCGTGGATGATCCCGCCGTCGGCGTCTGCCACGTAGACGGGAACAGCGGAGGCGACGCCGGCGGCAACTACCGCCTTGCGGCGCTCGGTCAGTGCAACCGACTTGGGCCCGGGGAAGTCGGCCTGGACCCGGCGCTTCTGCTCCAGGCGGAAAGTGATGTCTGATGCGGTGGTGGTCATGGGGAGCCTTTCTGGAAAGCCTGGGGGTTCGGTGCGGAGGTTTGGAGGCGCGGCTAGGCGTCGAGTGCACTCATGACGTGCTTGATGCGCGTGTAGTCCTCAACGCCGTACATGGAGAGGTCCTTGCCGTAGCCGGACTGCTTGAAGCCGCCGTGGGGCATTTCGGCGGTGAGGAGGATGTGGGTGTTGATCCAGACGGCGCCGAAGTCCAGGTCACGGCTCAGGCGCATGGCCGTGCCGTGGTTGGTGGTCCACACGCTGGAGGCGAGGGCGTAATCCACGTCATTAGCCAGTTCCACAGCTTCTTCCTCGGTGCTGAATTTCTGCACGGTGATGACGGGTCCAAAGGTTTCCTTCTGGACAATGTCATCGCTCTGCCTGGCGCCGGTGACGATGGTGGGTTCGAAGAAGTAGCCCTTCTCCCCGGCCCGGTGGCCGCCAATTTCGATCCGGCAGTTGGCGGGCAGGTTCTCCACCACGGAGCTGACGGCGTTGAAGTGGTTGATGTTGTTCAGCGGGCCGAAGTAGTTGTCCTCATCGTTCTGAGAGCCGGTGCGCAGGGTTTTGGTGTGCTCCACCATGGCGGCGACGACGTCGTCGTGCACGGAGTCCTCCACCAGCACGCGCGTGATCGCGGTGCAATCCTGGCCTGCGTTGAAGAATGCGAACTCGGCGATCGCCGCAGCACTCTTCTTGATGTCGGCGTCCTTGAAGACGATGGCCGGCGCCTTGCCGCCAAGCTCCAGGTGGGCACGCTTGAGGCCCTTGGCGGCACCGGAGGCCACAGCGATGCCGGCACGGACGGAGCCGGTGATGGACACGAGGCCGGGCACCTTGTGGTCAATCATCAGGGCACCGGTCTCACCGGTGCCGAGCACAACGTTCAGGACGCCGGCGGGCAGGATGTCCCCTGCGAGGCGGGCCAGCACCAGCGTGGATTCGGGGGTGGTGTCCGAGGGCTTGAGGACCACGGTGTTGCCGGCGGCGAGCGCCGGGCCGATCTTCCAGATGGCCATCAGGAAGGGGTAGTTCCAGGGCGCAACCTGGGCCACGACGCCAATAGGTTCGCGGCGGACATAGGAGGTGTGCCCCTCGAAGTATTCGCCGGCGGACTTGCCTTCAAGGATGCGGGCTGCGCCGGCAAAGAAACGGAGCTGGTCGGCGCCGGCCGCCACTTCCTCGGAGGCGATCAAGGAGCGCACCTGGCCGGTATTGCGGTGCTGGGCCTCCACGAGCTCCTCGCTGTTGGCCTCGACGGCGTCGGCGAGCTTGAGGAGCATGAGCTGGCGCTGCCCGGGGGTGACGTGCTTCCAGGTCCTGAAGGCGTCCTTGGCTGCGGTCATCGCGGCGTCCACATCGGCCTGCACGGAGACGGGCGACTGCGCCACCACTTCCCCGTTGGTTGGGTTCACGATATCCAGCAGGGTGGTGCCGGCAGGGGTGACGAACTTCCCGTTGATGAAGTTCTGCAAGGTCTGGACCACGGTGTGCAACCTCTTTCGTAGGGGCCACCCGCGCCCGGGCGGAGTTCGGAGCGGATGGATGGAACTGCCTTGAGCCTATGCCAGCCCCCTTGCGCAGTGAATAGCCACCTGCACACCCTTCAGGGAACTGTTTAGTGCGGTTGCCCAGCGCCCGTTTATCCTTGACCCATGGCCATTTCCCTTGCCGCCCTGCTGGGCGTGAACTCCCTGAAGCTGTCCAAGGCCGGGGTGGCCGAGACCACCTGGCATCAGGACATCAACTGGGTGGCAGTCACGGAGTTGGAGGATCCGCACCGGTTCCTCAACGGCGGGGAACTGATCCTCACCACCGGCCTGCGCCTGCGGTCCGCGCCGGAGCAGCGGCGCTTTGTCCGGCAGGTGCAGCGCGCCGGTGCCGTGGGCATCGGCTTCGGCGTGGGCCTCTCGCACGAGACGGTCCCCCAGGCCCTGCTGGCGGAGGCGAACCGGTGGGGCCTGCCGGTGGTGGAGGTTCCCTACGAGACGCCGTTCATTGCCATCGGCAAGCTGGTGGCCGATGCCCAGTCCGCGGACCACTACGCTAAACTCGAGCGGCTGATCGCCGGGCACCAGGTGCTGGCCCGGGCCCTGCTGACCGGTGGCGGGCTCGCCGAACTCCTCAAGCACCTGGGCAGCATGCTGCGCACCGATGTTGCCCTCACCCAGTTCACGGCCCAGCTCTACAACAGCGGCGCCGATTCCCCGTCCGCGGACACCTGGTCTTCCTACCCCGTCCCCACGGGCCGGCGGGATGCCTGCACCCTCTGGGTCCGGCAGCCCTTCGAGGACTCGGGCATCATCGGGTACGCCCAGAGCCTGATCAGCGTGGAGCTGAACAACATGGTCAAGCAGCGCCAGGCCCAGCGCGCCCTCTGCGGCCAGGTCCTGGAAGACGTGATCCACGGGGCGTTGGAAACCAGCGAGGCCCAGCGCCGCCTGGCCGGAGTGGGCGTCAACAGCACCCGGAAGAACGTGGTGCTGCTGGCCGTGTCGGCCGCCCACAACAAGGCCCTGGTGAGTACCTCGGTGCCGCGCGAACTGGAAAAGGCGGTGGCCGCCGTCGTGGGCAAGGACCTGGTGCTGGTCATTAATGACGACGGCGGCGGCGCACCTGCCCTTGCCCGGAAGCTGAGCGACCACCTGGCAGAGGCCGGCATCCACGCCACGATCGGGATCGGCGGCGCGTACACCAAGCCGAACGGCCTGCGCTGGAGCTACTTTGAGGCCCGTGACGCGGCAAGCCACGGCCTGCCCGTCAATGAGCCGGAGCGCCTCAGCCTGACATCGCTGCTCCTGGCCAGCGAGGACGTGCCGCTGGCGGACATGGCCAACGAATCCCTGGACCCGCTGCGAACCTTTGACGCCGCCCACGGCTCGGAACTGATGGCCACGCTGGAGAGCTACCTCAACAACAACGGCTCTGTGGCCGCCGTCGCCGAGCAGCTCACCCTGCACCGGAACACGGTCCGGTACCGGCTGGCGCAGATTACCGAGCTGACCGGGTACGACCCCGCCGTCACCGCGGACCGCGTGCAGCTCTGGCTGGCGCTGGCCGTGGCCCGGCTGTCCGCGCGGCAGGGGAAGTAACGCCAACGCGGGGTCACTTCCCGCCCCATAATTGCCCCTTATTGGGCGTGAAGTGACCCCGCGTTGCCCTGACTTGCCGCTACCCCACCCCGCGGCGCAGCAGGTTCCGGGACTTCTTGCGGGCTTTCCGGTACTTGGCCTCGGAGCTTCTGATCAGCTCGTCCTCCCGCGCCTCCAGGGCAGCATAGGCCGCCGCGGCCGCCGTCGGTTCCTGGCGTGAGCCCACCGTGGCCAGCAGGTCCCGGGCGATCACTGCGTCGTGGAAATTGCCCAGGATCTTTTGCTGCCGGTGCGCGGCCTTGGCCACTTTGGGCCCACGTTTGCCAAAGACCTGGGCGGCAGATTCCGCCACGTGCCGCAGCCGCTTGGCATCCTTGCGCACCTGATGGAGGGCGGTCTCGTGGTCGGTTCCGTGCCGGGACCGCGCCGCGGCCTTGTGCGAGCGCCGCAGCCGCCTGGCGGCCTTGGCCACGGCTTTCGCGGCAACCCGGCGCCCCGGCGCCACGGGGTCCGGACGGACCGGCGGTTTGTCCCGGAACGCCTCCAGGTCATCCAGGAGCCGGAAGTAGCGGTCCGAGCGCAGCGCCTCCTGCAACTGCCGGTAACCGTCGTCATACGCGCCGCCCACTTTGCGCTCCACCTTGGCCTTGACGTCGTCCACGCCTTCCCCCGGCGGAAGTTCGTCGAGGTGCCCGCGGAGCCTGTCCAGCAGGACCTCGGCATCCCGCGGCGCGCCGAGCAGCTGGCCCAGCCATTTCAGTTCGTCGCGCAGCCGGCGAACCGGGGCGGGCACATACAGTTTCCGGTAGGCGGCGAGCACCGAGCGGACCCGGCGGAGCGCGGAGCGCATGTCGTGCACCGATTCGGGCTCCTCCAGCCTGACTCCCGGGTCCTGGGCCAGGATCTCCGCGATCGGCCCGCTGAGGTAGGCAGTGACGACGGCGGCTGCCGGGGCCTTCTTGCCGGCAGCCAGGGCAGGGGTGCTTCCGTTCCGGGACGGGCCAGCGTCGGGGAGCGCTCCGGCAGCACCGCCCAGCGCCCGGGCAAGCTTCGAGGCGTGGCCGGCAGGACGGGCTCCGGCCTTGGCCAGAAGTTCCTCTGCGGGGCCGAAGAGGCCGGGATCGCCGTGGACGAGTTCCAGTTCCCATTCACGCCAGTGCTGTTTCTCCCCACCCCCCGACGCTCCTGACTTGTGTCCGGGGTGCAGGCGCTCGGCCGTCACCCGGTCATCGGCGAGGTCTGCCAAGTGCACGCCGTCCTCGCCGTACAGGGCGTGCGTGGTGCGGCTGGTTTCCAGCCGCACCACCGGCGCCACTTCAGCCCCCCGGAGGTATGCCTGCAGGTAGGCCAAGAGGCCGTCAGGCACAACATCGGGCTGCCCCAGCGGGGCGTGCAGCTCCCGCCGCTGCCGGGGTTCCGCCCCGGAAGCAGCGCCGTCCAGCGGCGGCAGCTTCAGGTGCCAGCCGGCATCGGTTCCGCCAGTGCGGCGGCGAAGGGTGATCCGGTGGGACGCCAGCGTGTAGCGCTTCGTGTCGAAGTAGACGGCCTCGAGCACCTCAGTATGGGGAAGACCCGCCCTGGTGACCCCGGGCAGCCCCTCCAGCGGAGGCACTGCGGCGTCCTCGCCGACGTCGTACTTCTTTTCAATCTCCGTTTGTTGGCTCACCAAAACAGGCCGTCCTTCCGCGTCGTTGCGGCGGATCCGGGCCTGGCTGGCCCGGCGTGCCGTAACCGGATTCTATGGCGCGAAGGTTAACGGGCGGGAGAGGTTCCCCACAGAACTGCAGACATCAAACGTCTAACCTTTAGACTGGCAAGATGCCCGAGTCGCATCCTCCCGCCGCCAACGCGCCCGCTGCCGCCGTTCCAGCAACCCCGGCCGTCCCGGCCGCCGCTTTGCCCGGGAGGGGCACCCGCCCTCGGTCCGCCGTCGTTTTCGGCGTGGTTGCACTGGTGCTGATCGGGCTGAACCTCCGCGCGGGCATCACCGGAGCATCCGCGTTGCTGCATGACCTCCAGGCGGTCCTCGGGTATGGCGCGCTGGTGGCCGCCGTCATCCCGTCCATTCCCACGCTGTGTTTTGCACTGGCGGGCGCGGGGACATCCTGGCTGACCGGGCGCCTTGGCGTGGAAAAGGCGATCCTGCTGGCCCTGGCCATGCTGGCCGGAGGCCTCCTGCTGCGCGGCATTCCAGCCACGGGCATGCTGGTGGCCGGGAGCGTCCTGGGCATGTCCGGCCTGGCCGTCTGCAACGTGGCCATGCCCTCCTTCATCCGGGAACACTTCGCGCACCGCACGTCGCTCATGACCGCCGTCTATACGGTGACCATGACCACGGGTGCCACCGTGACCGCCGCCGCCGTGGTTCCGCTGGCCCACGCACTGGGTTCGCCGTCGGCGGCCGTCGGTGCCATTGGCATCACCGCCATCGCGGCCCTCCTGGGCTTCCTGCCCGTGGCACTGCACGCCCACCGCAACAGTCCGCGGAAGCCAGCCGCCCGCGTCTCCCCGTGGCCGCTGCTGCGGACCCGCAAAGGGCTGCTCCTCACAGTAATCTTCACGCTGCAGGCCCTGCTCGCCTATGCGCTGTTGAGCTGGTTCCCCTACATGCTGACCACCATGGGCATGAGCGCCTCGGACAGCGGGCTGATGTTCGGGCTGATGCAGTTGGTCTCCGTGCCGGCCGGCATGGTGCTGATCGCGATCGGCTCCAGGCCCCGGATGCTGCGGCCGGCGTTCTACCTGGTCAGTGTCACCATGGTGGCGGGCCTGGTGCTGCTGCTGGTCCTCCCGGTGGGGCTGGCCGCCGTCCCAGCCGCCCTACTGGGGTTCGGCCTCGGGATTTTCCCGCTGGTGATGGTGATGATCAGCCGCAGCGGGGCGAGCACCGCCGAAACAACCGCACTGTCCACGCTTGCCCAGTCCACGGGCTACCTCCTGGCCACGGCCGGGCCGTTCGGGATGGGACTGCTGCACAGCGCCACCGGTGGCTGGACCCTGCCCCTCCTGCTCCTGCTTGGCCTGGCGCTGGCCCAGATCGTGGTGGCCCACCTGATCACCGGCAGGGCCATGACCAACGCCATCGGAAGGAAGTAGCACGCCATGGCCCTGAGCCCTTCCGCCCGCCCGCCGCTCGTTGACGAAGTCACCGCCAAGCTGCGCGCCATGGTCCACTCCGGCGAATGGGCCTTGCACCAGCGCATCCCGTCCGAAACCGAGCTGATGGCCGGACTCGGGGTCTCGCGCGGCACCCTCCGCGAGGCCGTCAAGGCCCTTGCCCACAGCGGAATGCTGGAGGTCCGCCGCGGCGACGGCACCTACGTCCGGGCCACCAGCGAAATTTCCGGCGCGGCGCGCCGGCTGTACCAGGACCACACCGAGGAGCACATCCTGGAAGTCAGGCTGGGCCTGGATACCCAGGCGGCCCGGCTGGCGGCGAGGAATGCCACGGCCGACGACGTCACGGCCCTGCGCGCCCTGCTCGCCACCCGGGACCAGGCCTGGGGGGCCGGCGATCACGAGGCCTGGGCGCGCGCCGACTGGGGTTTCCATGAACGGGTAGCCCAGGCCACCGGCAACCCCCTGCTGCACGAGCTGTACATCAGCTTTGGCGCCGCCTTCCACCAGGACCTCCTGAAGCAGCAGGGCCGGCCCGGTTTCGACGGGCGTCCGCATGAGGGGCACGGCCTGCTGGTTGATGCCATTGAACTCCGCGACGGGGACGCCGCCGTGGCCACCGTGAACCGGAACCTGAATTCCTGCGCCGAATGGCTCGCAGGATAGCCCAGCGGGGTTTCACCCCGGCCCAATCCGTCAGTAGGCTTACTATCTGAGAAGGTAGTAAGCCTGTCCGTCATTCCGGCGCGGCAGGCACCCGCCGACGATGAGGAGTTCCCATGGCGCGTTCATCACGCCTCACCGAGCACGACGTGAGCCACGAGCCCCCGCAGGAGGCCACGGCGCAATCACCGGCTGCCGCCGCCGCTGCCGCGCTGGGGGAGCCCGGCGGCGAGGGCCAGCGCCCCCCTGCTGCCCGGAAGCCCAAGGAACCCAAGTCCCCCTCCGAGCTCTGGGGTGACAGCCTGGGCAGGGTGGGCATCCGCGCCGCCCAGGTCCTGTTAATCCTCACCGTGGCGGTTGTGTCTGTCTACGCGCTGATGCAGATCAAGCTTTTGGTCATTCCAGTCCTGATAGCGCTGATCCTGGCCGCGGCCATCGGCCCGTTCGTCAACATGCTCCGGCGCCGGGGAATGCGCGGAGGACTGGCCACAGGCATCGCCTTCATCGGTCTTTTGCTGGTGCTGGGCGGCGTGTCCACCGTCATCTACTTCTCCGTGCGCAACCAGTGGGGCGAGCTCGCGCAGCAGGCCTCCTCCGGGCTGGATGAGCTGGAGAAGTTCCTGTTGACCGGCCCCATCCCTCTTGAACAGGAGCAGCTGGACCAGGCCCGGCAGGGCATCGTTGACTTCGCGGCCAGCAGCCAGGTCCGCTCCGGCGCCATCACCGGATTGTCCGTGGTCACCGAGTTCATCGCCGGAGCCGGCCTGATGATCGTCATCCTGTTCTTCTTCCTGAAGGACGGCGCCAAGATCTGGAACTTCTTCCTCCGCCCGTTCAGCGGAGCCCGTGAAGCCAAGCTGCGCCGCGTTGGCCGCCGCACCCTTGAAGTGCTGGGCGGCTATGTCCGCGGTACCGCGATCGTCGCCCTGGTGGACACTGTGGCCATCGGCGCGGCACTGCTGATCCTGCAGGTGCCCCTGGCCATCCCGCTGGCCATCATCGTCTTCATCGGCGCCTTCGTCCCGCTGGTGGGTGCAACGGTGGCCGGGATCCTTGCCGCCCTGGTGGCGCTGGTGGCAAACGGGCCGGTGGTCGCCCTGATCGTGGTGGCCGTGGTCATTGCCGTCAACCAGCTCGAGGGCGACCTCCTGCAGCCCATCGTCATGGGCAAGTCCCTGCAGCTCCACGCACTGGTGATCCTGATGGCGTTGACGGCCGGAACCATCCTCGCCGGCATTGTGGGTGCGGTGCTGTCCGTGCCGCTTGCCGCCGTTGCCTGGGCCATCGTCCAGGTATGGACGGCCGAGGACCCGAACCTGGAGGACATGAACCCGAACCTGCCGCCGGCGGGCACCAAACCGATCTAGGCCCCGCCTGCAGGGCACCTCCCCAGCCCCGCGCACGACGACGGTCCGGCACCTAAGTGCCGGACCGTCGTCGTGCGTTGCTGCCTTACCCCGGGGCGGGCACCCGGCTGGCTAGGAGCGCAGGCCCGCGAAGACGTTCTTGGGACGCTGCATCTCGCCGTGCTTCGCGCCCAGGATAACCACCAGCCCGGCCAATGCCGGGATGGCCCACTGCAGCACCTTCAACTGCTGCTGGGCAGCCTTAAGTTCATCAGAGGCATCCGGCCGGGGCTCCGTGGCACCTTCGGCGCCCTGGTCCGCAAGCTTCTCCACCTTCTTGCCAAGGATGCCGGAGTACAGGGTCACAGCGGCACCCACCACCGTCACCGCCGTCTTGATCACGGTGTCCCGGCCCACGCCTTCCTGCTTGGCGATTCGTCCCTTGTTTTCCCAGGCGATGGCGAGGTCCGCCACGAGGTGCGAGGCGAAGGCCGCCGTCTGGAACGGCGCCCACTTCATCCAGCCGGCACTGGAAAGCCTGGTCCGCTCGGAGGGGTCCTTGGCTGCCGCCGCTGCCCCGTTCAGGCCGATGGCACCCATCAGGGATCCACCGAACCACGCCGCTGCGGTCAGATCGTGAACGGACCGGGCAATGAGATTTCCTGCCATGATGTGCATTCCTAACGTCGAAAAGGTTGCGGGATGCCGCTCGTGCGGTCTTCGCTTGCCGTATCCCTGCAGGGTCTTGGCCCGCCCATGGTAAGCACACTTACTAATGTTACGAAAGCCCGTCTTCCCAGAGCAGAACGCGTAACATCGTCGCCATGGGAAACACAGGGACTTTGTTTGGCTGGGCTTTTGGGGACCCGGCCCGTGAAGGCGAGAAAGCGTATGTAAAAGGCCTGCAGAACGAGGCACTCGGGAACGCCCGGGAAACGGCCAAAGCCAAGGGGGTGGCCGTGGTGCCGGACTCGCAGGTGTTCACCGTCCTGAGCGCGGACGACTCCCTGGTGGAACTGGAGAACGCCCCCGGGAAGCTCGTGGTCCGCTGCACCGTGCATGTCGAGGGGCCCGGCGCCGAAAAGCTGCGGGCCGAAGGACCAATGAACGGCTGAGCCATGTCTGACGGGGAATCCCCCATCCGCCAGGCCGCGGACGCTGTCGAGGAGGCCTCCAACCACAAGGCCCTGGACGTCCTGGCGCGCACCGGCTTCGCCGTGATGGCCCTGCTGCACGTGATTATCGGCGCCATTGCCATCGCCGTGGCGTTCGGCCAGCCCGGCGAGGCGGAACCCACCGGGGCGATCGAGCAACTCGCCGCCAATGCCTGGGGCCCGGCCGTGATGTGGGCCTGCGTGCTGGCTTGCCTCGGCCTGGGGCTGTGGCAGGCCAGCGAGGCCACCCTGCGGGCACGCCGGCTCCCCCGCAAGGAGCGGGTGTCCAAGCTCATTTCGTCCGGCTTCCTGGCCATCGCGTACAGCAGCGTGGGGTTCAGCTTCGCAGGGTTCGCCGTAGGGCTGCGCGGTGATTCCAGTGACAGCACCCGGGATTTCAGCGCCTCGCTGATGGCTACGCCGCTGGGGCTGTGGACGCTGGTGGCCCTCGGCCTGACGATCATTGGGATCGGCATCTACTTCGTGGTGAAGGGGGTGCGCCGGGGGTTCAAGGAGGAGCTGTACTTCTTCGACGGCATGCGGCGCGGCAGGCTGATCGACGTCCTGGGAGTCGGCGGCCACATTGCCAAAGGCGTAGCCCTGGTCCTCACCGGACTGCTCTTCGTCATCGCCGCCGCCAAGCACAGCCCGGACGAATCCACCGGGCTTGACGGCAGCCTGAAGGCCCTCCAGGACCACCCCCTCGGGCCGTACCTCCTGGTGGCAATCGGCGCCGGATTCATCGCCTACGGGATTTTCGCCCTTGTCCGGTCGCGGTTCGGAAGCATGTAGTTCCGCTTTTTCGGGGTAGGAAGGAAGCATGACGGACCACCTTGTGAGTGACCAGCCAGCCGCCGGCGGCGCGGAAGCCTTGAGTACGACGGCGGGTGGGGCCTTAAGTGCGGCGGCGGGCGGAGCGTTCGCGGGCATTTTCCGTGTCCTCAAACTGGCCCGACCTGATCGGCCCATCCATCCGGACGGGGTGGGCCTCGCCGGGGACCTGGCCAGGACCGGCAACCCCGGTGAGCCGAGCGGGCTGGACTGGCTGGACCAGCCCGGCACGGACACCGTCGAGGCGAGGTTCTCGCGGTCCGTCGGCCTGCCCCAGGGACTTCCGGACATCCTGGGGCTAGCGCTTCGGGTCACCCCGCCCGGCGGTCATGCTCCCGGCGGCCCGGCTGACGTCCTCTTCGCGTCCACGGGCTGGCGGCTGCCCGGCAGGTTCCTGCTTCAACCCAAACTCGACGTCGCCAGCGCCGCCCTGACCACCCTCATGCCGTACCGCGGCCGGAAAGGGCCGGTGCTGCTGGGCCTGCGGACGGAGCAGCTGCCGGACGGGTCGCTGGCCTCCGGCGAATGGGTGCTTGGACTGTATTGGGCCAGGCCAACCGGGCAGTGGCGTCAGTGCGGCGAGGCGCGCCTGCGCGCTGCCCCCGAACCGCGGGACATTCACCTGCGCTTCGACCCGCTCGCAAACCAGCCGCCCGGAGCACAAACGTATGCCTGGGCGCGACGCCTCCGGGAGCGCTCCTACCTGGCGGCACAGCGGCCGGCTCCTGCCGCCGTCGTGAACGCTCCCACTGCGGCTCCCGCCGCGGCGGGGAACCCTGCCCATTCCATCACCACAGGAAGGAACACTATGTCCACCGTGTCCCAGCTGTTCAACTCCCCCGCCGCCGACATTTGGAGAGTCATCGCCGACGGCTGGCTGTACTCCGGCTGGGTGGTGGGGGCTTCCCGGATCAGGGCCGTGGATGACACATGGCCGCAGGCCGGCGCGCGCCTGCACCACTCCGTGGGCGCGTGGCCGCTGGTGATCAACGACAGCACCCAAGTGACCGGCGTCGAACCCGGTAAATCCCTGGAACTTGTGGCCCGCGGCTGGCCCATGGGCGAAGCGAAGGTGGCCATCACCCTTGAGGACCGGGGCGATCAGTGCCTGGTGACCATCGCCGAGGACGCCATCCGCGGCCCCGGCAAGCGGGTGCCCAAGGTACTGCGTGACCCCGCAATCTCAGTGCGCAACCGCGAGACCCTCAAGCGGCTGGAACTTATGGCAGCAGGCGGGGCCGGCAGATAGCGCGCACGGGTTAAAGCAACGCGGGGTCACTTCCCGCCCAATAACGTCGGATTATCGGGCGGAAAGTGACCCCGCGTTGCCGTGTGCGTTAGGGGTGCGTGGTCGTCATACCTGTGCGGCCACGCCGTCACGGGAGATGTCCACCATGTCCTCGCGCGGCACCACCTTGATGCGCTCGCGCTTGACCTCCACGCCGTGCGAACCGCCGGCCTCGGTGGCGGCTGCGCCGAGGGCAAGCTCATGGGCGTCCAGCGCCAGCCAGCCTTCCCAGCTGGTGAACTTCACGCCGCGGGCGTCCAGGAGTTCCACGACCGCGTCCTCTGCAGGAACGCTGGCAACCGGAAGGTTTTCGCGGTCTTCCAGCAGGTAGGTCACGGTCTCTAGGGCGTCGCCCTTGGTGTGGCCGATCAGCCCGACAGGTCCGCGCTTGATCCAGCCGGTGGCGTAGATGCCCGGCACGTGGGTGCCGGACGCGTCCAGGACGCGGCCGCCGTCGTTCGGGATGACACCCTTGGTGTGGTCGAACTCGATCTCCGGCAGGGCGGAACCGAAGTAGCCGATGGCGCGGTACACGGCCTGGACCGGGTAGTCCACGAACTCGCCGGTGCCGCGGGCGTTGCCCGTGCCGTCCAGCTCGGTACGCTCGAACCGCATGCCGGCCACCTTGCCCGGCGTCTCGGCGTCGTCATAGATCTCCACCGGGCTGTGCAAGAAGTGCAGGTGCAGGCGGCGGGAGGCCTTGAGCTCGGAGAGGTCCTCGGGCTGCTCGGCGATCCAGTTGGTGAGCGTACCCACCATGGTCTTGGTCTGGTTGTTCGTCTGGATCTGGCGGTCGGATTCCTCGTCGAACTCGAAGTCCTCCGGGTAGAGGATGATGTCCACGTCCTTGGAGTGGGACAGCTCGCGCAGCTCCAGCGGGGTGAACTTGACCTGGGCGGGGCCGCGGCGGCCGAAGACGTGCACGTCCGTGACCGGGGAAGCCTTCAGGCCGGCGTAGACGTTGTCCGGGATTTCGGAGACCAGCAGGTCGTCGGCGTGCTTGGACAGGACGCGGGCCACGTCCAGGGCCACGTTGCCGTTGCCGATCACGGCGATTTCCTTGGCCTCGAGCGGCCATTCGCGGGGGACGTCCGGGTGGCCGTCGTACCAGGAGACGAAGTCGGCGCCGCCGAAGGAGCCCTCCAGCTCGATGCCGGGGATGTTCAGGTCCGCGTCCTTGATGGCGCCGGTGGCGAAAATGACGGCGTCGTAGTGGGTGCGGAGGTCCTCGATGGTGAGGTCGGTGCCGTAGTCCACGTTGCCGAAGAAGCGGATGTCGCCGCGGTCCAGGACCTTGTGCAGGGCGTTGACGATGCCCTTGATGCGGGGGTGGTCCGGGGCAACGCCGTAGCGGATCAGGCCGTAGGGTGCCGGGTAGCGGTCAAAGAGGTCGATGCTCACGGTCAGCTCGCCGCTCTTCACGGCCTCGCTCTTGGTGAGGATGTCCGCGGCGTAGACGCCGGCCGGGCCGGAGCCCACGACGGCGACGCGCAGCGGACGTTCGGCAGAACCTACGGTGGTGCTTGATGACACGGCTGTGTTCCTTTTCTTCGGTCCGTCCCAACTAGGTAGCGCTAAGTGTCGTTATGAGGGCTCAAAACGACACTTGGCGCTACCTAGTTGGGTGGGGGCTAGGTTGTGAGGACTCGGGGCTTGCGGGGGCTGTTCGGGGTGGTGGTGCTGTAGTCAGCGGTTTTGAAGTGCGACGGCGCGAAAGGGCTCACGCGCACCACGTCACCGATGACAATCACTGCGGGATTTGCGACGCCGGCGGCTTCCGCCTGGTCGGCAATGGAACCAAGGGTGCCAATCGTCACGCGCTGGTCCGGCAAATAGCCGTTTTCCACAATACCAACTGGCGTCCCGTCAGGCAGCCCGGCTTTGCCCAGGGCGGACGCGGATTCGCGCAGCTGGCCCACGCCCATGAGCAGGACGATGGTGTGGTCGGGGCGGGCGGGGATCTCAGAGAGTTCCTCGTGGCCGGTCACCACGCTGAAGCCCTTGGCCAGGCCGCGGTGCGTCACCGGGATGCCGGCGGCGGCGGGAACGGAGATCGCGGACGTGACGCCGGAAACCACTTCAACCTCGATGCCGTGCTGCCGGCAGTATTCGGCTTCCTCGCCGCCGCGGCCCAGGACGTACGGGTCGCCGCCCTTGAGCCGGACCACGCGGTTGCCGTTCAGGGCCTCCTCGACGAGGATCCGGTTGATCTCCGCCTGCGGCACGGGGTGGTGGCCGGGGGTTTTCCCGACTTCGATGATCCGGACGTCCGGGGCAAGTTCGTTCAGGAGTCCACGCGGGCCCAGGCGGTCGGCCACCACGACGTCGGCCTGGCCAAGGAGCCGGCGGCCGCGGACGGTGATCAGCCCGGTATCGCCCGGTCCCCCGCCCACCAGGGCAACGGACCCGCGGTGGGCCCGGCGGCGGCGCAACGGAAGATCGCCGGTTTCGAGGGCGGTGGCAACGGCGTCGCGGACGGCCATGGCCCGGCGCGGGTCTCCCCCGGCGTTCACGGCGATTTTGACGTCGTCCACTTCGGCAACAGCGGGAGTCCAGGCTGCGGACGCTTCGTGGTCGGAGGCGTTGACGCACCAGACGCGCTGCGACTCGGCGTCCTTTGAGACTTGGGCGTCCACGGCGGAGTCGCCGGTAGCGGTCTGGACGAACCAGACGCCGTCGACGTCGGACGGAAGGTAGGTGCGCGGCTCCCAGGTGAGGAGGCCGGCGTCGGCCAGTTCCCGGAGCGCGGCGGAGGCAACGGGAGCGACGACGGTAACCTGGGCCCCGGCGTCAAGCAGCCCCTTGGCGCGGCGGGCTGCAACGGGGCCGCCGCCAACCACCAGCACGGGGCGGCCGAGCAGGCGCAGTGCTGTGGGGTAGATATCCTGAATTGCCATGAAACAACGGTAGGGCCGCGTCACAATCACCCACAAAGGCCGAGCAACACCAGTTCACGCAAGGTAACGCTGCGTCACAAAGGCAGGCGGCCGCCGTCGTCCGCCTTTGCGGGGCACGTTGGCTGGGGCCAGGGCCGTCCAGGCCGAGAGCCCCGGCGTGTCCGTGCCGATGTGCCCCGGTTCAGCTGCTGATGCCGGCGAGGAACCGGCCGCGGTCCCGGATCAGGCGCTGCAGGTACGGTCGCAGGACCAGCTTCTCGGCCAGGCGGCCAAGGGGCCCGAACGGCGCGCTGAACTCCACCCGGTCCGTCATGATGCAGCCGCCGGGCGTGGCCTCGAATTCATGGACGTGGCGGAAGGACCGGAACGGGCCGCGGACTTGCTCGTCCGTGAAGCTCCGCGGGTAGTCCATCTGGGTGACGCGGCTGGTCATGGTGAGCGAAAGCCCGAAATGCCGTGCCCGCCAGGTGACTTCCTGGCCCTCACCGATCAGCCCGGACGTCACGCCGCCCACGGCCCGCTCCCCCGAGCCTTTCTGGGATTCCACGTGGGCGTCGATGCTGCGGGCCAGGTCGAACAGCCGCTCCGGTGGAAGGGAGCTCTCGGTGCGGCACGCAAAACTGGCAGTCATGGGGCCAGTCTGCCACCCAGGTCCTGACCATCCGGGCCCATTTCACAGCTGGGGCGGGCCGTAAATGCGTAACTTTTGGGTCTGGCGCAGGTCAGTACCCGCGACATTGCACGGCGGGGGCCAACCGCGGGCGGGTAGAAGTTACGCAGTTGGGTCGCAGGGGTGCTTAGCGGGTGCTGCCGGCCAGGAGCCCGCGGCTGCGGAGGAGGCGCTTCTCGATGGGCCCGAACACCAGAAGTTCAATCAGGATACCGACGGCGAGGATCAGCAGGATTGCCGACATCACCACGGTCATGTCGGACAGGATGCGGCCCTGGTCCAGCAACGAACCCAGGCCGAAACCAATGGTGCCGCCCACGGCGATGATTTCCGCGGCCATGAGCGAGCGCCAGGAGAAAGCCCAGCCCTGCTTCAGGCCGCCCAGGTAGCCGGGCAGCGCGGCGGGAAGGATGATCTGCAGCGCCATCTCCAGGCGGGACGCGCCCAAAACCGTGCCCACGCGCCGGTACTGCGGCGGGATCTGGTCCACACCGGAAATCAGGCCGTTGATGATGGACGGGATGGCGCCCATGAACACCACGAAATAAACAGTGGCGTCGGTCAGGCCGAACCAGATGATGGCTGCCGGGACCCAGGCTACGGACGGGAGGACCTGGAGGCCGGAAATCAGCGGGCCGAATGCGCGGCGCAGCGGAGCGACCTGGGCCAGCAGCAGGCCCACCGGAGTGGCGATTGCCACCGAAATCAGGAAGCCCACCAGCCCGCGCTGCAGCGAGGTCCATACGGCTTCCTGGAGCTTGCCCTCGTTCCACAGGACACCCACCTGCATCGCGACGTCCAGCGGTCCGGGAACCAGGTCGCGCCGTTTCAGGCCGAGCGAGACATAGAACTGCCACGCCAGCACCAGCACCACCAGGGCGGCGATGGGCAGCAGGATGCGGCTCCAGTCCACCCGGCGCTTCCGGTCGGCGTCGGACTGCAGGGAGTCCAGCCCGGACTCGAGTTCGCGCAGGTCCTCGCGCCCGGTGGAGGACCGGGTGAGCGCGGCATGGATATGGCGGGGCTCCGAGGGCTCGGAGGGTGCTTCGGCAAGCGGCGTTGGGTTACTTGGCATGGCGGCGTATCTCCTCCCGGAGCCGGGCGGTGATGACCCCGGTCAGCTGGCCGGCGAGCCCGGCGTCGGTACGGTGTTCCTCGGTGACAGCCCATTCCTGGACCACCCGTCCGGGGCGCGAGGACAGCAGCAGCACGCGCTGGCCCAGCCGGACGGCCTCGCGGACGTTGTGGGTCACGAAGACGATGGTCCGCCCGGTTTCTTTCCAGATCCGCTCCAGCTCATCATGCAGCAGGTCGCGGGTGATGGCGTCGAGGGCGGCAAAGGGCTCGTCCATCAGGAGCAGCTGCCGGTCCTGGGCCAGCGAGCGCGCCAGTGACACGCGCTGCCGCATGCCGCCGGAGAGCTCGTGCGGGCGCTTGTCCCCGGCCGAGCCCAGGTGCACCAGCTCCAGGAGTTCCTGGGCCTTGGCCTTGCGCTCGGCTTTGCCCACGCCGCGGAGTTTCAGGGCCAGCTCGATGTTCTCGCGGGCGGTCAGCCAGGGGAACAGGGCAGCGTCCTGGAACATGAAGGCGGCACCGTCGCTGGGCACCTCGAGGGCGCCCGACGACGGCGGCTCCAGTCCCGCGATGATGTTCAGCAGGGTGGATTTGCCGCAGCCGGAGGCACCGAGGAGGGCAACGAACTCGCCCTTCCCGATGGTGGCGTTGACGTCGTCCAGTACCGGGGCGCCGTCGCCGAAGCGCTTGCCCAGGTGTTCCAGTACGACTGGCATGGTGCCGTCCTTAAGTAGGTGGGTGGGATCAGTCCTGGCCGAGGCCGGCTGCTGAAATCTTGGTGCTGCCCTGGCTGCCCTGGCCGGCGGGGCTTGAGCTGGCGGCCACGTCGTTGAGCGGGCGCAGGTCGAAGAGCCCGTTGATGTCGGCCTGCTTGGTGGTGCCGGCCTCGACACCGTCCTGCAGCAGCCGCGGGTAGCTTCCGGCCAGCGGGTCCAGCGTGTAGGTGATGTTGGCCAGGGACCGTGCCAGGACGTCCCCGGCGAGGGCCGCGCCCGCGGATTCCTGCAGGGCCGAGTTGATGACGGAAGCCTTTTCCGCGGCGGGGGCCTCGTTCAGCCAGGCCACCGACTTCGCGTGGCCGGCCAGGAGTGCGTTGACGGTTTCCGGGTGGTCCGCGGCGAACTTCTGGTTCACGATCAGCACGGTTGTGGGGAATTCGCCAGGCTTCCCGGTACCAGTCCCGTCCCACAAGTCCTTTTCGTCCACCAGCACCTTCGCACCGGCCTGGAGCACCAGGCGTGACGCCCACGGCTCAGGCAACCACGCGCCGTCGAGCTTTCCGTCCTGGAACAGCTTCAGTGTCTGCGCATTTTCCGTGGGGTTGATGGCAACGTCGCCGCTGCCGTCAACGTTCGTCTTGTAGCCCTGGTCGGCAAGCCAGGCGCGGAGGGCAACGTCCTGCGTGCCGCCCAGCTGCGGGGAGGCGAGGGTCCTGCCCTGGAGATCGGCGGCAGAGTTGATCCCCGGCTTGACTACCAGCTGCGCGCCGCCGGCGGCGGCACCGGCGATGATCCTGACGGACTCGCCCTGGCTCTTGACATACGAGTTGATGGCCGGGTTCGGGCCGATGTACGCGGCATCGATGGCGCCCGCGTTCAGGGCCTCGATGGCTGCGGGTCCGGCGTTGAAGGTTTCGGTGCTCAGGGACGTGCTGCCCAGGGCCTCGGCCAGGAAGCCTTCCTTAATGCCCACCAGGGCGGGGGCATGGGTGACGTTGCCGAAGTAGCCGAGCTTCAGCTCAGCGGCGGGGCTGGGTTCGGCGGCCTGCGCCTCCGTGTTCCGCGAAACGGTGGACGCCACCACGGCCCCGACGGCGATCAGCAGGACCAGCCCGATGGCCAGGGCAGCCTCGATGGCACGCTTGCGCTTGGGTGCTGCGCTTTCGCCTGCCACGATGCGGATCATCCCGGGCTTGGAACTAGTCATTGTTTCACCATAGGGAGAGTCATATTCCCGTTCAATGAAGCCTAAACGGGGGGTCACGCACGTTCATCTAGCGTCACATTCGGCCGCACTGCCACCGGAATTCCGCGATTCAGTTGCCCTTCACATTGACCAGCTGCCGCAGCTTGTGCCGCACCGAGACCAGGTCCGCGGCGTCATGCATCACCTGGTCAATGGGTTTGTAGGCTGCGGGAATCTCGTCAATGAAGGCCTCCGACGCCCGGAACTCAATCCCCCGCATGGCCTTCTTCAGCTCCTCCAGGGAAAACGCCTTGCGCGCGGCGTTGCGCGAGTACTCACGGCCCGCCCCGTGCGGCGAGGAGTTCAGCGATGCGGGGTTGCCGCGGCCTTCCACCACGTAAGACGCCGTTCCCATGGACCCGGGAATGAGTCCAGGATCGCCGGGCCCGGCTTTGATGGCGCCCTTGCGGGACACCCAGACCGACTTGCCGTAGTGCGTCTCCTGCTGGGTGAAGTTGTGGTGGCAGTTGATCCGTTCCAGCTCGCGCACCCGGCCGCGCACCCAATGGCCGAATTGCGTGGTAACGCGGTCCATCATCTCCTCGCGGTTCAGCAGCGCGAAGTGTTGGGCCCAGCGCAGCTCCGCGATGTACCTCTCGAACTGGGGCGTGCCCTCCTCGAGGTATGCAAGGTCCGGGTCCGGGAGGTGGACCCGGCTTTTCGTCACCACGCGCCGGGCGATGCCGATGTGGTGCTGGGCGATCTTGTTGCCGATGCCGCGCGAGCCGGAGTGCAGGAAGAGCCAGACCGCGTCGGATTCGTCTGCGCAGACCTCAATGAAGTGGTTGCCCGAGCCCAGGGAGCCCAGCTGCAGCTCCCATTTTTCGACGTACTGACCGGGATTGAAGCCGGCTTTCGCGGCCAGCCTTTTCAGCTCCGCGATCCGGGGCTCCGCTGTGGGAAGCACTGTCCGGTTGTTGTGCCCCGCGGAAAGCGGGATGGCGCGTTCGATGTCCTCGCGCAGCGTCTTCCGGTCCTTGGGGAGGTCCTTGAGCCCATACTGCGTCCGGACCGCGATCATGCCGCACCCGATGTCCACCCCCACCGCCGCAGGGATGATCGCGCCGAGCGTGGGGATGACCGAGCCCACGGTGGCACCCTTGCCCAGGTGCGCGTCCGGCATCAGGGCAAGGTGCGGATAGATGAAGGGCAGCTGCGACGTCATCACGGCCTGCTCGCGGGTCTTTTCATCCAGGATCGAAGCCCAGTTCAGAAGCTTCGGACTGATGGTCTCCATGCTCCGCCTCCCGTGCACCGCCGAGGACTACTGTGAGTCCTAGGCTAACCCCGCCCCCTTCCGGAGGAGGCGCAGCAATGGTCAACGTCCAGACCGAAATCCACATCAACAGGCCACGCGCCGAAGTTGCCGATTACGCCGCCAACCCGGACAAGGCGCCGCAGTGGTATGTGAACATCCACAGTTCGCAGCGGCTGACCGACGGTCCCATTGGAGCTGGTTCCAAGGTGGCTTTCACCGCGAAGTTCCTGGGCCGGGAGCTGAGCTACACCTATGAGTTCGTGGAGTACGTCCCTGGCGAGAAGCTGGTGATGCGGACAGCCCAGGGCCCGTTCCCCATGCAAACCACCTACACGTGGACGGACGACGACGGCGGCACGCGCATGAGCCTCGGCAACACCGTGAGCCCCTCGGGTTTCTCGCGGCTGTAACAACGAAAACCGCGGCTTGTTCGCGAATCAGAACCTTCACGGTCCGGATCTGCGAACAAGCCGCGGCTTCGGGGACAAACTCAGATGCTGTAGCGCTCGTCCTCGTGGTCGCCCGGGTGGTCCTTGACCAGGCCGGCGGCGAGGGTGTTGCCGTCCAGCGGGTCGATCACCAGGAACGCTCCCGTGCGGCGGTGGTGCAGGTAGTTCTCCAGCGGCAGCGGCGCGGCGAGCCGGAGCTGCGCGTTGCCGATGTCGTTCAGTTCCAGGGTGGACGCCGGTTCCAGCTTGAAGGACGCGAGGTCCAGCTTGCCGCCAACATTGCGGACCAACGCCTGGACGGTGCGGGTGCCGTGCTTGACCAGCACCTTCTGTCCCTCACGGAGGGGCTTCGGGGACAGCCAGCACAGTGACGCGTACAGGTCTGCCGATGCCTCGCGGACGGTGCCCGCGGCGGCGATGGTGTCACCGCGTGCGACGTCGAACTCCTCCGCCAGGCGGATGGCCACGGACTGCGGGGCGGCGGCTTCCTCCAGCGAGGCGCCGGCGAAGTCGATGCCCACCACCGTGGTGGTGCGCGGGCCCTGGCCGGGGGTCAGGACCGAGACCTTGTCCCCCACCTTGACCGAGCCCTCGGTGATCTGGCCGGCGTACGCGCGGTAGTCGCGGTAAGCTTCCACGTCCAGTCCGGCAGCCACGGCGTCCGGGGCGAGGGCGCCCTGCGGGCGGATGACCAGCTGCACCGGGAAGCGGAAGCTCTCCAGGTGGCTTTCCAGTTCGTCGGCGGCCGGCAGGGTCTCGAGGACCTCCAGCAGGGCGGGGCCGGTGTACCAGGGGGTCCGCTCGGAGCGCTCCACCACGTTGTCACCGTCGAGCGCGGACACGGGCACCACCAGCAGGTCGGTGATGCCGTCGGACCCCAGCCCCAGCTCGCGGCCCACCTGCTGCACGTCGGCTTCGATCCCGCGGAACACGGATTCGCTGAAGTCCACTAGGTCGATCTTGTTCACGGCCACGATCACGTGCGCCACACGCAGCAGCTGCAGCACGGACAGGTGTCGGCGGGTCTGCTCCAGCACACCCTTGCGGGCGTCAATGAGTACGACGACGGCATCCGCAGTGGACGCGCCGGTCACCGTGTTCTTGGTGTACTGGACGTGCCCGGGGCAGTCGGCCAGGATGAAGCTGCGGCGGTCGGTGGCGAAGTAGCGGTAGGCCACGTCGATGGTGATGCCCTGCTCGCGCTCGGCACGCAGGCCGTCCGTCAGCAGCGCCAGGTCGATCCCGCCGGCAGCCCCGCCGAAGCCGCGGTCCGCGGAGGTGCGGGCAACGGCGTCGAGGGTGTCAGCCAGGATGGCCTTGGAATCGTGAAGGAGGCGGCCCACCAAAGTGGACTTGCCGTCGTCGACCGATCCCGCGGTGGCGAAGCGGAAGAGCGTTGTGGGCAGGGCAGCCTCGAGGTCGCCGGCCGCGCCGGACAAAACTGTGTCGGTGCTCATTTAGAAATACCCGTCCTTCTTGCGGTCTTCCATGGCGGCCTCGGAGATGCGGTCATCTGCACGGGTGGCGCCACGTTCGGTCAGGGTGGAGGCAGCGACTTCAACCACGACGTCGGACACGGTGTACGCGTCCGATTCGACGGCGCCGGTGCAGGACATGTCCCCCACAGTGCGGTAGCGGACGGTCTTGGTGATGACTTCCTCGTGCGGCAGCGGCTGGGAAACCTCGCCCACCGCGCGCCACATGCCGTCGCGGGCGAAGACTTCGCGCTCGTGGGCGTAGTACAGGCCGGGCAGCTCGATGTTCTCACGCTCGATGTAGCGCCAGATGTCGAGCTCGGTCCAGTTGCTGATGGGGAACGCGCGGACATGCTGGCCCACAGTGTGGCGGCCGTTGTAGAGGTTCCACAGCTCGGGCCGCTGGTTGCGCGGGTCCCACTGGCCGAACTCGTCGCGGAGGCTCAGGATGCGCTCCTTGGCGCGTGCCTTGTCCTCGTCGCGGCGGCCGCCGCCGAACACGGCGTCGAACTTGTTCCGCTGGATGGCGTCCAGCAGCGGGACGGTCTGCAGCGGGTTGCGGGTGCCGTCGGCACGCTCGGCGAGTTCACCGCGGTCAATGAACTCCTGCACGGAGCCCACCACGAGCTTCAGGCCCAGCCGCTCGACGGTCCGGTCACGGAAATCGATGACCTCCGGGAAGTTGTGGCCGGTGTCCACGTGCAGCACGGGGAACGGGACCTTGCCCGGCCAAAAAGCCTTCGTGGCCAGGTGCAGCATCACCACCGAGTCCTTGCCGCCGGAGAACAGCAGCGCGGGCTTCTCGAACTCGGCGACAACCTCGCGGATGATGTGGATGGCCTCGGATTCGAGGGTGTCCAGGCTGCTCAGTCGGGTTGAGACGGCGGAGTCGGTCACCTGGGTAGTCTCCTCGGTTAGGAAAGTGCTCATACGTGTAGTCCGCATTCTGTCTTGTCGGTCCCTGCCCAGCGGCCGGCGCGGGGGTCGTCGCCGGGCGCCACCTTCCGGGTGCAGGGCTGGCAGCCAATGGAGGGGTAACCCTGGGAAAGCAGCGGGTTGACGGGCAGGAGGTTGTCGTCCGAGTACTGGACCAGCTGGTCGAACGTCCATGCGGCCACCGGGTTGACCTTGACCAGGCCGTTCTTCTCGTCCCAGCCGACCAGCGGAGTGTTGGTGCGGGTGGGCGCCTCATCGCGGCGGACGCCCGTGAACCAGAGTTCGTAGCCGGCGAGGGTGCGCTGCAGCGGAGCCACCTTGCGGAGGGCGCAGCACTGGGCGGCGTCACGGGCGAAGAGGTCCTTGCCCAGGAGCCGGTCCTGCTGCTCCACGGTGTTCTCGGGAAGCACGTCCACCACGCTGACGCGGAGGTTTGCGGCCACCTCGTCGCGCGTGGCATAGGTTTCCGGGAAGTGGTAGCCGGTCTCCAGGAACAGGACGTCGACGCCGGGCATCTGGTCAGCAACCAGGGCAGGCAGGACGGCGTCGGCCATGGAGCAGGCGACGGCAACCGCGGGCAGGTCGAAGTTGCGCTCCACCCAGGCGATGACATCGCGGGCGGGGGCGTCCCAGCCGAGCTCGGCGGCGCCGGCTTCTGCCAATGCCTTCAGCTCTTCCACGGGACGCTTGGCAGGTGCGGGTGCGAGGTGTTTTGCCATTACTGCAGTGCCTCCTCGTCTGCTGCGTGGGCCCACTCGGCGAAGGTCTGGCCTTCGGAGCGCTGGGCCACGAAGGTGCGGACAACGCGCTCCACGTAGTCCGGGAGATCGTCCACGTAGACCTTGAGGCCGCGGACGGTCCGGCCCAGGCCCGCTTCCTCGCGGTCCTTCGAAGCCAGCCCGCCGCCCAGGTGGACCTGGAAACCCGGGGAGGGGTCGCCGTCGGGCGTGGGAAGCATCATGCCCTTGAGGCCGATGTCCGCCGTCTGGATGCGGGCGCAGGAGTTGGGGCAGCCGTTGATGTGCAGCGACAGCGCGTGCGGCAGTTCGCCGGACTCGGCGAGGTCCGCCAGGCGGCGTTCCAGCTCGGCAACTGCGGTTGCTGCCGTGTGCTTGGTTTCCACGATGGCCAGCTTGCAGTACTCGATGCCGGTGCAGGCGATCGTGCCGCGCCGGAACACGGACGGACGGGCGGACAGGCCCAGCGCGTCCAGCTCAGCCACCAGCGGCTCAACCTGTTCCTTCTCGACGTCCAGGACCACGAGCTTCTGGTGCGGCGTGGTGCGCAGCCGGTAGGAGCCGCGGGCCTCGAGGGTGTCCGCCAGCTTGACCAGCGCGGCGCCGGACAGGCGGCCGGCCAGCGGGGTGGCGCCGATGAAGAACTTGCCGTCCTTCTGCTCGTGCACGCCGATGTGGTCACCGGGCGTGGTGGGCTTGGGCGCGGCGGGGCCGTCGGCCAGCTTGTAGCCGAGGTATTCGTCCTCGAGGACCTGGCGGAACTTCTCCGGACCCCAGTCAGCCATCAGGAACTTCAGGCGGGCCTTGGTGCGCATGCGGCGGTAACCGTAGTCGCGGAAGATGCTGGTGACGCCGAGCCACACGTCGGCGGCCTGCTCCGGCTTCACAAAGGCGCCGAGGCGCTTGCCAAGCATCGGGTTGGTGGACAGCGCGCCGCCGGCCCAGAGGTCGTAGCCGATGCCCAGTTCCGGGTGGCGGACACCCACCAGGGCGAAGTCGTTGATCTCGTGGACCACGTCCTGGCTCGGGTGGCCGGTGATGGCGGTTTTGTACTTGCGCGGCAGGTTGGACAGCAGCGGGTTCCCGATGAACCGCTCCCCCAGCTCCGCGATCAGCGGCGTTGGATCGATGATCTCGTCCTTGGCGATGCCGGCCACGGGCGAACCCAGGATCACGCGGGGAACGTCGCCGCAGGCCTCGGTGGTGGACAGGCCAACACCTTCCAGGCGGGTCCAGATCTCGGGGATGTCCTCCACGCGGATCCAGTGCAGCTGGATGTTCTGGCGGTCGGTGAGGTCGGCCGAGTCGCGCGCGAAGTCCACGGAAATCTGGCCGATGACGCGCAGCTGCTCGGTGGTGAGGGCGCCGCCGTCGATCCGCACGCGGAGCATGAAGTACTTGTCCTCGAGCTCGTGCGGCTCAAGCGTTGCGGTCTTGCCGCCGTCGATCCCGGGCTTGCGCTGGGTGTACAGGCCCCACCAGCGGAACCGGCCGTGCAGGTCCTGGCCGGGGATGGCGTCGAAGCCCTCTTTGGAATAGATGGTCTCGATACGCTCGCGCACGTTGAGGCCGTCGTCTTCCTGTTTCCAGGTTTCGTTGGCGTTCAGGGGCGTTTTGCCGTCCACTTTCCACTGCCCGTGCGGCTTCGCGGCGGGTCGGGACGTGCGGGCCGGGCGCTTGGAGGCAGCGGAGTCCGCGGACGCTCCGGCTAGAGCTGTATCAGTCATGCATCGACTGTAGGTCCCGCCCGAAGAGCGTCACAAAGGCCCGGAAACGCTAAGTCACCTAGGGAAATATTTCGTCACGAAACGCCGGGCAGCCTTGAAGAAGCCACCTTCCTGTGTTTCGGGCTCCGGTTGTGCGGGGGTTTCCTTGGGCGCGGGGGCGGCGGCCGCGGCCGGCACCTGGGCGGCGGTTTCGCGGGCCTTTGCGACGGCGGCGTCGTACCGTTCCAGCGCGATCTCGGCCAGCACGGGGGACGGCAGCAGGGGTTCGGTCACGAGGTCAGCACCCGCCTTGGCGAGCTGGTCGTGGAAGTAGCCCGGCGCCAGGAGGTAGGAAGCAATCACCACGCGCCCGCCGACGTCGACAGCCCCCGCGGACTCCCCCGCGCCGGCACCGCCTTCCAGTTCCTCGCGAAGCATAGCGACGGCGTCGGGCACGGACGGCTTGGCCGAAGCACCATAGGCGGCCACTATCCGGTTGGACCGCAGCTCCCGGAGCTGGCCGAGCAGCTCCTCGACGCTGACGGCCGCGTTGGGGTTGGAAGAGCCCGCGGCGGCCAGGACGATCACGTCATTGTCCGTGACGCCGGCCTCCCGCAGCCGCTGGTCCAGCAGCGCGGCCAGGCGCGGATCCGGCCCCAGCGGCGCGGCGGCAGCACTGCCCGGCCGGCTCTTCACGGCCCTGGCGATGTCCACCTTGACGTGGTAGCCAACGCTGAGCAGCAGCGGAACCACGACGGCGGATTCCCCCTCGGGCAGGCCCGCCACCACGTCCACCAGGTCCGGCTGCTGGACGTCCACATAGGCTTCCCGGACGTCGAGGCCCGGGCGGAGGGCGGCGATGGCCGCGCGCAGGGCGTTGACCTCCGCGGCTCCCTGTGTGTTGGACGTCCCATGGGCGCAGGCGATCATGATGGGGCTGTTCATAGGGGCTAGCGTAACGTTGGAGCCGCCCTGTCCGCCCTCTTTAAACCGCCGGGACGCTCCATGACATTCCCTTTTGACATCGCCCTGGTATGGCTGGACCTGGCCGGCATCTTTTTCTTCGCGGTGTCCGGCTCGCTGCTGGCGGCCCGGAAGCAGTTCGACATCGTCGGCTCGCTCCTGCTGGCCTCGCTGGTGTCCCTCGGCGGGGGCGTGATCAGGGACATCATCCTCGCCGTCATCCCGGCGGCGTTCACCAACCCCGCGTACCTGGTCCCGCCGGTGCTGGCTACGGTCCTGGTGTACTTCCTGTTCCCCGCCTTCCAGCGCTTCACGTCCCTGCTGGTGCTGTTCGACGCCGGCGGGCTGGCCCTCTTCTGCATCACCGGCACGCTGAAGGCGCTGTCCTTTGGCGTGAACCCCCTGGCCGCAGTCCTGCTGGGTGTCACAACGGCGGTGGGCGGCGGGCTGCTCCGGGACATCACGGCCAACGAGGTGCCGCAGCTGTTCAACCCCGCGGACCTGTACGCGGTGCCCGCGTTTTGCGGGGCCGCGCTGACCGGCGTGCTCTGGGTGACCGGAACGTTCAATGCGCTCACCGCATGTGCCGTTGCCGCCGTCGTGTTTGCCTTCCGGGTGGCGGGCTGGCGGCGGTCCTGGCGCATCCCCCTGGCCGTCCACGGCTGGCACCGGGCTGAGGCCGACAGCGGCGAATTGCGGGGCCGCGATTAGCTAGGATAAGAGCCATGACTGACATGTTCCTCGAGAAGTTCCGCGCGCTTGTTCCGAAGTATCTCGAGGATGAATGGCAGGAAGAGGACGGGCTGTCCGTCGAGGAACTGGACAAGGCCCTGGCCGACCACCAGTTCCAGATTCCCCTGGTCCTCCGCGAGTTCTACCTGGCCCTTGGCGGCTGCGAGGACCTGATGGAGGCGTACCACTACTTCTGGGATCCGGACGAACTGGAAGTCGACGACGAAGGCTTCCTGATGTTCCTCGAGGACGAGGAAGAGGAATACACCTGGGGTTTCCGTGTGGGAGACCTCAGCGTCCCTGATCCCATCGTGTACCGCCGCAACAACGCCCGCGGCCAGTGGAAGTCCGAGGAAGGCACCTTCTCGGAGTTCGTGTTCGACATGTTCGAGTGGGCCTTCGAGGACGACGAAGGCTAGGTTTCCAGCCAAAACGGGCACTTTGATACGGACGCGCGGCCGGAAAGGCGTGACTTATGGAGCAGGCACCCTGACAGGTCCCTGAGTTTCCGTGAACGGGCAGCCGTGGCAGAGCCAAAAGTTACGCACTTTCGTCACCGCCATCGGCAGGACGCGCCGGAAAGACACCTCTGCGCCTCAACTCAAGGACAGACAGGACCTCAGCGACCATCGCCCCCGGCGAGTACACGACGTCTTCGTAGTAGTAGCGGAGCACCAGATAACCGCCCAGAATGCTCCGGTTGTTCCGCCGCTGGTCCTTCTTGACTGAACGTGGTTCAAAGTGGGTTGAGCCGTCGGTCTCCACAACGAGGCACTCCTCAATAAGGAAGTCCACCTCCCCCACCCCGGGAATCAGCACGTGCCTCCGCACCCTGAGCCCAGCTCTGGCAAAGTGCGTATTGGCAAGCACTTCGAGCACTGAATCCGCCCTGGGAATTACCAGGTCCAGAAGCTTCCGTGCCTTGCCATTGCGCTTGCCACCACAGCTGGCATAGAGGAAGTCGAGAGAGATGTCGCCGCGTCCGGTAGCAGACTGGATCAGTATCAGGGACTCCAGCTCGGGTAGACAACGCATGCTGTGCAGCAGGACGTCTGCCAGACCGGCAACAGGGAGCCAGCCGTGCCTTGGATGCTTCGGCCGCCCGTGCTCCACCACTCCCGCGGTACGCACGGGATGACTGCGGCAAATGTGCAAGGCCGAGTCACTCTTCAAGGTCCACAATCCGTAGACGGGTGCAGCAGACACACAGGTCAGAAGCCCTCCCCGATCCATGGCCTGCTGAAGGGGACTTGCTGCTGGAATGGCGTAGACGCCGCGGCTGGACTTCACGATCCGGCCGCTGGCCACGGCACTCCTGACGGCTGCCCGTCCAAATCCGGCCTTTTCCAGGTGTGATGTCCGGGCCACGCCTCCGCGGCGCTGAAGATAGTCGCTGATGTCCACCGAGCCAGCGTCACCCGGGAGCAGCCCGATCCGCGAGACCGGGCAGGAGCTATGTGGACGAAGACGGAGCATCACTCAAGGAAGGCGGTGCCATACGCGTATCTTTTGGCCCGTTGCAAAGGCAGAACCCTTGCGCTTCCGGGGATCACCGTTCCCATTGCGCCCAAAAGTCACGCTTTTCAGCCCTCGACCACCGGCCCGCGTTAGCCGGGAAAATCCTGTGACAGCAGAACTAACAAACAGCTTGCGCTTTGTGACAAAGCTGTCATAGACTGTTCACGGATCCGCTAAACGCCTCCGGCGGGTCTGATGCGAACGGAGAGATAGCCTCGGTTCAAAGCAACGTATGACTCGTATCGTTGCGGAGAACCGGGGCTATCCCGTTTAACCCATCGATTGCTCCGCACCTGCCGTTATGTGGCGCGAAAACGCCATCTGCACAGCAATCGATGACACGGAAAAGCCCGGCACCTT